>NYZB01000244.1 GCA_002687015.1 Deltaproteobacteria bacterium
CCACCCCCCCACCAACGGAGATGCGGAGATGAGGAGGGTGCCTTGGGAGGTCATCCCATGGTCGAGTTTGTCATCACCATCGCAGTGGGTTCGGTGATTGGCGGCCTGGTGCTCGGGGGCTGGATCGCCGCCGGGCTGCTCAAGCCGCACGACCATCATCACCACCACCGCACCCACTAGCTGAAGGAGCGGGCTGGCGTGGCCCCGCCCGCCGATGGAGGGTTTCGATACGAGCTCGGCGCAGATGCTTGCGCCCATGCTGGAGCACGCCGTCGCGCCAGACGACAGCGTCGCATGACCCGCTGGAGCGGACCCGGGCTCCCCTCGCATTGCGAATTGGGGAAAACCCTAGGCCGCCCGACGTCTCCAGTGTGAAGCACCCTGTGCCGGGCTCCCCTCCGCCCTTTGGCCCGAGCGCGTGGCTTGCCCCTAGGAGGGCTCGTCGCCCGCGTCCGCGAAGCGAGCCTTGTGGTGGCCGTAGAGGTGGTGGCCGATGCTCTGCATGCGGCTCATCTCGTCGGGCGAGAGTGGGCCGAGCTCGAGACTGCGGATCGCCTCCTGCATCTGGTCCCGGTTGGCCGGGCCGCACAAGGCGATGTCGACCGCGGGGTTCGAGAGCGCGAAGCGGTAGCAGTGGCTGGCCGGCGGCGGGCTCTCGCCCTCGGGCATCTTCCTGGGGTCGAGCAGGTCGCCCCAGCGTGTGGTCGTGTAGGTGACGATCCCGGGCTTCTGCTCGGCCGGCAGGAAGGGGAAGGCGTCCTTCTCGGCGCCGCGGTGCACGGCGTTGTAGCGGAACATGAAGACGTCGAAGGGGCTCTCGCCCTTGGCGTAGCCCTCGAAGAGCGAGGGCAGCAGGGGCCGGTTGTGCGTGCTCACCATGAGGAAGCGCACCTTGCCCTGGTCCTTCAGCGCCAGGGCCGCATCGACCACGGCCGGGCTGGGTGGCTGGTTCCAGTTGCCGAGCAGCAGGAGGTCGAAGTAGTCGACGCCCACCCGGCGCAGCGAGATCTCGACCGAGGGGGCCACGAGCGCGGCGACCCGGGCGTAGGACTGGATCGTCAGGACCACCCCGTCGCGATCGCGCCTCGCGACGTTGCGCATCGCGCGGCCGAAGGCCGGGCGCCGGACGGTGCCCCAGTAGAGATAGTTGATCCCCTGCTCCACGGCCTCTTCGATCACCCGGGTCGGTGCCCCGAAGCTCGAGCCGATGCCAAGCCGGCTGACGGAAAGGCCGGTCTTGCCGAGGGGAGTCTTCGTCTCGAAGCTCGTCATGGGAGACCTCCTCCGCTTCCAGGGAGAGGCTAGCGCGACGGCGCGCTTGCTCCGAGATGCTCCAGGCCACACTGTGGCGTGATGGTGCTTCGTGCCCTGCTCGCCGTGCTGGGTCGGCTGCGGCTCCCACGGATCGACCTCGTGGGCCGCCGGCCCGGGCCGAGCCGCCGCGGCAGGTCGCAAGCCGTGGGCAGACCCGCGGCCAAGCTGCTGGGAATGGTCGAGAACCCCCAATCTGCCGGGGAGTTGCGCGTCGTAGTGCGGCTGGTCGGGGGAGCGCAAGCTCGTATACGATGGGGTGATGCCCCCCAAGCTCCCGGCTCTCGTGCTGATCGCCGCCCTCGCCGTGCTCGCGGGCTGTGCTTCTCCTCCCCCTCCCCGCTCCTGCGAAGAGCTGCGGACGAGGCCCGACCCGCTCTCGCCCTGGAATCGGCCCATGCACGGTGTGAACCGCTGGGTGGACCGCAAGGTCATCGATCCCGTGATCAACGTCTGGATGTGGTTCCCTGAGCTGTTCCGGGACCGCTTCTCGGATTTCTCGAAGAACCTGAAGGCCCCGCGGAACATGATCAACAACCTGTTCCAGGGCGACGTGATCTCGGCGGGCGCCGAGACCATGCGCTTCGCGCTCAACACGACGATCGGGATCGGCGGGCTCTTCGACGTCGCGAAGCCACTCACCGGCGTCAAGGCCGACCCGGAGGACTTCGGGCAGACCCTGGCCGTCTGGGGCCTGCCCGCCGGGCCCCTGCTCGAGATGCCCATCCGCGGCCCGCGCACGCTGCGCGATCTGGCGGGCGGCGTCGTGGACGGTGCCTTCTCGATCACCACCTACTTCGCCGGCCCCCTGGAGATCGGCGTCCGGACCATGCGCTACGGCAACCGCGCAGAGCGGCGGGCGCGGCTCGACGAGGTCCTGGACGAGACCTACGAGCAGGACTTCGAGGCGTCCTACCACGGCGCCCAGTGCGAGTACTACAAGCAGCGCGTGTACCGCATCCTGGACGGTGACCTGAAGCTCCCGAAGCAGAGCGAGGAAGACCGGGAGCCGGCCCCCGAGGAGATCCCGGAGCCGCCGATCGCGGACTGATCACGGTCTCGCCGCGGGCAGCGGCTGGGCGTGGTGCCGGTAGAGGGCGAAGAGGGCGGCGGCCGAGAGCACGTGCCAGAGCGCGTGGCCCTGTAGCCAGTGGTTCGTGGGGTCGCACCAGGTGCGCGTGACGTCGGCCAGGGAGAACCCGGCGGCCGCCACGAGCAGCCCGAGCGCGAGCACGAAGGAGCGATAGCTGGGGGCCGGCCCCAGCCGTTGGCGCACCCAGCCTTCCTGCGACACGACGCCGAGGATGAGCAGGAAGACCAGGCCCTGGAAGGGGAGTGCGAGCTGATACATCACCGGCACCAGCGCGCTGAAGAAGGCCACACCGCCCAGGAAGAAGGTCAGCCGCCGCTCGGGTCGCACCCAGCCCAGGCGAACCGCGTGCCCCGTCAGCACGGTGAAGCAGAAGAGGAACATCCCCACGAAGTCGAAGAACTGCAGGAAGAAGGTGTACGACGCGTGGTAGATGCCGGAGAAGAGGCCGACCACGATGCTCACCGGGCCGAAGAGCCGGAGCTCGCCCCGGTGCGCGCCGGCGCCCCGACGCGTCTCCAGGATCATGAGGACACCGAAGGCCAGGTAGGCCAGGTTCGACCAGGTATCCGCAGGGTTGGTGATCCAGGAGCAGAGCTCCTGCTCACACCAGTCCACGTTCGGTGGCATCCAGCCGCTCCAGGGGCAGCCTTCGGGCATCGGGGGGACGGGACGGGGTTCCAACAGCAGGCTCTTCAACGGAAGGCCAGGTGTCTACAAGGGGGTTGGCCCCCTTCGTGAACACCTGGTGTGGAGGGCTAGTCGAGGGGGAACGGGAAGGTGCCGCCGACGTCGACACGGAAGGCGCCGCGGTGGGTCACGGCGAAGCGCACGCCTCGCCGGCTGCCGCTCGTCACCAGCTCGCAGGCCGATACCGCTTCGAGCAGGTTCTCGCCTCCGATGAAGTCCACCTGCCCGCCATCGCCGGGATGGACGTGCAGCGACACGGCGGACAGCGTGCAGGGGCCGGGGTCATCGCGCATGCCGGGTGCCCGATCGAGGTAGACCGAGATCATGGGGCCCACGCGATCCCATTGAGCCGCGCGCAGCGCGGCCAGGCGGCCCTCGTCGATGGGTTCGGCCGTGAGGTGCAGGATCAACTGATGCGGTCGACCGCGGGAGAGCGCCATGCCGTGCGGGTGGAGGGTCGTGCTCTCTCCCCGCTCGACGCTCCCGCGCACCCTCCAACCGCGATCGCGGCTGCCCTCGGGCAGCGCCACCTCCTCCTGGCGATCCGCCTCGTCACAGGGCTTGTCGCGAAATCCGACCTGGCCCTTCTCGTCGACGCAGCGGTAGACCTCCGCGCGCGAAGCACTTGCGGCGAAGTCGGACGCGAGCAGCAGGCAGGCGAGCCACAGCAGGGGTCGGGTCACCCTCTCACTCTACCATGTGGGCACGGCGCCGTTATGATCGATCGCCATGGCCGCAGGCGGCAGCAACCCCCTTCGCGCGATCCTCTACGCCTTCTTCGCCAACGCGGGCATCGCGGTCGCCAAGACCGCCGCGGCGCTGCATACGGGCTCGTCGAGCATGGTGGCGGAGGCCATCCACTCGGTCGCGGACGCCTGCAATCAGCTCCTGCTGATCCTGGGCCTGCGCGGTGCGCGCCGCGAGCCCGACGCCGAGCATCCGCTCGGCTACGGCAAGCTGACCTACTTCTGGAGCTTCATCGTCGCGATTCTGCTCTTCAGTGTCGGCGGGCTCTTCTCCCTCTACGAGGGTTGGCACAAGCTGCATCAGAGCGGGCCCATCGAGAACGCCTGGATCGCCCTCCTGGTGCTCGCTCTCTCGATCGGTCTCGAGGCGGTGAGCATGCGCGGCTGCATGGTCGAGGTGAACAAGGTGCGCGGCGAGCGCAGCCTGTGGCGCTGGTTGAACGAGTCTCGCAGCTCGGAGCTGGTCGTCGTGTTCGGCGAGGATCTCGCCGCCCTGCTCGGTCTGGTGGTGGCTTTCGCCTTCGTCGCGCTGGCCGCAGCTACGGGCGACGGCGTCTACGACGCCTATGGCTCGATGACCATCGGCGTGCTCCTGGTTGCGGTGGCCCTCTTCGTCGGCTGGCGGGTGGCCAAGCTGCTGATCGGTCGCTCGGCGGATCCGGAGGTGACGGCGGCGATCCAGCGGGAGATCGCGCGCGGAGAGGGCATCCGCGAGGTGTTCAACGTGATCACGCTCCAGGTGGGTCCCCAGATCATGGTGGCCGCGAAGGTGCGAATCGCGCCCGAGCTACCGCTGGTCGAGGCGCTCGAGCGCGTGAACACCCTCGAACGCCATCTCCGCGAGGAGGTCCCCGACATCGGCTGGATCTTCATGGAGCCCGACGTCTCCGACTGAGCCTCCCCCGGCTACACCCGCGCGAGCGGACGGCCGATCCAGGGCCATGCGCCGTCTCGTGCTCGCCCTGGGCTTCCTGGGCCTCCTGCTGGGGGCCCTGGCCGTGGGGTACGTGTCCACCCGGATGACGGACCTGCCCGATCCGGGCGACGCGGACCTGGCGGTGCAGCGGCTCCCCGGGCTGCCGCTCGAGCGCAACGCCTACGCGCAGCTCGTCCTGCTCGGCCAGGAGCTCGCCCTCGGGATCGACGACGCGGCCGAGCTGCGTGGCTCCCTCCAGGAGGGAAGCGCCGAGGCCTGGCGCGGCCACGTTGCGGCCGGTCGAGCGACCCTCGACGCCCTGCCCGCGGATCCCTTCTCGGCTCTTCCGCTTCGCTATTCGCGCCGCGAACGCCAGATCGCTTCGGTCGGCGCCGAAGGCGCCGCCGAGCCGCTGGCCTTCACGATCCCCTTCTAGGGGGAGCTCCGCGAGCGCAAGGTGGGATGGAGATACAACGGCGCGACCCGGCGCAGGCTCTCGCGCAGCTGCTCCTGCTGGAAGCCGAGCTCGGCCCGCTCTTCCGACATGCGCTCGGGGCGTCGCGCCCTCCCGAAGAGGCGGCGCCGCGGCCGCGGCGGAAGGGTGATCACGTACTCGGCCGTGCGTTCGCTGATCCTGGATTCGACGACGGCCTCGGGAAGGCCGAGAAGCCGCGGGCCGGCCCGCATGATGCCGCGAGTCAGCCAGAAGAACTCCGGTGAGCCGCGGTGCGGCGGCAGGATCTCGATCACCTCTCGCAGGCGCCCGTCGGCCAGCTCCTCGCAGGTCGCACGGGTGGCCCGGAACATCCACGGGCCCAGCCAGCGCGCGCCCATCAGGAAGAGGGGCTTGGCGCCCCGAAGCCCCGGGAGCAGGCTGCGGATCATCCGCGGGAGCTGGCGCTCGGTGTTGCGGAAGGCCAGATCCTCGAGAGCCTCGCCGCCCCCGAGCAGGCGCGCGCTGCGCTCCAGGATGACCGTGAAGGCGTCCCATCCGATGGTCTGCCGGTTGACCTGCAGGGTGCCGACGCTGCAGTCGAGGCCTTCGACGAGGACCTCGGGGTCGAAGCCGTGCTCGCGCAGCTCCCCCACGAGAGGCGCGCGCATGCTGCAGCTGACGACGCTCAGAGCTTTCCTCCGCTTCGCTGCCAAGGACGCCAGCTGTCATCCTATACGCACGGGAGGGCGCGCGCGAGCACAACCGAGCCTATCTTTGAGGCCCGTCCCCGGAGGAAGCCATGTTCGGACGCCGTGCCGATGCCACCCTGGTTCGCGATGCCCCGATGGTGAGGCGCTTCATGCCCTTCATCTCGCCCCGTCGGAACGAATCGCTGGTCTACTTCGACGGAGACATCGAGGTGGACCGGGCGCTCCAGTTCATCGACGAGCGCAACGCCCAGCGCCCGGCGGATCGGAAGATGACCCTCTTCCACCTCTTTCTCCGCTCCCTCACGATGCAGTTCCGCGCGCGTTCGAAGGTGAACCGCTTCACGAAGGGAGGACGGCTCTGGCAGCGCAAGGGCGTGTGGGTGACCTTCAGCGCGCTCCAGGCCATCAGGGAGCACGAGAAGATGCTCACCGTCAAGCGGGAGTTCCCCGAGGACGAGACCCTCGACGAGATGGTCGACTCGATCCTCGATCGGCTGGGGCGCCGTCGCGGGGGCGAGAAGACCTCGAGCGACGGGGAGATGAAGCTCGCCCTCGACTTCCTGCCTCCGCTCCTGATCCACGGGGTCATGGGTCTGCTGCACCTGGCCGACCACTTCGGCCTGCTTCCGAAGGCGATGATCGACGACGACCCGATGTTCACCTCCGTCTTCGTCGCGAACCTGGGCTCCCTCGGAATGGATGCGGGCTACCACCACCTCTGGGAGCACGGCACCTGCCCCGCCTTCGCCACCCTGGGTGTGGTGCGCGAGCGTGCGGACGGCAGCCGCGTGATGAACGTCCGCTACACCTACGACGAGCGCATCGAAGACGGGATCTACGCGGGGATCACGCTGGCCAGGGTCAAGGAGGGGTTGGAGAACCCGGAGAAGCTGGTCTAGCGCCGAAGGCGCGGGCTAGCGGTTCAGCCGCTCGCGGATCTCCGCGACGGCGTCGATGCCCGCTTCCGGTGAAGGAGCGATCGGCATGATGTTGAAGAAGCGGCACCCCGCCGCCGCGTAGGGCGCCAGGAAGTCGGCGATTTCCGCCGCGCTGCCGTAGGGGCTGTAGCGCTCGAAGCGCTCGTAGGGCGTGCGATAGAAGCCCTCCATTCCCCTGGCCAGGCGCCCCCGGGCGACGTCGCGGTCTGCGTCGACGCCCACCCAGACCTGCAGGCCGTGCTCCCAGGCCGGCGCCTTCCGGCCTGCGGAGGAAGCGTGCCGGTCGACCTGATCGATCACTTCGCCGAAACGCGTTGCCGAGCACCAGACGCCCAGCCAGCCGTCGCCGTGCCGGCCGGCTCGGCGCACGGCGGCATCCGAGCGGCCGCCGATCACCAGCGGGACCGGCGGGTCCGGGGCCGGCAGGATCCATGCGTCCTCGAACTGGAAGAACTCGCCGTCCAGGCTGAACTTCTCACCGCCCAGCAAGCCGCGCAGCGCCACCAGGCACTCGTCCGTCCGGCGTCCGCGCGTCGCCGGGTCGACGCCGCAGATCTCGATCTCGTGCCGATCCTCTCCGCCCAGGCCGACACCGAGCACGAGCCGCCCCGGCGCGGCCTCCGCCAGGCTCGCGATCTGCCGCGCCACCGGGACGGGGTGGCGCAGGGCCAGCAGGTAGACGCCGACCACCACGTCCAGTCGCGGCGCCAGGGCCGCGGCCGTGGCGGCCTGGATCAGCCCGTCCATACCCGCGCCGACGAAGAAGCTGACGTGATCGGCCATGAAGACGTGGTCGAGGCCGGCGGCCTCGACGCGTCCCAGCAGGGCACGTCGGGTCTCGAAGGGCCCGGTCAACATCTCCGAGCTGGCCAGGGGCCCCACGCGGACCGGGCTCAAAGCTGGGCCACGTCCGTTTCGAGGCCGAGCAGCAGCCGCCCGGTCAGCTCCAGGGTGCCGGTAGACACCATCATGTGTTGGGTCGCCACGTGCACGTCGCGGAAGATGCGCTGCAACGGGGAGCTGCGGTAGACCGAGGTGCCCCCTGCCAGGTTGTACATGAGGTCGATGGCCTGGGCGGAGGCATGGGTGGCGTGGGTGGTCGCGAGGCGCACGTCGCGTCGCTGGGCCAGGGGCAGGCCCTCCCCCCGCTGGGCCACCTCCCAGGCCTCCTCGATCGCCTCGTAGTAGAAGGCGCGGGCCGAACGCAGCAGGGCCTCGGCCCGGGCGACGTCGCTCTGGGTGGAGGGCCGCCGCGCCAGGGTGCGGGAGCTCATGGTCGGTGTCTTCACGTCGGCCAGTGCGACCAGCTCGTCGATCGCGGCCCGGGTCATGCCCAGCGAGACCGCGGCGATGCCCATCGAGAGCAGACCGAACTGGGGGAAGGCGTAGAGCGGTCGATCCAGCCGGCGCTGGCCCCCGATGCCTCCCACGCGCCGCTCCGGGACGAAGGCGCCGTCCACCTTGAAGTCGGTGCTGCCGGTGCCGGCCAGGCCGGTCACGTGCCAGGTATCGAGGAACTCGACCTGATCCCGCGAGAGCATCATGGCCCCGGGCCGGGGGACTCCGTTGGGGAAGGTCTCGACCTCGCCGTCGCGGATGACCCGGCAGCCCGCCAGGATCCAGTCCGCGTTCTCGGTGCCCGAGCCCCAGGGCCATTGCCCTTCGACCCGGTAGCCGCCCTCTTCGGCGGTTGCGGTGCCGCGGGGTGCGAACACGCCGCAGAGCAGGGTCTCGGGGGTGGCGAAGATCTCGCGGGCCGCCTCCTCCGGAAGGGAGGCGAGGATGGTGCCCGAGGTCGCGCCGATGAACACGCACCAGGCGGCCGAGCC
This sequence comes from Deltaproteobacteria bacterium, assembly GCA_002687015.1. Lineage (GTDB taxonomy): Bacteria > Myxococcota_A > UBA9160 > UBA9160 > UBA6930. The sequence goes on from NYZB01000244.1 coordinate 8,667, forward strand.
GTCGCCCCGGGCGAGGGTCTCGACGGCGCGCATCGTCTCCATGGGGGGCGCTTCGAGACCGCCGTAGATCTCGGGCACGCAGAGACGGTAGAAGCCCGCGCGCGCGAACGCGTCGGAGAGATCCGCCGGGAGCCGGCGGGCCTCCTCGATCTCCTCGGCGCGCTTCAAGAGGGTCTCGACCAGGGCCTCGGCCCTGGCGACGATCTGACCGCTCACAGTGCTTCTCCCCAGTGGTCGCCGTAGACCATCTTCGCGACCGGCCGGCGGCGGATGGGCCCGTGCCCGCTGCGCTGTGGGTAGCCGATCGGGATCGCGCACGCCGTCCCCCAGCCCTCCGGAATGCCGAGCAGCGCCTGCACCTCGGACTCGCATTCGCAGAGCAGCGTGGTCAGGGTGCAGCCCAGCCCTTCGGCGCGACAGGCCAGCAGCAGGTTCTGCACGGCCGGGTACACCGAGCCGCCGCCCACCACCGAGATCCGATCCAGCTTGGCGTCGGTGATCGCCATGTCTCGGGGGTTGAAGCAGAAGACGAGGACGGCGGGTGTCGCGGCGAAGTGATCGGCGAGGTAGTCGCCCGCGTCGAGCATCTTGCGGGACTCGGCGGCGGCCTCCTCGGGCATGCCCGCCATCAGCTTCTCGTAGCCCCCCGCGAATCGCTTCCAGCGCTCGGCGTAGAGCGTGGCCAGGCGGGCCTTGGCGTCGCCGTTGCGGACGACCACGATCCGCCAGGGCTGACGGTTGCCGCCCGTGGGCGCCCAGGTGGCGGCCTCGAGCACGCGCTGCAGCACGTCCTCGGGGATCGGGTCGGGGCGCAGGCGGCGCACGGCCCGCAAGGTGGACATCGCTTCGTAGAGACCGACTTCGCTCATCGGGTCCTCGCTGGGAGGGGGCTCAGCGGCCCCGGAAGGTGGGCGGGCGTTTCTCCGCGAGGGCCGCCATGGCCTCCCGGTGGTCTTCGCTCTGGAAGGTCACGATCTCGAGAGCGGTCGAGGCGTCGAAGGCCACGTTCAGCGCGGCCTTGACCCCCTTGTTCACGGCCTGCTTGGTGTAGCGGATCGCCAGAGGCGCCCCCTGCGCGAGCCGCTGGGCGAAGGCCCGGGCCTCGGCGAGGAGCCGGTCGTCAGCGACGACGCGGTTCACGAGGCCGATGCGCTCGGCCTCGGTCGCAGAGACCGGATCGCCGGTCAGCAGGTACTCCTTGGCCCGGGCCGGGCCCACGGCGAGGGGCCAGATGGCGGTGCCGCCGTCGCCTGCGACGATGCCCACGCGGACGTGGGGGTCGGCGATCGTCGCGCTCTCGGCCATGTAGATGGTGTCGCAGAGCAGCGCCAGCGAGGCCCCCAGACCGACGGCAGGCCCATTCAGGGCTGCGACGATCGGAAGCTCCACCTCGAGCAGGTCCCAGATCATCTGCTTGGCGTCGCGACGCAGGTGCTCGAGGGCCTGGAGATCCGTCAGCTCGGCGAAGAATGCGAAGTCTCCGCCCGCGCTGAAGGCACGCCCTTCGCCCGTCAGGAGCACGGCACGCGCCTCGTCCTCGCGCTTCAGCTCGCGGAACAGACGCGTCAGCTCTCCGTGAAGCAGCGCGTCGACGGTGTTGAGCCGGCTCTCCGGGTGGTCGATCGTGACTTCGAGGACGTCCAGTCGTCGCTCGATCCGAAGGGCCTGATAGCTCTCGTCGCTCGGTCCGCTCATCGGGCCGTAGCATGCCACAACCGATGGGCAGCGCGGGCTATCGCGAGGTCATCGGGCTCGTCGAGCCGGACGGCTACGTCTGCGTGGTGGTCCGCGAGATGTATGGGGAGGCCGACTGGCTCCCTACCGCGCCGTGTCACAGTCCAGCAGGACCTTCAGCACGCCCGGCTCGCCCGCACGCGAGAGCGCCTGCGTGGCCCGCGCAAGCGGAAAGGTGTCGCTCACCAGGGGCGCCGGGTCGATGCGGCCCTCCCGAAGCGCTGCGAGGGCCGGCTCGAAGGGCCCGCAACGCGAGCCCACCACCTGGATCTCGTCGATCACGAGGGGTGCGAGGTCGACGGCCGGCCGCTCGGCGACCGTGCTCTTCAGCACGAGCGTTCCGCGGGGCCGGGTCGCGGCGAGGGCCTCTTCGAGGCCGCGGGCGCTGCCGGTGGCCTCGACCACGAGGTCGGCGCGCGCGGCAGACGCGTCGAAGTCGGTGATGCGGCGGGTCTCGATGCCCCGGGCCGCCAGGTGAGCGAGCTTCTCGTCGTGCCGGCCGACGGCGAGGACCCGGGCGCCGGCATCCGCGAGCACCTGGGCGACGAGCAACCCCAGCTTGCCGTCGCCCAGGACCACGCACCGGTGCTGCGGGTCCACCTCGATCTGCTCGAGGATCTCGAAGGCCGCCGCGAGCGGCTCGGTGAAGACGGCGGCCGCGTCGGCCAGGCCTTCGGGCACGCGGTGCAGGTTGGCGACCGGTACGGCGACCCGCTCGGCGAAGGCGCCGTCGGCTTCGAGGATTCCCATGACGCGGCGGGTGGGGCAGTGGCGGCCCAGGCCGGCGCTGCAGGCCTCGCAGGCGCCGCAGGCGAAGTTGACCTCGCCCACGACCCGGGCTCCGCGCCAGGCCTCGGGCCCCTCTTCGACCACGCCCACGAACTCGTGGCCGAGGATTCCCCGAAAGCCCATGTAGCCACGGGCGATCTCGAGATCCGTGTTGCAGACGCCGGCCAGCTGCACGCGGACCAGGGCCATGTCGGTGCCGGACTCCGGATCGGGCCGATCGGCCACCCCGGGGCGCCGGCCATCGAAGTAGAGGGCTCGCACGCCAACCACGATATCATCCGCGCCATGCAATCCCTCGTGATCGGTGGAACCGGGCCGACGGGGCACCTGATCGTGAACGGCCTCCGCGAGCGGGGGCATCGGGTCGCGATGCTGCACTCCGGACGGCACGAGCTCGACGAGATCCCCGACGACGTCGAGCACATCCACACGGATGCCTACGATCCGGCGAAGGTCGAAGAGGGAATCGCCGGGCGACACTTCGACGTGTGTGTCGCCACCTATGGCCGCCTGCGTGCGATCGCCAAGCTCATGAAGGGGCGCTGCGAGCGCTTCGTCTCCGTGGGCGGAGTGCCCGCCTACCGGGGCTTCATGAACCCCGGTCTCTTCGAGCCGGCGGGCCTTCCCGTGCCCGTCGCGGAGGATGCCCCGGTGGTGAGGGAGCCCGGCGAGGACGGGAAGGGCTACCGGATCGCGCGCACGGAGGAGGCCCTGTTCGCCCACCAGCCGAGGGCCGCCCACTTCCGGTACCCCTACGTCTACGGGCCCTACCAGCTGGTGCCGCGCGAGTGGTGCGTGGTGCGGCGCATCCTCGATGGCCGCCGGCAGATCATCCTCCCCGATGGTGGGCTCATCCTCCACCATCACGGCTACGCCGGGAACCTGGCTCATGCCGTGTTGCTCGCGATCGACCAACCCGAGGCCTCGGCGGGGCAGCTCTACAACTGCGCGGACGAGGAGGCGCTCTGCCTGCGCCAGGTGGTCGAGATCATCGCAACGGCCCTCGGCGCCGAGCTCGAGATCGTGTCGATGCCCACCGAGGTGGCGATACCGGCCCGCCCCCTCCTCTGCATGCCGACCCCCACCCACCGGGTGCTCGACCTCGCCAAGCTGAAGCGAGACCTCGGCTATCGCGATCCCTACCCGGCGCGAGAGGCCCTGGCGCACACGGCCCGCTGGCTGGTGGACCATCGCCCCGAGCCCGGCGGCATGGAGGAGACGGTCCTGCAGGATCCCTTCGACTACCCCGCCGAGGACGAGCTGATCGCCGCCTGGCGGCGCGCCCTCGCCGGTCTCCCCGAGGTCGCCTTCGAGCGCCCGCCCGGCTACGGCCTGGCCTACAGCGGGCCCGGCGGCCGCCTCTCCTCCAACCCGGAGTTCGAGGACTAGCGCCGCCACGCTCATCAAGGGAGCCGACCCCTCTGTGAGCTACATCCAGTCCTCGTCCTTCAGGCCGAGCTCGGGCCAGGGACCCGAGGCGATGGGCTGGCAGTCGTTCGGCTCGAGCCGGAAGCGGACGACGCGCAGCGGCTCCTCCACTTCGTAGTGGATGGGTCCGGTCGAAGTGAGCGTGGGCTCGGGGACGAGCTGACGGCTCGCCCGCACGGTGAGCTGCTCCTTGCCGCGGGACAGTGCCGCGTAGCCGTCCATGACGTTGCGGTTGGTGTACTTGCCGAGCCCGAAGCCGATCTGCAAGCTGCCGTCCCTCGCCATCGCCATGGCGCAGACCTTCTCGGTCCACGACGGGTCGGAGTTGCCCACCGTGGCGAAGGTCTCCGTCACCTGGTGGTGGAAGCTCTCGTCGGCGGCGATCAGCTCGCCGGTCGGGTTGTTCATCTTGGGCTCCTCAGGACCAGTAGCTGCCGTCGACCATCGCCCGCAGGGTGGCATGGTGGGGAATCACCGAGTCCACGTCCTCCGGCCACTCGGCCTCTCCGAAGTGGACGGAGCGCCGGGCGATGCGGGACATGATGATGCCGTGCCGCAGGGCGGCGTAGGTCAGGTAGAAGGGCATGTCGCGGGGCGTGTGACCACCCTGGTGCTCGTAGCTCAGGGCGACGTCGTCCGAGCCCAGGAAGGCAGGGAGACCCGGCTGGCCCACGGCCTCGGCGATGTCCTGGAAGAAGCGGTGCATGAAGGCGAGCCAGCCCAGGTCGAGCTCGCGCGGCCCGATGGAGGCCATCTCCCAGTCGAGCAGCGCCACCGGCGTCCATCCCTCGTAGATCACGTTGCCGATGCGCGAATCGCCCCAGCTGATCACGGCTTCGCCTTCCTCGGCCGGCCAATGCGCCTCCAGCCAGGTGAAGGCGCGCTCGAGCAGGGGATGGCGGATGCCGTCCTGCGTGACCCAGGCGTAGAAGCGGCGCTGGTTCTCGACGTGGCGACGCAACGGCGTGTCGCCCGGAAGGTCGAACTCCAGGAACCCGCTCTCGGCCTTGACCGGATCGATGGCGTGCAGGGCCGCAATCGCGCCGACCGTGCGGTCCTGGAGCGTGCGGCGCTCTTCCTCACTCGCCTCGAGGAGCCAGCCTTCGAACACGTAGGGCGGAAGATCCGGCGGCACGCGGCCTACGACCCGGTCCATGACGAAGAAGGGCGTGCCGAGCACGGAGGGATCCCTCTCCTGCCAGAGCGCGCGGGGCACGGGGACCTCTCCGTGCCGATCGAGGAGCCGAAGCAGGCGGAACTGGGCGTCGAGGTCGTAGCTCGGGAAGACCGGGCAGTACTGTTGCGGCACCGAGCGCATCTACGTCGTCGAGCCCATCTACGACGAGTTCGTGAGGAGGGTGGTCGATGAGACGAAGAAGCTGCGGCAATCGGACCGGGGCGAGTTCGACGTCGGTGCGACCTTCTGGGACAAGCAGCTCGACATCATCGAGCGCCATGTCGAGGATGCCAGGGCCAGGGGCGCCACCGTGCACGTGGGTGGACGGCGCAATCCGAACCTGAAGGGTCTCTACTACGAGCCCACCGTCGTCACGGAGGTGGGCAACGAGATGGCTCTGATGACCGAGGAGACCTTCGGCCCGATCATCGCGATCCAGAAGGTGAGGGACGAAGAGGAGGCCCTTCGTCGGGCCAACGACTCCGACTACGGCCTCAACGGCAACGTGTGGACCCGCGACATCGAAAGGGCATTGGCATCGCCGAACGCATGGAGACCGGTGGGGTCTGCGTGAACGACATGGCGATGACCTACGGTGTTCCCGAGGCTCCCTTCGGCGGGGTCAAGTCCAGCGGCGTGGGCAGTGTGAACGGCAAGAGCGGCATCCGCGGCTACTGCCACGCCCATCCGATCCTGGCCGATCGCAAGGGGAAGGGAGCCATCCAGGGGGGCTACCCCTATACGCGCAAGGCCGAGGACGGCACACAGGCCTTCATCCGCCTCCTATGGCAGAAGACCCCCCTCGGAAGGTGGCTCGCCTCCTTCTAGTCCCCCTCGGTTCACGAAGGAGTCAGTCCTCTTCGGACAGGAAGTAGTTGAAGGCTTCGGTGTCCTCGCCGTGCAGGATCTCGCAGGCGTGGGCCGGGGTGTCGACGAAGTAGAGCTGCTGGCGCATCACCGGGTCGCCGCCCAGGGTCCGCGCCAGGGCGGCCAGCACCTCCAGGTGCCGGTCGCGCTCGCCGTGGGGCGTGGCCAGCAGCACCATGCAGCGCACCGGCTGGCCGTCCGGCGTGGGGAAGGGGAGGCCCTCGGCCGAGAGGCCCATCACGCCGAGCATGCCGAAGCCCTCCGGCAGCTCGCCGTGGGGCACCGCCAGACCCTCGCCGAGGCAGGTCGAGATCTGCGCCTCCCGCTCGAGCACCGAGCGCAGGAGCTCCTCCCGGTCGACACCCTGGAGATGATGGGAGGAGATCAAGAGGTCCACGAGCTGCTCGATCGCCTCCTCGAGGGTTCCCGCGTGCATGCCGGTCACGATGTTCTCTTCCTGGAGGAAGTCCACCAGCCGCGCCCGATCCTGGCCGATCTCGCCGGATCGCCCCAGAGCGACGCGAGTGGCCAGCGGACCGACGATCTCGTTCACGGTCACGGCCGTGAGCACGACCGCGGTGAAGATCTCCTGCACGGCGCCGAAGGCCGGGTCGCTCTGGATCAGGATCACCAGGCCCACCGCGACACCGGCCTGGGGGAGGAGCGCCGGGCCGAGGTTCTGCCGAACGCGATGCGTGGCACCCGCCAGGATCATCGCGACCCGGGCGGAGACGAGCTTGCCCGCGCCGCGCGCGAGCAGGAAGAGCAGGGCGATCATGCCACCCGCCGCGGCCTGGCTGAGGGAGAGGTGAAGGCCGGCCAGGGTGAAGAAGACGCAGAGGATCACGGGCTCGAAATCCGCGAAGACCGCGTCGACCAGACGCTCCCGCAAGGGGCTCAGGTTGGTCTGGACCACGCCCAGGCTCAGGCAGGCCGCCAGCGGGGAGACCTCGACGAAGGAGGCCAGGCCGAAGGTGAGCAGAAGGGTCACCACCGAGAGGGTGGTGAGCCGCTCGGAACGCAGCACCCGCAAGGTGATGATGTGGTTCAACGCGGCCATGGCCGCCCCGATGATCACGGCCTGGCCGAGCCGCCCCATGCTCGTGACGAGCACATCGGCCGCGGAGACGGCCGCGAGGTCGGTCCCCGGGCCCATGAGCCGGCCTGCGCTGCGCGCCAGCTCGAAGAGGAAGATGCAGGACATGTTGTTGATCGCGACGGCGGCGATCAGGGTCTTCACGAAGACGCCCCGTGAGCGCGTCTCGCGCACCAGTGCGATCACCGTGGCCGGGGCGGTCGAGACCGCCAGGGTCGCCAGCAGGAGCGCGAGGCGAGGCGGCGCATCCGTCGCGGCGAGGATCAAGCCGCCCACGAAGAGGGGAGTGATCGTCGCCTCGGCGATCAGCAGCCAGAAGAGCCGGCGGCCCGCATTGCGAAGCCGGCGCACGTTCAGGTGGGCCCCGACGGTGACGCCGATCAACGCCAGGGCAAAGTGGGTGAGGGGCGCCAGGTCTTGTACGCCGGCCTCGTCGAAGAGCGCCAGGGCCGATGGCCCCAGCAGCACACCGGCCACGATCTGCCCGGTGACCGCCGGAAGGCGCAGGCGTTGCGCCATCCAGCCGAGGGAAGTCCCGATCACCAGGACGGTCGCCAGGATGAGGAGGGGATCGGCGTCGGGGATCCTGGCGGCCAGGACCAGGCTGGGTGCGGTGCTCAGCCCATCACCTCGCCGGAATCCACCGCCAGCGTCTGGGCGGTGATCAGCCGCGCGCGGTCCGAGCAGAAGAAGGCGACGGCTTCCGCCACGTCGTCATCGGCCGGGATCTCGCCGAGCGGCATGCCCGAGGTGATCTCGCCCTTGATCTCGTCCTCCGAGACGCCTCGCTCCTTGGCCTGCCATTTCACGTACATCTGCACGGGCGGCCCCCACATCCAGGTGGGCACCACCGTGTTGACCCGGATGCGGTCGGGGCCGAGCTCCGAAGCCAGGTGGTACATCGCCGAGATCAACGCGCCCTTCGACGACGCGTAGGCGAGCTGCTTGTTGGGCGGCGGCAATCGGTAGGACTGGGAGCCGATCAGTACGACGGAGCCCCCACCGCGCCGCTTCATCGCCGGCACGGCCGCCTGCACCAGCTGCAGGGTGCCGATCACGTTGACGCCGATGGTGCCCTGCCAGTCTTCAGCCGTGGTGGTCTCGAGGTTGCCGAACAAGGTGTCGAGGGCCGCCACCGAGACCAGGGCGTCGACGCCGCCGAAACGCTCTTCGGCGGTCTCGACGAAGTGCGCGCAGGCAGCCTTGTCCGTCACGTCGACCGGGCAGGCGACGACCGACTGGCCCTCCGGATCGATCCCCTTGGCGATCTCCTGGAGTCGGCTCTCGTTGCGAGCTCCGATCAGGACCCTGGCTCCATCCCGTTTGGCGACCCGGGCCACCTCCCCTCCGAGCCCCGGCCCGACGCCCGAGACCAGTACCGTCTTGCCTTCCAGGATCACCTTCCATCCTCCCACGGGTCCACGATCGGGGTTCTGTTGCCCCCGTTCACACCCTCCCCGAGCCTCATTCCGGTGTCAAGCGAGGCCGCGCGAGCACTCCCAGGCGGCTCCTGCCGGCCAAGAAGACCCGATCGGAGAGCAGTGAATCACCCGATTCGGATTCCACGAGACGTCCGATGAGCCCGGGACTTTCTCGACGCTTCGTCAGGGTTAGACCCGATTTCCGGGCCTTCTCCGGCTCTCATTCCGGGCCCTTTCCCCACGAAGTCGATCCGGCGGAACCGCCGCGGGCGTTTCGAGCCCCACCCGTCTCCGCACTTTCTCGACACGTCGAGACCGTGTTTTCACGAATGCCGCTCGGATGAAATCCGTCGCCGCGACGGGAAATAAAGCGCTCACGTTCGGGGGAAGGGCCGATTCAGAGAATCCCCCCCCATCCGATAGCCGTTTCACCCATTGAGGGAACGGGGGGGAGACTCATGACACAGACGAACATTCTTCTGGGCGACCATCAGTGCGTCGTCAGGGAAGCGATGCACCTTCTCATCGAGCAACGCAGCGACCTTCACGTGGTCGGCGAGGTGGGAACCGGCGAGGCCGTGCTCGAGGCGGTGGTTCGCCACGAGCCGGACCTGCTGATCATGGAGCAGGCCTTGCCGGGTATGCCCACGATCGACGTGATCCGGAAGACCATCGAGACGAGCAGCCGCACGAAGGTGCTGATGCTCTCGGCTCAGGAGAACCGCTCGGCCGTCGAAGGCGCCCTGCGTTCCGGTGCAGCCGGCTACGTCGTGAAGACCGCCTGCTCGAAGGAGCTGATGGAGGCGATCGACGTGGTGCGCGACGGGCGTTCCTATCTGTCGCCTTCGGTGGCCCATCACCTGGTGAACGCCATCAGCCATCCTGGCGATTCGGGCTCCGGCGGCGCCGCGTCGCTGACGGCTCGCGAACGCCAGGTGGTGCAGCTCATCGCCGAGGGGCTCTCCAGCAAGGAGATCGCGGCCCATCTGGGAGTCTCGCACAAGACCGTGGAGAGCCACCGGGCGTCCGTGATGGAGAAGCTGGACATCCACAAGGCGTCCGCCCTGGTGCGCTACGCGATCCGCGAGGGGCTGGTCGCCCTCTAGGCCGACCTGGCCCTCCGCCTTCCGCCCGGCCCCGGAGCGATCCGGGGCCGGGCCCAGGTGGGTCCCGCGCCGATCGGCGGGGCCCGGCTCCGGCGCGTCCGGCACGCCTGCAGGGCCGGCCGGCGCCCCCCGAATCCGGCTTCCTGGCCTCTGCCGGGCCCGATTCCGGCCCTTCGCCGGGGCTCGGCCACGCGCTCCCCGAGCCGTCCACCGGACCTCGCATCAGGCCTCCAGCGGGCTCCCAACTGTCCGTTTTTCTTTTCAAATACGGATAGTTACGTGTTGTTATCGACGGGCATCCCGCGTGCTTCCAGGCGATCCCGTCTGCTACGCTGGCGGGGCTGTCCGAGCAGCGCCCGCATCCCCGGGCCGGACGCCATGACAAGGTGATGAAAGACAAGGATCGATACTGGGACTGCCTGGACCAGGCGATGGAGGCCTCGCACGGGGGGCGCACCGAGGAAGCTCTCGCCTGGCTCGAGGAAGCACTGAAGGCCCATCCGGGTGGCGCCGAGGCCCACAACGGCCGCGGCGAGATCCTGTGGGACGAGGGCAAGATCGAAGAAGCCCTCTACCAGTTCGAGCTGGCCAGCATGGCCGATCCGAAGTTCCTCACGGCTCACCTCAACCGGGCAGAGCTCTTGATCGAGGAGCTCGGCGAGTTCGAGCAGGCGATCCAGCAGTGCGACCAGCTGCTCTCGGGTAGCGGCGAGCTGCCGCGTCTGGACGGGGCGACCGAGGGCGAGGTCTACTACCTCAAGTCGAAGGCGCTCTTCTACCTGGACGACCTGCCGGGCTCGCTCTTCCTGGTGCGCCGTGCCCTCCAGACCGGTGGCGACGTCGCGGTCTACCGCGCCTTCGAGGGGCAGATCGAGTTCGAGCTGGGGCAGTTCGGCGAGGCCCGCCGGCACCTCGACCACGCCGTCGCGCTGGACCCCGAGTCCTCGCATGCGGTCTATCACCTGGGGCTGGTGCTGGAACGGCTGGGCCACGAAGAGGATGCCCGGCGCGCCTTCCAACAGGCCCATGCCCTCGACAGCGATCACTTCCCCCTGCCCACCGCGGTGGCCGGCGACGAGTTCGAGCAGGTTGCGGCGGAAGCCCTGGCCGACCTGCCGCGCTCGATTCGCGAATACGTCGAGAACGTGCCCTGCCTGGTCCACGACTTCCCTTCGGAGGAGCTCGTGGTCGACGAGAACGTCTCTCCCCAGATCCTGGGCCTCTTCATCGGAGTGCCTCGAACCGAGGCCGCCGCAACGGCCCAGGCCCGCGACATGGACCAGGTGATCTTGTTCAAGAAGAACCTGGAGAAGGTCTGCCGCACGCGCGCGGAGCTGATCGAGCAGATCCAGATCACCGTGAAGCACGAGATCGGCCACTACCTGGGCCTCGACGAGGACGACCTCGAGCGGCTAGGCCTGGCCTAGCCGGGGCGCGCGGTGGCCCCTGCGCTCGAAGACGAGCTTCGTCAGGTCGTCGGTTCCAGCCACGTCCTGAGCCGACCCGAGGAGCTGCTGGTCTACGAGGCGGACGGCCTCACCCACCACTCGGCGACTCCCCGGGCGGTGGTCCTGCCCGCCGACAAGACCGAGGTCGTCCAGATCGTGAAGCGCTGCCGCGCCCACGGGGTGCCCTTCGTGCCCCGGGGTGCCGGCACGGGGCTCTCGGGCGGCGCCCTGGCGCTCGACGGGGGTGTCGTCATCGAGTGTGCGCGCATGAACCGGATCCTGCGGATCGACCCCGAGGACCGCATCGCCGTGGTGCAGCCGGGCGTCGTCAACGCGGATCTCTCGAAGCGCGTGGCGCCCCACGGTCTCTTCTACGCGCCGGATCCCTCCAGCCAGCAGGCCTGCACCCTCGGTGGCAACGTCGCCGAGAACTCGGGCGGGCCGCACACCCTGAAGTACGGAACGACGACGAACCACGTGCTCGCCCTCGAGCTGGTGCTCCCCGACGGCAAGCTGGTGCAGCTCGGCTCGGCCACGGGCATGACCGTCGGCTACGACCTGGTGGGCGCGGTGGTCGGCAGCGAGGGCACCCTCGGGGTCGTGACCGAGGCGACGATGCGGCTCTCGCCGATTCCGGAGCGGGTAGAGACGCTGCTGGGGATCTTCGGGGAGGTGGTCTCCGCCTGCCGCGCCGTCGGCCGCATGATCCGCAGCGGCCTCGTGCCGGCGGCCCTGGAGATCGTCGATCGACGCACGATCGAAGCCGTGGAGGCGAGCGTGTACGCGGCAGGGCTCCCGACCGACGCGGGTGCCGTCCTGATCGTGGAGGTGGACGGGCCCGCTCCGGCCGTGGCCCGCCAGGTGGAGCGGGTGCGCGAGCACTGCGTGGCCGAGGGAGCCGACCAGGTGCAGGTGGCCCGCGACGAGGCCGAGCGCCAGCGCTTCTGGCGCGCCCGAAAGGGTGCCTTCGGCGCGATGGGCCGTCTGGCGCCGGACCTCTACGTCCACGATGCGGTGGTGCCGCGCCGCAAGCTGCCGGAGATCCTGGAGAGCATCTGCGAGATCGGTGACCGCCACGGCCTGCGGCTCTCGAACGTCTTCCACGCGGGCGATGGCAACCTGCATCCCAACATCTCCTTCGATCGGCGCGACGCCGACGAGATGGCCCGGGTGCTGGCCGCGGGAGAGGAGATCCTGCGGACCTGTGTCGAGGCCGGGGGAGTGATCAGCGGGGAGCACGGCATCGGCACCGAGAAGCGCGACTTCATGGGGCTGCTCTACTCGGAGGCGGATCTCGAGGCGATGAAGAAGCTGCGCGCGGCCTTCGATCCGACGCTGGTCTGCAACCCGGGCAAGCTCTTTCCCACGACCCGCTTCTGCGTCGAGGCCAACCCGAAGGCGAGGGGCTACGACCAGGTTCCGCTCGGGTGAGTGCGGCTGCGGACGTGGGCTCGCTCGCCGAGGGGCTTCGCCGGGAGCTGGGGGCGCCGGCCGTCGAGGAGATCGAGCTCGATCTCGAAGGGGCTCGGCTGGGTTTGCGGATCGCACCGGGCCCCGGGGGGGCGTTGGGAGCGGCACTGCGCCTGCTCGGCGAGGCAGCGACCCCGGCCCTGGTGCGCGGGGGCGGTACGCGGTCGGCCTTCGGCCACCCCGTGCCGCGTGCCCGGGTGCTGCTGGAGACCCGGGCCCTGCTGCCCCCGACGGTCGTCGATGACGAGGACGGGATCGCGTATCTACCCGCCGGTGCAGCGCTTTGTGATCTCAGAGAACACGTTCGCAAAGTTTCCGAGGGACGTTGGGAGATCCCCCTCGACCCACCCGGCGACAGCTCGACCCTGGGCGGGTGTCTGGCGGCGGCGGCCGCAGGCCCGCTCCACGCCGCGCCCCGGGACGCGGTTCTCGGGCTCGACGTGACCCTGGCCAGCGGCGAGCCCACCCGCTGCGGTGGGCGCGTCGTCAAGAACGTCGCCGGCTACGACCTCGCCAAGCTCTACGTCGGCTCCCTCGGAACTCTCGGGGTGATCGAAGGGGCCTGGCTGCGGCTTCAGCCAGCTCCCGAAGCGCGCGAGGTCTGGTGGGCTCCGGTGGACGATCCGCGCCAGGCGCTGGCGGCGGCGCGGGCCGCCAGCACCCGGGTGGCCGCGTGGCTGTCCCGCGAGGTGGCCGCGGAGCTGGGTGCCGAGCTGGGCGAGAACCGGGCCGGTCCGGCCCTGCTGGTCGAGCTCGCCGGAGACGCGCCGGCCGTCGAAGCGGAGGCCCGGGCCTGGGCCGGCCGGGCAGGCGCGCAGCGCCTCGAGCAGGGCGATCCCATGGCCTGGCTCCGCGCCCGCCAGGGCAGGCCCCGGGGCCTGCGCGTCCGGGTGGCCAGCCTGGCCAGCGCGCTGGCCGAGGTGGCCCGCATCCTCGAGGAGCACGGAGCCCAGGTGCTGGCCTACCCCGCGCGGGGCGAGCTCCACGCCGACGTGGACTTCTCGCCCGGGGTCAGCGGCGATGCGACCGTGGAGCGGATCCTGCGCGGGGCGCGGCTCGCGGCCCGTGCCGGGCAGGGCGACTTCGTGGTGGAGGACGCGCCGCTGGCCATCCGCGAGGTGCGGGAGATGTTCGGGGATCCCGAGCCCCGCCTGGCCCTCTTCCGGGCGCTGAAGGCCCAGTACGATCCCCGCGGCATCCTGAACCCGGGCCGGCAGGCCGGGCGGGTCTGAGCCGGAATGGCGATGAGCGACGCCCAGGGCTCCCCTCCGCAGTTGGCCGAGCTGGAGCTCGGCACGCTCGATTGCGTGCACTGCGGCCTGTGTCTCTCCCACTGCCCGACCTACCGGGTGACGGGCCGCGAGACCTCCTCGCCACGGGGAAGGGTCTACCTGATGCGGGGAGTCGCCGAGGGGCGGATCCCGCTCGGCGCCGCCGTTGCCGAGGAGGCGAGCCTCTGCCTCGGCTGCCGCGCCTGCGAGACGGCCTGTCCGTCGGGTGTGCAGTTCGGCTCCCTGCTGGAGCAGACCCGCGCTGCGGTGTCCGACGCGGGGCTGCGCTCGGGCCTCGCGGCGCGCCTCGAGCGGCTGGCTCTCCGGCAGCTCGTACCTCGCGGGCTGCGTCTGCACGTCTTCGTCGCTGCGCTCGCCTGGGTCCAGAGGCTGCGCCTCGACCGGCTGGCGCTGCTGCTCCTTCCTCCGCGTTTTCGGGAGATCCACGCCCTGCTGCCGCCCGTCCCCCCGGTGTCCCAGCGACGCCCGCTGCCGCGGAGCTTCCCCGCGCGGGGCGAGCCGCGCGGCCGGGTGGCGCTCTTCGAGGGCTGCCTCATGCCGGAGCTCTTCGGCGCGGTGAACCGTGCCACCGCGGAGGTTCTGAGCCAGCAGGGCTTCGAGGTCGTCGTGCCGGCCGGCCAGGGGTGCTGTGGCGCACTGCAGGCCCACTCCGGCGATCTCGAGTTCGCGAAGGGCCTGGCCCGGAGCAATGTCGCCGCCCTGGCGCCGGCGATCGAAGGAGACGCCATCGACGCTGTCGTGGTCAACTCGGCGGGCTGCGGCGCGGTGCTGCGCGAGCTGGACCACTGGCTCGGCGACGAGGCCTTGCCCCTCGCGGGTCGGGTGCGAGACGTGTGCGAGTTCCTCGACGAGGTCGGCCTGCGCGGCCCCCTCGAGCCGCTCCCCCTGCGAGTGGCCTACGACGATCCCTGCCACCTCGTCCACGCACAGGGCGTGCAGGAGGCGCCACGGCGGCTGCTCGAGGCCATCCCCGGGCTCGAGATCGTCTCGCACGAAGATCCCAGCGCCTGTTGCGGAGCCGCCGGCACCTACAACCTCACCCAGCCGGAGATGTCCCGAGCCGTCCTGACGGCGAAGATGGATGCGCTGGCGTCGGTCGCGCCGGACGTCATCGCCAGCGGCAATCCCGGCTGCCTCATGCAGCTCCGCGCGGGCGCCGCCGAGCGCGGCCTCGGGGCCCGCGTCCTCCACCCCATCCAGCTCCTGGCCCAATCCCTCGCCCGCTGACGACGTGGTCGGGGTCAGCGGTCCTTGTAGAGGAAGGCGTCGGGGGTGGCCTTGGGCATGCGGATCCTGGGGAAGGCGCCGAGCCCGAAGTCTTCGAAGCTGCCCTGGAGCACGAGCTGCACCGGCAGGATCGACTCGCGGGAGCGCACCAGGCCGTAGCGCTCGCGCATGCCGATGAAGGCGTAGCTGCTCTCGGCGTGGGGGCGGCCGTCGGGGCGGGAGATCGCGCCCAGACGAGCGCGCTCGAAGTAGAGGTCGCGATCCGCATCGTGCTCGACCCGCGCGTCGCGGTCCGTCCGCAGGGTATGCAGCGTCGCTTCCTCGAGCTGGGCGACGAGGCGCTTCAAGCGCTCCGCCGAGATGCGCTTGCGCCGGGTCTGGGGCGGCGTGCTGGGCCGCCCGTCGAGCAGGGCGATCTCGAGCACCCGCTCGCCCAGCAGGGTGACGCCGTCGGGATGCAGCTCGCCGTTCGTCGGATCGTCGTCGAGGAGCTCTCGTCGCAGGGCCAGACCTTCGGGGCCCGCCACCCGCGGGTTCTCCTCGAGATAGCCGCGGCTGATCCGGATGTTCTGGCTCGTCAGGCCCTGGATGGCCGCGGCGGCGGCCTCTCCGGCCTGCTTCCCGCCCTCGGTGCCGCGGAACTGCTGGGCTGCATCCATCAAGAGGCGGATCCGGACATCCCGGCGCTTCTCGCGCAGGGACGCGTTGTAGGCCTGGGTGCCGGCGTTCTCGCGCACCCGGGTGATCTCTTCGGGGCTCGCACCGGGCGCCTTCTCGAGCAGGCCCAGGGCGCCCACCCAGTTGCCCCGTCCGGACTCGTACTCGACCAGCCAGGCCCGCACCTCCGCGGCATGGGCGCCCGCGGGCGCCCGCTCGAGGGTGCGCCGCGCGAGCGCCGCGGGCACCTCGAAGGGCGTCTCCTGGAAGGGCGCCTGCAACAGGCGGGCGGGCAAACCGGCGAGGACGCCCACCGCGATCGGCGCCTCGACCGCGTACTCGAGCCAGCGGGGGAGCTCCCGATCGCGAGCTCCATCCTTGAGGGGTCCGAAGAAGGTCCCGCGGACGCGTTCGCTCCGCGCCTGCTCGATGGCGAGCCCGAAGGCCCGGTAGGGGTTGCGTCCCGGGTCGTCCCACTCCGTTCGTGCGTGACGCGCCATGGCCGAGGTGGCCACATCCTCGAGGGCCAGGGACTCGAAACGATCCCAGAGCTCCCCCTCGACGCCTCGCGCTCCGGCGGCCAACGCCAGGACGTAGCGCGCCTCACTCTCGAACCGGGTGGCCGGCCCCTGCTCGACGATCTCCCGGGCGAGCGCCGCCGCGCGCGCCAGCCGGTCGTCCGCTGGATCGAGCAGGGCCAGGGCCAGGGCTCGCTGGCGGGCCGGGTCCGCGACGGAAGCGACCGATGCCGTGACCGCGCGTGCCCGGTCCGCGCGCCAGGCGAGGGCTTGCTGCTCGGCCGCTTCGAGCAGCTCCACCGCGTCGGCGTCCTCGGGCGCATAGCGCAGGGCCCGCTCCGCGTGCACCGCCGCGCGCAGGGGGTCGCGAGCCTCGAGGGCCGATCGGGCACGACTCACGGCGCGGTCCCGCTGGGTCTGGATCCAGCGCAGCTGCGTCTCCCGGATCCGCTCGAGCAGCCTCGCGGCTTCGGGTGCGCGCGGATGCTCGTCGACGAAGCGCTTCCAGTGCGCGAGGGCCTGGCGCTCGGGTGTGGTGAGCTCGTCTTCCAGGTGTTCGGCGAGGGCGATTCCGATCACGGACTGCGCCAGCCGGAAGGGCAACAGGGTGGCGTTGACTCCGGCCCGCCCGACGGACTCGATCATCGTGTTCGCCGCACGCCCGAAGCGCGTGATCCAGAGATCCCGCAGCCGGCGCTCCGCAAGGTCGAGGGGATCGTCCTGGCTCGCCTGCTCCACCCGCTCGCGTAGGGCCGGCTCGAGGTCGTCCCGTTCGAGCAGCGCGCGATCGGCGAGCCTGCGGATCCGGCTGTCTTCCACGGTCGCCGTGCGGGCGTCCAGTGCGTAGGGCAGTAGACCACTCGGGGGAAGCCCCTCTTCCTGGCGCGCCTCGTCGAGGCTGGCGAGCCGGCCGAGAGCCGCCTCCACGCCCGCGTCATCGTCACCCAGGAGCCCCCTCGCGAGGTCGCGCGAGCTCCGGTCCAGCCCGTCGGGAACGTAGGCGCCGAGCCGGGGCAGCGGCTCCAGCGGATCGATCTGGGGAGTCACGGGCGCGGCGCAGGCCGCGGCCACGAAGGGCACGAAGAGAAGTGAGAGGCCACGCGTCACGGCGAGAAGCGATCCCGGTCGACCTTCAGGGTGAAGGCCAGGAAGGCTTCGAGGCGGCGCGCAGCTTCGAGCTTCTCCGCCCGGCCATCCTGGTTCGACACCGCCTCGTACATGCGCGCCGCCGATTCGACCAGCTCTTCGAAGTGCGGCGGGTCGAAGGCCAGGCTCTCCGGCGGGTGCCGCTGCACGTACTCCACGGCCAGCTCCGCGTAGAGATCGGCGAGGGACAGCAGGTGGCCATTGGTGTTCTTGCTCTCGCGGTGATCAACGACGAGCTTCTGCATGGCCGCCAGCGCCCGGACATCACCGTCCGGATAGAGGCGGCGCGTGTCGGCCAGGTAGCGCGCCCGAGCCAGCGTGGCCCGTTCGGCCTCTTCGCGGATCACGGCGGTGTAGTGGCTGCCCTCGGCTTCAGCGAGCAGCGCCGCCAGCAGGGCCGAGCGCTGGTCGAAGATCGCGAGAGCCTCCGGGCGCGCCGGTGGGCCGCTCGTGGCATCCGGAAGGATGCGCGCCGCTTCGTCGAGGGTCTCGCAGACCGAAGCGCTGCGAAGCGCCTCCAGCTCGAGGGGGCCGCCCCGCTCGGCCGCGCGCCGGTAGCTGGCGGCCGCCAGGTCGAAGGCCCGGATCCTCTCGAGGGCGCGGCCCTTCGAGAAGGCGATCACGTCGTCGAGGGCGCCCGCCCGCAAGGCGTCGGCGTGGGCCGCTTCGAGGTTCTCGAGCCGCAGCAACGACGCGCGGTAGACGTTGCGCCCCGTGAAGTCCCGTGCCGGGGGGAAGCGGTAGGTGTCGTCCGCGACGTGGCGGCGGAGCACGGCCACCACCTCGAGCACGCTCTGGGTGGGCCTGTAGCGCGGGTCCAGCTCGGGAGGCTTCGCGCAGGCCGCAGCGAGCAGGAGCAGGGCGACGGCCGCGAGAGGCCGCCCCCGCTGCGTCGCCTGCCCGCTCACAGGCCCCGTCGGGCGGCGACGGCGTTCAGCATCTTCTCCGTCGCGATGACGGCGGCTGCGAGCTGGTCGGAGTCGACGCCGAGGGTCGACCAGGCGTCCTCGCCCGCCTCGCCCCGCCACGTGATCACCGTCTCGACCAGGGCGCTGGTGCGGCCCCCGGGCGGGATTCGCACCCGGAAGTCCTGGAGGCGCGGCACCTCGAGGCCGAAGCGCTTGACGGCCTTCTTGAGGGCGTTCATGAAGGCGTCGTAGCCGCCGTCTCCGCCCGAGCTCGCCTCGGATTCGTCCCCGCGGTAGGCCACCCGCACCGTCGCCTTCGGCAGGGTGTCGCTCCCGACACTCACCTCGTAGGACTCGACCCGCAGCATCTGATCCGGCGGCGTCTTCAGCACGTCGGCGATGATGAAGCGAAGGTCCTCGGGTACGACCCGCTTCTTCTTGTCCCCCAGCTCGACGATGCGTTGCAAGACCAGGTCGCGCTCGTGGTCGCCGAGCTCGATGCCGAGCTGGGCCAGGTTCTGGTCGATCGAGGCCTTCCCCGAGAGCTTTCCGAGGGCGTAGCGCCGCTGTCGCCCGAAGCGGGCGGGAGAGAGCTCGCTCTCGTAGAGGTCGGCCTTGGCGTCCCCGTCCGCGTGGATACCGGCGGTCTGGGTGAACACGTCGCGACCCACGATCGGCGTGTTGGCCGCCACCTCCTTGCCGCTGAAGATCTCCACGAGACGGCTGACACTGACCAGCCGGGATTCGTTCACGCCGGTCCGGAAGGAGCTGTGATCGTGGAGTGCGGCCACCGCCTCGGAGAGGCGGGCGTTGCCGGCGCGCTCGCCCAGCCCGTTGACGCTGGTGTGGACTCCCTGGCACCCCGCCTGGACGGCGGCCAGCACGTTCGCGGCCGAGAGCCCGTAGTCGTTGTGGCAGTGGTACTCGAAGTGGATGTCGGGGAAGCTCGTCACCATCAGCTCCACGCCGCGGCTGACGTCCCGGGGCGCCTGGATGCCCAGGGTGTCCGCGAGGTAGACCCGATCCACGCGATGTGCCGAGAGCTCCCGGAGCATGGCGAAGACGTACTCCGGGCTCTCCACCACGCCGCGCGACCAGTCCTCGAGATACACGTTCGTGCGTACCCGTCGCTTGCGCGCGTAGACCAGGGTCTCCGCCACCTTCTTGTGGTGCTGCTCCGGCGCCATGCGCAGCTGGCCCCGGCAGTGCTCCTCCGAGCCCTTGGCGAGCAGGTTCATCACGCGGCCGCCGGTCTCGTGCAGCCAGTCGACCGACTTGCTTCCGTCGCAGTAGCCGAGCATCTCGATGCGACGCAGGTGGCCGGCCCGCCTGGCCCAGCGACAGATGCGCCGGGCCGCCTCGCGCTCGCCCTCCGACACGCGCGTGCCCGCGATCTCGATGCGGTCGACCCCCGCGTCGGTGAGCAGGGCGCGCGCCAGCTGCAGCTTCTCCTCGGGGGTGTAGGAGACCTCGGGGGTCTGCTCACCATCCCGCAGGGTGGTGTCCATCACCTCGATGGTTCGGGGAGTGTCGGCAGCGCTCATGGGGACTCCGGAAGCGGTAGACTCTACCCATGTCGGCCGGTTCACGCCCCGGCGGGGAGCCGCCCGCGGATCCCCGGCCGCCCGTCGGTCGCTGGCAGGTGGGCCCTGCCGAGGGGGGCACGCGCCTGGACGCCTTCCTGGCCCGCGTCCTCGGGATCTCGCGGGCCAACGCGCGCCGGACCCTCTCGAGCGGCGCCGTCACCTGGCGGGGACGGCGGGCGGACCTCTCGGCCAAGGGCGCCCCGCTGCAGGAAGGCGATGCCGTCGAGGTCGCGGAGGTGGTGGATCCCGCCCGCGCCCATCCCGTGGCCGACCCTGCAGCCCCGCTCGCCGTCCTGGCCGAGGGCGAGGGCTGGCTGGCGGTGGACAAGCCCGCCGGCACACCCGTTCATCCGCTCTCGCCCGACGAGCGCGGCACCCTGCTCAACGCCCTGGCGGCCCGGCAGCCCGGGATCGTGGGCGTGGGGGAGGGGGGTCTGCGCAGCGGGGTGGTCCATCGCCTCGACGTGGAGACCTCCGGGGTGATGCTCTTCGCGACGGCGGAGGGGCCATGGCAGCGACTGCGAGAGGCGTTCCGCCGGCATCAGGTCGAGAAGGTCTACTGGGCGCTGGCCCGGGGGCGCCTCGAAGGGCAGAGCGACCTGGAGCTCCAGCTTGCCGTCACCCAGCACCGCCCGGCGCGCGTACGGGTCGTCTCGCCCGACGATGCGCAGCCCGGACGCGGACGTCCGACCCGCCTGGCCTGGCGCAGCCTGGCGGTCGGCGACGACGCGAGCCTGATCGAGGGGCGCCCAGCCACGGGCTTCCTCCACCAGATTCGCGCGAGCCTGGCGCACCTGGGTCACCCGCTCTACGGGGACCGTGCCTACGGTGGGCCCGAGCACCCCCTGGCTCCCCGCCACCTGCTCCATGCCCGGATGCTCCGGTGGCGCGAGGTGGAGGCCACCTGTGAGCCGCCCGAAGACTTCGCGCGGGCCCGCGATGCCCTGATAGGGTGAGGCCGCATGCGCATCCTCGTCGTCGTCGCCTCCCAGACCGGTCGCACGAAGCGCATGGCCGAGGCCTTCGCCGAGGGCGCGCGGGAACGCGAGGCCCTGGTGGAGATCGTGGCCAGCGCCGACGCGGGCGAGGACCAGGTACTCGGTGCCGATGCCCTGGTGCTCGGCTCCGGTGTCCACATGGGCGGGATGGAATCCTCGATGCGGGTCTTCTTCGAGCGCATGGCGCCGCTCTGGATGCAGGGTCGCCTGGTCGGGAAGGTCGGTGCCGCCTTCGCCTCGGCCGGCCTCGGGGGGCGTGGCGGCGCCGAGCTGACCTTGATCTCCCTGCTCGCCAACCTGGCTGAGCACGGCATGCTGCTCGTGCCGATGCACGGCCGGCTGGACCGGTACGCGAGCGGCGGCTGCCACTGGGGGCCGGTCGCCTGGACCGGCGCCAGGGCCGAGGGCGTGGGGCCCAGCGACGACCATCTGGCCGCCGCGCGGGACCACGGGCGGTGGGTGGCGGAGTGCACCGGCCGGTGGCTGGCGGGGGCCTGAGGGGCGCGTGTATCGCCTGCCCAGCAGCCGGAGGGGCGCGTCTATCGCTTGCGGAGCAGGCTGAGACCGTCGAAGCGGCCCAGCATCATCGTGTCGAAGCGCTCGTCCCGGGCCGCGCTGTCGTTGAAGGCGCGAATCGCCTCGGTGTCCGGGTCGTCGGCGTCCGGGTCGACCACGGCGCCGTTCCACAGCACGTTGTCCACGAGGACGACGCCCCCCGCGCGCAGCCGCGGGTGGATCTCCTCGAGGTAGACCGCATAACCGGTCTTGTCCGCGTCGATGAACGCGAGCTCGTACTGCTCCTCGCGCGGCAGCGCCCGGATCGAATCGAGCGCCGGCGCGATGCGCAGCTCGATGGTCTTCTCGAGCCCCGCCTCCGCCCAGTACCGCCTGGCGACCTGCGTCCACTCGTCGCTCACGTCCAGGCAGAGGAGTGTTCCCCCGGCGGCCAGGCCGCGCGCGATGCAGATCGACGAGTAGCCGGTGAAGGTCCCGATCTCGATCGCGTGGCGTACGCCCAATGCGCGCGTGAGCCAGGTCAGGAAGGCGCCCTGCTCGGCGTCGATCTGCATCCGGGAGATGCCACCCAGCTCCAGGGTCTCGGCCGCGAGCCGTTCGAGCAGATCGTCGGGCGGGCTGCCGTGCGCGACGACGTAGTCATAGAGCTCCTCGGTCCGCTGGATGGACTTCATCTCTCTTCCCGCCACGGTCAGTTGCCCTGCTTCATCTGGAGCTGCATCGCGATCGCCTTCTCCTCTTCCGCCTCCGGGATCATGCCCTTCTGTTGGTAGAAGATGGAGAGGCTGGTGTGACTGAGCGGCTCGTCGGGCTCGAGCTCCACGAGCTTCCGACCGGCCTCGATGGCGCCGTCCACGTCGCCGAGCTTCTCGAGGCTCATGGCCAGGCCGTTCCAGGCCCGGGCGTGGCTCGGATCGGCCGCCACACAGCGCCGGTAGGCGGCGACCGCCTCCGGGTGGCGCTCGTTCAGGAAGTGGTCGAAGGCCTCCTTGTAGTCGGCTGCGGCGTCGGTCATCCCGGCAGTATGGCCGGGCGCTTCGGGCACCGCACCTGGCTGCGGCGACCCGGGGCGGGCGCCGGGGGCCTCCTCTAGACTCCTGCCGCCAATGGGCCTCCGCGCGCGACTCCTCGCCAATCTCTTCTTCACCCTGGCGCTCCTACTGGGTGGGATGCAGGTGCTGCTCCTGCACTGGCTCTGGGTGGTCGTGCTCGGCTACGAGGCGCCCCCCTGGCCGCTGGCGATCGGTGCCGCACTGGCCCTCGTGGCACTGAATGCGGTTCTCCACGCGCCTCTGCGGCGCGCGCGCCGCGCCGGGGGCTCCGCCGGCGTCGTGGCTCGCGCCTACATGAGCGTCGGCGTCGTCACCCTGCTGCTCGGCCTCACCGTCAGTACGCTCTGGTTCCTCGCCATCCCCGCCGTACTGGCCCTGGAGGTGCTGGGCATTCCGCCCGAGCTGCGCGACGGCTGGCTTCGGGCATCGGGCAACGCGATCCTCGCGGTCGCCGCCGGAATGATCTTCTGGGGTGCGACCTGGGGCCAGCGACGGGTGGACGAGACCCACGTGCGGCTCCCCCTCGAAGGGCTCGACCCGCGTCTCACGGGGCTGCGCATCGTGCAGCTCTCCGACCTGCACATCGGCAACCAGATGGAAGGTGCCCGCCTCGACCAGATCGTGGCCCGGGTGAACGCGCAGGGGCCGGACCTGATCGCACTGACCGGGGACCTCTTCGACTTCGATCCCGCCCACCTCGACGAGGGAGCGCGGAGCCTCGGCGCCCTGCGCGCACGCTACGGGGTACTCGCCGTGCTCGGCAACCACGACACCTACACGGGGAGCGAGCTGGTGGCGGAGGCCTTGGCTCGTCATGCCCCCATGGTGCGGCTGCTGCGCGGGGAGGTGGTGGCGCTTCCGGTCGGCGCGCCCCTGCACGTGGCCGGCATCGACGATCCGGGCAGGCTGTGGACCGATCGGAACCTCCAGGTCCCGGAGCTCGAGGCGCTGGGGCCCCAGCTGCCCGAGGACGGGCCCACCATCCTGCTCGTGCACCGCCCCGACGTCGTGCGCCAGGCCGCGCGTCTCGGGTTCTCGCTGGTCCTGTCCGGCCATACCCACGGTGGCCAGATCGCCCTGCCCGGCTTCGCCGCCCGCGTCAATCTCGCCCGCGTCGTCTCGAACTACCCGAGCGGGCTGTTCCGAGAGGGCAGCACCTATCTCTACGTGAACCGGGGCGCGGGAGTCGCGGGGCCCGCCATCCGGATCGCGGCTGGCCGGGAGGTCACGACCATCGAGCTGGTGCCGGCCTGAAACCCGCGCCGCCCGCCGGCATCCCACCCGCCGCGCCTCGTGAAGGCGAAACGACTCGAGAGGAGAGCGTCGGGTGAGAACGCAGGGAGATCCCCGCAGCTGGGTGAGCGAGTACTACGGCTCGGTGCTGGGCCGGAGCGAGGACCTGGCCACGAACGCCTGCTGCGCGGCGGGCGCGCCGCCCGGCTATCTGCGACCGCTGCTCGCCCGGATCGACGACGGGGTCACCGCGCGGTTCTATGGCTGTGGCTTCCCGATCCCCGAGGCCGTGCAAGGCCGTGTCGTGCTCGATCTGGGCTGCGGGACGGGGCGGGACGTGTACCTGCTCTCCCAGCTGGTCGGGCGCGAGGGCTTCGTGATCGGGCTGGACATGACCGAGCCACAGCTCGAGGTCGCACGCTCCACCCTGGACCTCCACACCGAGCGCTTCGGTCTCGAGAAGCCGAACGTCGAGTTCCGGAGGGGCTACATCGAGGATCTGGCGGGTGCGGGCGTGGGCGACGCCAGCGTGGACCTGGTGATCTCGAACTGCGTCGTGAACCTGAGCCCGCGCAAGGACCTGGTGCTGGACGAGATCCGACGCGTGCTGCGCCCGGGCGGCGAGTTCCACTTCAGCGACGTGGTCGTCGACCGGCGTCTGCCCGAGGAGATTGCCTTCGATCCCGTCCTGCACGCCGAATGTCTGGGCGGCGCGATGTACGACGCCGATTTCCTGGCCCTGGCGCGCACGAGTGGCTTCGGCGACCCCCGTGAGGTGAGTCGCTCCGCGATCACGGTCCAGAACCCGGAGGTCGAAGCCAAGGTGGCACCCGCGCGCTTCTCCGCCGTCACCTATCGCCTCCTCAAGCTCGCGGGTCTCGACGACCGGTGCGAGGACTACGGCCAGGTCGCCAGCTACCGGGGCGGCATCCTCGGGGCCGAGCGCCTGTTCCGCCTGGACGACCACCACCTCTTCGAGGCCGGCCGCCCGGAGCGCGTGTGCGGCAACACCGCCGCCATGCTCACCCAGACCCGCTTGGCCCCCTTCTTCGAAGTGCGCGGAGGCCGTGACACCCACTTCGGCGCCTTTCCCTGCAACCCGACCATCGCCCACGACCGCCACCCAACCCGCTGCTGTTGACGAAGGGGTCAGGCTGACAGGACAGACGAGCTGCGTTCTTGGTACGTCCGACAAGTAGGCATTCCGTCAACCAACCGCCGACGGGGGGATCACCAACCGTTTCCGGGGCGAAAAAAAACGCCCACCACTTAGGGCGGTCGATGAAATTCATATGTATTCAATCGAACTCATTCAGAAACACTATTGAGTGCGCGCCACTCGTTCCAGCGTTTAGCGTCGCCGGACTACGCTCTCGATTTGCGACTCCTCCATTGTGCTAGCGCCTTGCGGAACTCATCGACCGAGAAGCGACGAGCTGCGTTGCGCACTGTGATCCGACTGTCGGCCAACAACACTCGGTCTAGTGCATCCAGGACGGCCTTCGCCCCTTCGTAACTCCCCTGCTCGATCTCGGCTCGGGCAGAGGCAACCCATTCGCGATACTCGCGAATTGGACTGCTCCAGGTGCACCAGTTCGATGACGCCGCCCGCCGGCAGCGTGAGCTGAGCATCGGCGGTGTTCTCACCCACCAATTCGACGTAGTCGCCATGAGGCAAGCGCAATATCGAGACGCTTCGCCCGGCCTCGAAACCGATCACATGCGCCTTGTCCACCGTTATGCGCAGCGGACCGCCTGCTGCTTCGGGCGGGGTGACTTTCAGCGGAGCGGCGACGTTGATCCACTGCATGCCGGCGATTTCGCGTTGGAGAACCGCTTTCCCGGGCGCCCCCGGAGAAGAGAGGAACACGGCGCGATCCATCGGCGCGTGGCCAATACCGCTCTTCATCAGCGGCTCTTCGACGACCAGGTTGTCATAGTCCGCCTGTTCAACCGTCGAGGCCGACATCCAGACCAGGCTCGTCGCCGTGTCGTTCACTTCCATGAACAGATCTCGACCGCCTTCCACCGCGAATGCGCCTGGCGCCAGGTATTCGCGAATCGATCCATCCAGTTCTGCCGCTCGCGTGTTCATTGGTGTTTCTACCCCTCCTTTCGCACGGAGAATCCGTCGTTCGGTTTCGGTGGTGGAGGTGGTGACGGTCATGGGCCGTGCTGACTTCTTGATGGCCAAACCCGCCAAAGCCGTAGGGCGAGGCCCGAACCACGGGCGCGGTCAGGCCGGTTCGGCGTCCTGGGGCACACTCTGGAAACCGTCGTGGATCGCGCGAATCCCGGGATAGACCTTCACGATCCATGCGCCGAGGGCGATCGTGACGACCCAGGTCGGAAGCCACCACGCTGCCACGCCCCATGCAGCAACGAAGCCCACGAGCCGGAGCAGGGCCCTCCGCAATCGCTTGGGGACATCGAACTCACCGCCGCGGTGGTCGAAGACCTGGGGTCGCAGGAACCAGCCATTCGCGAGGAGCAGCAGCACGAAGATCGGCCAGGGATTGGCCTGCCAATCGAGTACGGGGTCGTCGTCGTGGGCGACGTCGGGCGCATCCGGCCCCTCCGCGAGGGCCGACTGCACCTTCTTCCAGACGTGCTCGGGCGTCGGGCGTCTCGTCGCGCCGCCGGTATTCCAGCGCGTCGGACGGCATCGCCAGCGGTAGAGGACGCGACCCTCACGGCTCAGCACGATCACGCCCGGCTGGTAGTAGCCCTTTGGATTGGAGCGCCAGCTCGCAGTCACGCCGATGCCGTCGCCGTCCCAGTCGTTCGTGAAGAGGGAGAGCCAGCCACGATCACGGCAGGTCTGGGCGATCTCCTGGTGGGGGTCGCCGACGTGCTCCATCCCCGAATCCCAGTCGTCCTGCGCGTTCTTGGCGAGGCTATGTGGCTCGCTGGTGATCGCGTAGACCTCACCACCGCCCGCCCGGATCGCCTCGGTCACCCCGGCCTTCGTGTAGCCGCGCAACTCGCGGCGACAAGGCGGTCACCAGAAGCCGCGATAGAAGAGCACGACCGTGAAGTCGTGACGCGCGATCACGTCGTCGATCCAGCCTGCGCGCTCACCGGGCGGGGGATCGAGCCGGGGAGCCACGGATCCGAACTCCGGCGGCGCCTCTTCGATGTGCGCGACGTCGAAGCCGCTCGCGGCCCGGCGGATGTCGAATCGCTCCCGCAAGCAGACCTCCTGGCCGGCCTGGGTTCCGCAGAGGATCAGCTGGAGCGGCCCGTCGAAGGACTCGGCGGGATCCACGATCCCGGTCAGCTTGAACTCACTCCCCTGGTCCGCGGAGAACCAGGCGCGGGCGGCTTCGGCAGCTTCGGCGAGGTGATCGGGGATCGTCTCCTGGATCGACGGCATGGGCGGAGGATAGTTCGCTGGTCACGCGGCGGATAGGAGATTCAGGCCCCTCATCCACAGGGGTCCGGTGATGCCACTCCCAGCGGTTGCGGGGCAGGCCGTTTGACAGGAGCAGCTGGGGGCCATCTTCCGGATCGTCGGACAGGGCCTGGAAGGTCCATTCCGGACAGCTCCGCAAGCGTGTCGACTCCGAACTCACTCGAGGTCGCCCGCCCAGAGCCGGCGAACAAAGGTTGAAGCGGGAAGGATCTCGATTCCGTCTTCGGTCTTGCGCGCCCGCGACTCCCGGCACACGACGATCCGACGACCGACGCCCGGATGGTCCTCTACGAGGCTCCGCAGACCCTTCAAGTGATCGCGTGTGACCCTGGCACTGGACTTCGCCTCGATGGCGATCTCCATGTCCCCGAGGACGAAGTCGACCTCGATACCACTCGCCAACCGCCAGTAGGAGAGGCCGCCGTCGAACTCGCGATAGTCTGCGAATGCCGACAGCTCGTGAAAAACCCAGTTCTCGAAGGCCTTGCCGTAGAGCTCGGACCCGGGCGCAAGCTCCCCCCTCTTCGCCAGCCGGTTCACGACTCCGACATCGACGAAGTAGAACTTGGGCGCGCGGATCACCCTCCGCTTCGGTCGCTTCCGATAGGCAGGTAGCCAACGCCCGAGCAGTGTGTCCTCCAGGATCTGGAAGTGGTTCTTCGTCGTGTGACTCGAGACTCCGCACTCGCGTGCGACGTTCGAGAAGTTGACGATCTCACCATCGCTAAGGGAGGCGACATCGAGGAACTCAGAGAAGGTCGGGAGGTTTCTCACCAGGCCTTCGGCTGCGACCTCCTCCTTGAGGTAGTCGGCGACGTACGCGTTCAGCAGCCGGCTTGGGCGACTCGCCTCGTAGATCCGTGGCAGGTAACCGTGGTTGAGCATCCGGTCGAGATCGAACTCTCGACCGAGCTCGCCTGCGGTGAGACCGTGAAGCTCGAACCGTAGAGCCCTCCCACCCAGGAGGTTGGCCGCGCCACGTTTGACCTTGCGGGCGCTGGAGCCGCACAGCGCGAAGTGCAGACCGCGATTCTCGATGAGCCAGTGAACCTCGTCGAGCAGAGCGGGCAGCTTCTGGATCTCATCGATCACGATCTGCCGGTTCTCTGTCGGCCCCTCGGCCTCGATCTCCTGCCGTAGCAACTCGGGGCGAGCCAGATAGCGTCGGAACTCCTCGGCCTTGAGCAGATCGATCCAGCGTCCGTCCGGGTAGGACTGCCTGAGCAGCGTGCTCTTGCCAGTCTGGCGAGGGCCCCAGAGGAAGAAGGACTCAGTCCCCGGCCGAGGCAGTCGCAAGTACCGTGCGAACATGGACTTCAATATATCATGATAATTTGAACAGGCAAATC
>NYZB01000245.1 GCA_002687015.1 Deltaproteobacteria bacterium
CCCCGGAAGGGGCCTGAGCTGCCCCGGCGGGGCGTACTTGTCAGTTCCCTACATATCGGTGGTACCGAAAACGCTGCTTGAACCGCTTTCCGCCCTTGGTCTCGTCCTGCTCGGCAAAAGGAGGTCCGGTCGACGGAGCCGCAGAACAGGACGGGTGCGGGGAGCGGCCGGCCGCCCAGGTCGCGGGTCAGCACCTGATGGCGGTGGATATGCCCGACCAGCACTCCGTCGAAGCGGGCCGGAAGGTCTCGGCCCGCCACCACGTCCGCACCGGGGCGGAAGGTGTAGCCGCGCGGGCCGACCCGGGCCCCTTCCACCGTCTGGTGCAGGCAGAGCAGGCGCAGCTCGGCGGGATGGTCGCGCCAGCCGGTCCTCGCGAGGCGGTCCCGGAAGGCCCCGTCGCCCACGCGACGCTGAAAGGGGAACCCCGAGAGGGCCACGCGCACACCCCCAATTCGGCGCGAGAAGGTGGTCGGCTCGTGGAACACGTGCAGGTTCGGATGGCAGGCGAGCAGTGGAAAGGGGATCCGGGCGCGCTCGTGGTTGCCCGGCACCAGGAAGACGGGAACACCCATCTCGGCGACCCGGCGCAGCGGTCCCAGGCCCTGCTCGGCGACACCCGCTGGGATCCGGCTGCGGTGGAAGAGGTCCCCCGCATGCACGACCAGGTCGACGTCGCCTCGCAGGGCGGGAGCGAGTGCCCTCTCGAAGCCAGCCTGGAAATCCGGACCCCGCCGGCGCCGCGCGACGCGAGGCCGGCGCGGTGTATCGAACCCGATATGGGTATCGGAGAGCAGCAGGATCCGGACGCCGGTCACGCCGGCGATCCTCGCCGGCGCGCGTGACCGATCCGGTCACGCCGACTTCTGCTCCTCGGGCGGCGGCGGGACGGCGACGGTTCGCTTTCCCGCCAGGTTCAGCTTGAACTGGCGGATCGTCGCGGGCTCGATCCGTCCGCCCTGGCCGTCCTCGAAGAAGAGCGCGTCCTTCGGGCATTGGACGACGCAGGCGCCGCAGCGAACGCAGCGCTCGTCGTGGGCCAGCTCGACCCTGCGGCTCCCCTCGTGCTTCTCGTAGACCGCCTCGGGGCACACCTCGAAGCAGCTGTAGACCCCCTCGCAGCGCTCGGGATCGAGGCGGATCTTCCAGTCCTGGCCGTCGAAGCCGCCGCTGCCCTCGGTCGGTGTGCTGCCGGCGTAGTCGAAGGTCAGCAGGGCCACGAGAGCGAACGGGGCCAGCAGCGCCGCGGCCAGGGCCGGGAGCCCGCCCCCGGCCACGGCCACCACCGCCACCGAGGCCAGGGCGCCCCCCGCCCCGAGCAGCAGCTGGCGAGGTCCGGGCAGCTGGTCGTAGACGAGGAAGACGGCCACCGCGAGGATCGTCGCCAGCAGGGCGAGCGGCAGCGCCCAGACGGGCCGGAACACCCAGGTGAGACCGCCGACCAGCAACGAGACCGGCGCAGCCCACACGGCGGCCATCTCCAGCCGATCGCGCAGCCCGAACTCGACCCGTCGCATCGCGTCACTCTTCACACCGCCCGTGGCGAGGTAGTCGGGAATGTCCGCGGCGCGGACCGGGCCGAAGCGAACCCGCCAACGGGCGCGCCGGAACACCTGCAGCCCCTCCACACCGGTGGCGGCGAGCTGGGGGAGGATGACGTCGCGGTGGTTGACACGGTCGGCCACGCCAGACGTCTTGAGGGCCGTCACGACCTGGTGGGTGGTCAGGTGGCCCGCCCCGGCGGCGCACCACACGTTGATCCCCTTTGCGGGGGCCACCACGAGCCAGACGTCGCAGCCGCGCAAGGCGCGGATCACATGGCGGACGGTGAAGTCGTAGTTCGCCGTGAGCAGGACGGGGCTGTCCGGCCCCGGGCTGCCGACGACGCGGAGGCCCGTCGCGGTCGGCCAGGGGGCGAGCCGGAAGGCCGTCTGCAGGACGTCGCGCACCAGCCCGCCCAGAGCAGAGAGGGCGCTCACGAGACCCGCTCCGCCTGGACCAGGGCCAGGCTGCCCGCGAGCCAGCGCGTCTCCCGGCGCACGCCGTACCCGGCCGCCGCGACCTCCGCTGCCAGGTCGGGCACGGGCTGCGAGACCGAGCCCGCGATCAGCCAGCCGAGCAGCCACTGGGGACCGCGCAGCAGCGCGTGCAGGATTCGCCGATCCGGGCGCCGCGCGATCACCTCGTCGGCCGCCAGGAGAGAGCCACCGGGGCGCAGGCGGTCGAGGGCCGTGCGGAGCACGTAGCTGCGCTCGTCGCGGGACATCTCCGAGAGACACAGGCTCATCACCACCGCGTCGAAGGCCGCCTCGGGAAGGGTGTCGATCTCGGCGGCGGTCTGCTCGAGCCAGGCGGGTGGGGCTCCCGGTGCGTCGGCCAGGCGCCGGCGCGCCTGCTCGAGCATCTCGGGGCTCTGATCCAGGGCCGTCACCTGTGCACCGCGCGCAACCAGGCGTCGCGTCACGGCACCGGTGCCGCAGCCCACCTCGAGCACCCGGGCGCCCTCGGGCACGGCGGCGGCCAGCGCTTCGTGGAGCCGATCGACGCGGCCGAAGGTCACGAGCCGCATCCCCGCGTCGTAGCGCTCGGGGGTGGCTTCCAGCCAGCGCATCAGGGCGAGGGAGCTCATGGCGCCACCACGCGCGCGACGATGCGACGCAGCTCGCCGCGAAGGGCTTCGGGATCGAGCGCCTCCGGGTCGAGGAAGTGCTGGAGGAGGAGCCCGTCGATGGCCCCGATCAGCGTCGCAGCCGCGGGCTCGGGATCGAGGGAGCCGGCGACCTCGCCCGCCTGCTGGCCGGCGCGCAGGCAGGAGGTGAACTCGTCCCGGATCTCGCGGAAGTAGCCGGCGAAGCGCGAGGCGTCACTCAGGCGGAAGTCCTGCATCATCCGGAACGCGGCAGCCCAGGTGTCGAGCAGCGCGACGCAGGCATCGGTCAGGCGATGGAGGCGCTCCTCGGTGCTGCCCTCCCCGCGCAGGCTGACCCGGAACAGCTCGGCCTCGTCCCGCAGGGTCTCGGCCAGGAGATCGCCGAGCAGCGCATCCTTGTCGGGGTAGTAGTGGTAGAGGCTCGACCGGCCCATCCCCGCTTCGCGGGCGACGTGGCTGAGCCCCGTTCCCTGGACGCCCTGTCGCGCAAAGACCCGCCGGGCGGCCTCCCGGATGTCCTTGCGAAGGGCGGTGGCGTCGACCTGTTTGGGCATGGCGGCTCTTTTTCGTCATCACTGTCGATATCGACATACTAGTCGATAACGAAGGACGGCACAACGCCTCGCGTCCCCTCCCCGCACCAGGCGTCAGGAGGGCTCGGCTGGGGCCCTGCGGCCGCGGAGCACGGCCAGGACGATCACCAGGGGGAAGCCCGTCATGGAGTAGGCCGCGGCGAAGAGCCCGAACTCCAGCCGTCCGAGGGAGGCGATCGCGACGATGATCGTGAGCGCGAGATTGCGGGCCGCGAACTCGATCACGAGGGTGAAGCGATCGCGGGGAGCGAGACCCAGCACCCGGCCCACCGCGAATCCGATCGCCATGGCGGCGAGTGTCCAGGCCAGGGCGGCGAGGGTGGCCATGCCGAACTCGGAGCGGGCGGGCAACGCGGCATCGCTTCCGAGCGCGCCGAGCGCCGTGAGGAAGAGGATGGCGATCACGGCGAAGCGATTGGCGCGGGACACGTAGCGCTGGGCGGCTTGCGGCCTCGAGCGGCGCACGATCATGCCGAGCACGATGGGGATGGCGAGAAACGCGATGAGCTGGAAGACGATCGTG
This sequence comes from Deltaproteobacteria bacterium, assembly GCA_002687015.1. Lineage (GTDB taxonomy): Bacteria > Myxococcota_A > UBA9160 > UBA9160 > UBA6930. The sequence continues at coordinate 3,767 of NYZB01000245.1, forward strand.
CCGACCGGGACCTCGACCGCGAGGGAGTCGCCGACGAAGAGCGAGATGCCGAGGGTGGCGAGAAGGGGAAGCGTCGCGACGGACAGGATGGAGGCGACGGCCGTCAGGGTCACCGAGAGTGCGACGTTGGCCCGCGACACCGCGGCCATGACGTTCGACATGCCCGCACCCGGGGTCGCCGAGAGCAGCACGGCACCCACGGCGAGATCAGGCGAGACGGGAAGCGCCGCGACGAGGGCCCAGGTCATCAGGGGAAGCAGGAGCAGCTGGCCCAGCGTCCCACCGACGACCGCCCTGGGCGTGGTGAGGACCCGCCGGAAGTCCTCGGGCGTGAGCTGCAGGCCCACCACGAACATGAGCGGGAGCAGGATCAGCGGACCCGCGAGCTGCTCGTAGTCTTCCACCCGGAGAGGATGCTACGGGCTCCTCCCGGCTCCGGCAAAGCGATCCCTTCTTCCACGGGTGGCCGAGAAGGCGTAGGCTCTGGGGCTTGCCGGGGAGAGCGGAATGGACGAGGGCCGACGACGCTTCCTCCATGGCCTGAGCGGCGCCGCCGTGACGGCCGCCACTCTCGGCTGGCCCCGCGCGGCGAGCCCCATGGCGAAGGGGAGCGATGCGCCGGAGCTCCTCGCGGCCGAGCTCTACCGCGGTCTCGGCCCGAACCAGCGCGACGAGATCGCCTTTCCCTGGAACCACATCGACGGCGAGCGCGGGCTGCTACGCGCCCGCGTGGCCGCCAGCTGGCAGATCACTCGCCCTTCCCTCGATTCGGACTTCTTCAGCGCCGACCAGCGCGCGCTGGTGCGAGCCATCTTCGAGGGGATCATCGACCCCGCCTGGCACGAGCGATACGACCGTCAGCTCACCGACGACGCCGGCGGCTGGGGCCGACACCAGTCGATCGGCCTCTTCGGGGAGCCCGGCGGGCCCTTCCAGCTCATCATGAGTGGACGCCACATGACCTTGCGGGCGGGCAACGAGCCCGCGCCAGCGGCCGCCTTCGGGGGTCCCGTCTTCTATGGCCACGCGACCGGCACCTGGTGGTCCGGCAGCTTCGTGGAGCGCGCCCATCACCCCGGCAACGTCTTCTTCCACCAGGCCGAGGCCGCGAGCGCCCTCTACGACCTGCTCGATGGAGCCCAGCGAGAGCGGGCGCGCATCGCGGAGGCGCCCCCCGAGCACGACATCGGCTTCTCAGCCGAGGGCGCGCGGCGTGGATTGGCCCTTGCAGAGCTCTCGGCAGACCAGCTCGGGGAAGCGGGGCGGCTCTTCGACGTGCTCGTCGCGCCCTTCCGGGAGAGCGACCGGCGGCAGGTGCGCGAGGCCATCGCCGCCCAGGGCGGCCTGACCGCCTGCCATCTCTCCTTCTTCGAGCCCTGGTACCGGCGCGGCGACGAGCTCTGGGACAGCTTTCGCATCGAGGGCCCCAGCCTCACCTGGCACTTCCGGGGCGACCCCCACGTGCACGTGTGGGCGCACGTCGCCCGGAGGCCCGACGTGCCGGTGAACGCGGTGCCGATCGAGCGCTAGCGCGAGCCGCTCAGCTTGCCGGCGCCGAGCCGGGACCCTTCTCGAAGGCGGGAACGCCCTCGGGCAGGACGTGGAAGCTCTGCTTGTCGCACAGGAAGATGGCCATCTCGGATTGGCCGAAGAGGCTCGGGTCGTCGAGGGTGCCCGCCTTGACCATCATGGCGCCCATCCCGGGCAGCTGCGTTCCGATGTGCGTCCCGCACTCGGGGCAGAACTGACGGGTCACCGGGTCCTCGATGTCCTTGCGGGTGAAGTCCTTCGGCTCCCCGCTCGAGTAGGAGAAGCCGGCCGCCGGCATCGCGAGGATCACGTTGGGCGAGCCGCCCGTGATGTACTGGCACTCCCTGCAATGGCATTGGCCCCGGAACATCGGGTCGCCTTCGGCCTGGTAGCGCAGACCGCCGCAGTAGCATCCACCTTCGATCGCCATGTCTCTTCCTCCTATGGAGGAGCAGACGCTACCACGGCCGGGGCGGGGACCGAAACGCCGTGGCCCGCTACTCCGTCGCGAACCAGATGTGGCCCGCGGTGTGGCCACCGTCGACCAGGTACTCCCCGCCGTTGCAGAAGGCGGCGTCGTCCGACGCGAGGAAGAGGATCACGTTGGCGATGTCGCGCGGCTGGGCGTGGCGGCCACCCATGACCGCGTGGTCGAGGCCCTTCACGGCGAGCTTCTCGCCGGCTTCGATGCGCTTCACGAGGTTCTCGCGGAAGCCCTCGTGGAGCTCGGGGCTCCCGCCCGCCGGGCAGACCATGTTCACGCGGATGCCCTTCTGCCCCAGCTCGAGCGCTGCCGACTTGGTGAAGCCGCGCAGGCCCCACTTGGACGCGGCGTAGGGCGCCACCCAACCCATCCCCTCCATGGCGTCGATGGAGCCGAGGTTGACGATCGCCCCGGCCCCGCGCTCCTCCATGTCCGGAAGCACGGCCCGGGTGCCGATCATCGGGCCGACCAGGTTCACGTCCAGCAGGTCGCGCACCCTGGCGGGGTCGAGCTCGGCGATGGGACGCACGTCGAGCACGGCGGCGTTGTTCACGAGCACGTCCACCGGGCCGAAGCGCGCGTGCACGGCACGGACCAGCGCCGCCCAGTCCGGCTCGCTGCGGACATCCAGATGCTGGAAGAAGGCGTCCTTGCCGAGCGATTCCGCGTGAGCGCCCCCCCGCTCGTCCAGCAGGTCGGCCAGACAGACGCGCGCACCCTCCTCGACGAAGAGCTTCGCCGTCTCCGCACCGGTCCCCCGGGCGGCCCCCGTCACGATCGCGACCTTGTCGTCCAGACGTCCCATCCTGCGGTTGATAGCGCAGGTCCGGCGGGAGGGGGCTCGGCTAGCATCCGACCTCTTCGATCGGAGGGAAGTGGGTATGGAGCTCGAAGGCCGACGCGCCGTGGTGTTGGGGGGTACCTCGGGGATCGGCCTGGCCGCCGTACGGCAGCTCCAGGCAGCGGGCGCGGAGGTCGTGGCGGGCAGCCGCTCGGAGACGACCCGACAGGCGGCCCGCGCGGCCCTCGGCACCGGCGTCTCCTGGCGACGGATCGACGTGCTGGACCGCGACGCCCTCGCCGCCCTCTTTGCCGAGGTGGCTCCCTTCGACGTGCTCGTCAACGCGGCCACGGGGGGCGAGCGCGCGGTGGGCCCCTTCCTCGAGATGGACCTCGACGGCTTCCAGGGCTCCTTCTGCAAGCTCTGGGGCTACGTGAACTCGGTGCGTCTCGGCGCCGCCCACATGAGCGACGACGGAGCGATCGTGCTGGTGAGCGGCTACCCGGCGCGGAAGTGCAGCCCGGGCGCCTCGGCGATCTCGACGGTCGGCAATGCCGTCGAGGGCTTCGCCCGCGCCGTCGCACCGGAGATCGCGCCCCGTCGGATCAACGTGGTCTCGCCCGGCGTCATCGACACACCGATGTTCTCGATGCCTCCCGAGGCGCGAGACGCCTTCCTCGCGAACGCGACCGATCGCCAGCCGATCCCCCGGCCCGGCCGGCCCGAAGAGGTGGCCGAGGCGATCCTGCTGGCGGTCCGCAACGACTTCATGACGGGGTCGACGATCGACGTCGATGGGGGCGCCCTGCTTCCCTGAAGGAATTTGCGCCCGAGTGCAATATTACAGTCATCTGCAATATGGGGTAGCGTCCACTCATGGATGGCGAGGGATCCCCGGCTCCCAATCGGTTCGAGCTGCGCAGGCAGCAGAACCGGGCGGCCCTGCTCGACGCGGCCCTGACCCTCTTCCAGGAGCAGGGGCTGCGCGACACGAAGCTCGAGGAAATCTGCGCTCACGCGGACGTGGCGCCCCGGACCTTCTTCAACCACTTCGAGACCCGCGAGCACCTCTATGCGGCGATCGCCGAGCGGAGGGCGGTCCAGCTCGCCGCCGCCTTCGACGCCGCTGGCCGGGCCGAGCTGCCCTTCGCCGAGCGCCTGACCGACCTGCTGGGCCGCGCGGCTCGCTACGTCGCCTCGCGCCCCCTCTACAGGGAGCTGGTCGCCGAGATGCTCAACCTCCGCGGGGACGGCGGCGGCG
>NYZB01000246.1 GCA_002687015.1 Deltaproteobacteria bacterium
GAAGAAGGCCTGGGTTGCGGAGAGCACGACACTTCCATAGACGTCGTTCTGGATGTGTTCGTGGGCCTGGTTGCCGACGCGCACGGGCCCGTGACCGCGGAAGCCCGGCAGGTCGACGGTCCGCTCCGTGAGCCTGGCCTCCTGGGTGACGCCATACACGGGTTGCAGGTGGCCCCCCTCGGAGGCCCGCACGAGGTTCTCGATGTAGCGGAGGAAGCCCTCCATGGTGCGCGTGGCGCCCAGCCGGTTCAGGGCATCGAGGGTGAAGTACGCATCGCGGAGCCAGCAATAGCGGTAGTCCCAGTTCCGTTCGGTGCCGGCGGCTTCGGGGATCGAGGTCGTCATGGCCGCGACCACTGCGCCCGTCTCCTCGAAGTTGCAGAGCTTGAGCGTGATCGCCGAACGGATCACGGCGCCCTGCCACTCGAAGGGGATCGAGAGGGTGCGCGCCCACTCGAACCAGTAGCTGCGCGTCTCCTCGAAGCTGCGGCGCGCGAAGGTCGCCACGGCGGTTTCGAGGGATTCGTCCGGCCCGAGCACGAAGTCGATGGTCTCCTCCAGGACGAAGGGGCGTTCCTCCAGGATGTAGTTCACGGGAGCGTTGGTGGTCAGTCGGATCGTGGTGTCGTCGAGGACGTAGCGGATGTGGTTGCTGCCGTGGGTGGTGGGGGCCCGCCTTGCGCCGTAGTTCGTGGCGGGGCGCAGACGCACCTGCACACGCGGGTCGCCGGCCACGGGCCGCACCTGGCGCACCGTCATCAGGGGCCGGTAGATGCGCTGGCGATCGCGGAAGCGCGGGGCGTGGTCGGTGATCTCGATGGCGCCCCCCTGGCCGTCCCGGAGCGTGGTGACGAGGATCGCCGTGTTTCGCAGGTAGCGCTGCTCGCTGGAGACACAGCCCTCGAGCACGACGTCGAAGAAGCCGTGCTCGGGCTCCCCCTCGCCGGCCAGGAGGCTCGAGAAGACCGGGTCGCCATCGAAGCGCGGCAGACAGCACCACACGATGCGGCCGTGGTCGTCCACCAGCGCGGAGAAGCTGCCGTTGCCGAGGATGCCGAGGTCGAGCTGACTCATGTTCTACTCATCGGAGCGCAGGCCCATCGCCTCCACCATTGCGTGATACAGATAGCTCTGCTCCTGAACGCCGTGAAAGAGCGCCGCGCCCGGACCATCCGCATAGACCGCTACGTCCTCGCCGCTGTGGGTGCCCGCGTAGAGGGGGAGCATCGTCTCCTGCAGGTAGCCCGGGTCCTTCGTATCCACCTCGCTGAGGTCGGGCCGCAGTGCGGGTCCGAAGGGGAGGGCGCCGGTGGGATGGTAGTGCGGGAAGCTCTTGGGGCCTTCGGGCTGGAGGGGCGTCTTGCCGGGGTTTCCGGGACCCAGGGTGTAGGAGAGCGTCGTATAGGGTCGGCCCGCGCCGTCCAGGGCGGGAGCCTGGCTCCCGTCGGAGCGGTTCTCCCGTGCATGGCCGAGGATGGGGTTGCCGCGGGTGACGTAGCCGGCCATCGAGAGCGGGTGCCCGTGGTCGGCGGTCACCACGATCAGCGTGTCCTCGCGACGGGTCTCCCGAAGGGCCAGCTCGACGGCTCGCGCGAACTCCACTGTCTCGGCGAGTGCACGGTAGGCGTTGTTGGCGTGGTGGGCGTGGTCGATCCGACCGCCCTCCACGAGCAGGAGGTAGCCCCCTGGCTGCCTCTCGAGGATGGCGAGGGCCGTGGCCGTCATCTCCGAGAGCGAGGGCTCGCCTGCGCGGTCACCCGCACGATCGACTTCGAAGCTCATGTGGCTCGGGGCAAAGAGGCCGAGCACCTGGCCCGTCTCTTCCGGGTCGATCTTCCGGAACTGCTCGAGATTCCAGAGCGTCTTGCGCCCGGGGGCGGCGGCCTGCCACTCGCTCATGAGGTCGCGCTCGTCCCAACGGGTCCCGGTCTCCTCCGGATCCTCCGGATCGAGGCCGTGGTCGGGCAGGAACCGGGCCCGCCCGCCGCCGAAGGCCACGTCGATGCCATCGCCCGCAGCGAACTCGACGAACTGGCGGGCGAGATCCGGGAAGCCATCCCCGCGGGCCGCCGCGGACAGGTCGGCGTCGCTCTCCCAGTCGCGGTGCGCCGAGTGGCCGTAGCACGCGGCGGGCGTGGCATGGGTGAGTCGTGCGGTCGTCACGATCCCGGTCGCCCGGCCCGCACGCTCCGCCTCCTCGAAGAGGGTCGGGACCCTCGCCGCCGCCACGCTCTTGTGATCTCCCGTGACGACGGCGTCGCCGACGCCGAGGACCCCTGCCTTCGTCTTCACGCCACTGACGATCGCCGTCATCGTGCCGGCCGAGTCGGGCACCTGCTGGTTCGTGTTGTAGGTCTTCACCAGCCCGACGTGGGGAAGGGCCTCGAAGGAGAGCTGGTGATCCTCGCCGAGGCCCCCCGCCTGCTGGCCCGCGAAGATGCGCGCGGCGGTCACTGTCGAGACGCCCATGCCGTCGCCCAGGAAGAGGATCGCGTTGCGGGCTCTTCCGCTGGGGCCGATGCGTGCGCGCGTGCCTTCGACGGCCGCCCGACCCGCGCGGAACCACGGGTCTTCGTCTCGCCCCTCCGCGACCGCGGGAGCGGCGAGAGTCAGGATGGAGACGCCGAGCCATGCCGTGACGGCTCCGTGCGCCCCGACCCTTCGAGGCACCCGATGCATCCAGCGCACGTGGGTCACCCGACGGAGAAGGTGGCCAGATCTGCCGCGAGGCCATCGCGGATGCGCTTGGCCACGTCGCCGCGCAGACGCTCCTTGGTCCCGGCGAAGGCCCGAGCCGGAGCCTCGGCGAGCCGACCTGCTTCCTCGAGCGTCCGGCTCTCGAGCGCGTCGGCCGCCACCAGGTGGTCCAGGTAGCCGGCGTCGACGGCGCCGGCGGGATCGTAGATCTCGGCCATGCCCGCACTGCGCAGCCGGTGGCGTCGCGAGACCCGCTCGTTGGCCAGCTCGACGGCGAAGAGGGGAAGGGTCATGCCGATCGCGACCTCGTTCAGACCCAGCTTGAAGTCGCCCTCGGCACCGATGCGGAGGTCCGCCGCGAGCAGCAGCAGGGCGCCCATGGCGAGCGCATGTCCCGTGCAACCCGCCACGACCGGCAAAGGGCTCTCCAGCAGGCGTAGCAGCAGCTCGGCACCGCTACCGACCAGGCCCTGGGCGGCTTCCGGCCCTTCCCGCATCACGGAGAGGTCGAAGCCCGCGGAGAAACGGCCCGGCCGGCCGAGCAGGGCCACGGAGGATGCCTCCTTCTCCGCCCGGTCCATGGCGCCCTGGAGGGCATCCAGGGCCGCATGGGAGACGGCGTTGGCCTTGCCGTCGTCGAAGCGCAGCACGGCCACGCGTCCATCCAGTTCGAAGCGCAGGATCTCGTCGGACATGGTCCCGGATCCTAGGACACGCACCGGATGACGGCCCGGGCCCAGGGTCCGGGAGGGCGGGCCCGAAGGAGGGTCAGAGCCGCAGCCGGTCGTCGCGATCGTCCACGAAGGTCTGGATGCGCTCGATCTCGTCGGGCTCGAGGCCGCTCCAGCGCACCGCCATGCCGATCGGGAGGTTGCGCTTCACGAGGTTGCCCGGGACGTTGGTCGCGATCACCTCGCCGCTGACCCGCAGGTCCCCCTCCGGAAGCGGCAGCGTGAGGTGCACGATGGCGCGGGCCATCGAGGGCCGGGGTGTGGCCAGGTAACCGCCGCGCGTCGAGACCGAGTAGAGCTTGGCGGGCTTCTCGCGGCCGGAGGCACACACGGCCAGAGGCCAGTTGGTCGGCACACGCAGAGCCCGTCTCGTGGCCACGGGAGGTCCTCCACCGGCCAGCGCCCGATTCATCTGGAAGCGCAGCGTGTTGTCTTCGACCGGCGTCCAGAGGCCCCAGTCCACGCCCGCCCGGCGCAGCCGGCCGCGCTGGTCGGCATCCGGGCGAGCCCCGAACACGACGATCGGGAGAGCTGGGATCCGGTCCGGCTCGACGGCCCGGAAGGCGCGCAGCGATCGCTCGAGGTCGAGCACGGGGAGGTCCGGAGGAACGATGACGGCACCCATGCGGAAGCGGGGGTCGGCCGGGGCCTCGGTGGCGTGCTCGGTGGTCTTTGCGCGAACCACGTGGAAGTCCATCTGGCGAAGGCGCAGGGAGAGCGCCTCCATCGGCGACGACCCCGAATCCACGAGGAGGAGTGTTCGACGTTCCATGCTTCCAGGCTCCTGCCCCGACAGCCGGGGTCAGTGCACACCATCGGCACAGGGCGTCTTCGGCCGGAGCCCCCTTGGCCAAACGTGACCCGCCTCACCGCTCCGCAGGCCGCGAGGAGGCCCAATCGTGCAAATCTCACTCACGAAAAAGCGGATCCTGACGATAAAGTGTGTGTTCTTACCCCCGTTGCGCTATCAACTCCCTGGGGGGATCCTCTTGAACGTCTGTGGAGTGAGCTTGGCCCCCAACCCCACCGAAGCCGACCTCCGCACCCGCCTCGACCGGGCGGCCGCCCGGCTCGCCGCTGGATTCCCGGCTCCCACCGCCGCGACCGTGCCCGAGCTCGAGATCGGGACACTGGCCGAGTTCCCCGAACGCGGCCTGATCGCCGGTGACGACATGACGGCCAGCCTCGTGGTCCCGATCGAAGGCCGGCATTGCGCCGCTGCCGTCCTGAGCCTCGAGCCCGAGGCGGCCCTCCTGTGGATCCAACGCAGCTCGGAAGGAGCCCAGGGTGACCCCCTGGCCCGCTTCCGGGAGATCGCCCGCGCTGCGATCGAGACACTGATGGGCGCGGTGTTCGAGGAGCCGGTGCGGCTCGGTGCCGGCATGCTGCACGAGGCCGACATCCCCTCGATCCTCCACGGGACCCACGCACCCGCCGACACCGCACTGCTCAGCGCCCGGCTGGTCTGGGCCGACGAGTCCGCGGCCTGGGGTGGTGTGTTCTACCTGCTCGCCGAGCCCAAGCAGCTCGCCGCGGCCTAGAGTCCATCTCACGAGAGCCCGGCGTGCCCCGGCCCACACGGGAAGGCCGTTGCGCGCTCGATCGTCGTGGGACCGGCTAGAGAGCGTCCCGGTCCGCCATGGCCCTGCTCGCGAGCTGGTCGAGGACCCGCTGCGCTCGAGCGCGGATCCAGATCACGAGGCCGACGGCCACGAGACAGAGCCCGCCGGCCAGCCCCCACCACAGCCCGGCCAGCCCCGCGTCGGTGCGCAGGGCCAGCCAGGTCCCGATCGGTAGGGCGAGCACCCAGTACCCGATCAGGTTGAACACGGCCGCCGGGCGGGGCTTGCCCATGCCCCGCAGCACGCCGCAGGCAACGGCCTGGGTGCCGTCGAAGACCTGGAACGCCGCAGCCACCGGAAGGATCGACGCGGCGAGCGCGAGGACGGTGGCATCCTTCGTGTACGCCGCGGGCAGGACCTCGCGGAGGACGACGAAGGCCGTGGCGGAGACGGTCATCACCGCTGCGCCCATGGCGATGGCGACCCAGCTCGCCATGCGCGCCTGGCTCGGCCGGCCCGCGCCGAGCAGGTTGCCCACGCGCACGGCCGCTCCCTGGGAAATGCCGAGGGGAACCATGAAGGTGATGGACGCCAGGTTCAGGACGATCGTGTGGGCGGCCAGCTGGGGTGCGCCGAGCCAGCCGGCGATCAGGTTCGAGCCCGAGAAGGCCCACATCTCCAGCCCCATCTGAAGGGCGATCGGAACGCCCAGTGCGAGCAGTGCGCGCAACCCGGCCGGGTCGAAGGACTGCCAGCTCCAAGGCATCCAGGCACCGCGGTGGTAGCCCCGCGAGCGCACCAGGCCGAAGAGGGCCAGGGCGGAGAGCACGCGGGTGAGGGACGTGGCGATGCCCGCGCCTTCGAGGCCGAGGGCCGGCATGCCCAGGTTGCCGAAGATGAAGACCCAGTTGAAGAAGACGTTCCAGAGGTTCGCGACCAGCACCACCCACATCGCCGGTCGTACCAGCTCCCGGGCCTGCAGGTATTGTCGCAAGGCGGCCGAGCCGAGCAGGAAGGGAATGCTCGGGATCTGCACCCACGTGTAGGCATGGGCTTCGGCCGCCAGGGCCGGATCCTGTCCGAGGGCCGTGAGCACGGTTCCGCTCATCGCCCACAGCGCCATCAACACGATCGAGAGGAGGCCGGCGAGCACCACGCCACTCTGCAGGGCCCGCCCCGCTCGCTCGCCGTCGCCGGCGCCATGCGCCTGGCTCACGAGCGGGTCGAGACCGAAGAGGATGCCGGTCGCCCCGTGCAGGGTCGCGAAGATCCAGAAGTTGGCGATCGCCGCGGCCGCAAGGGCCTCCACGCTCACCCGGCCCACCATCAGGGTGTCGACGAAGCCCATCATCATGGTGCCGAGCAGGCCCAGGACGACGGGCACGGCGAGACGCAGGAGATGCCGGGCTTCCCCGCGGATCGGGGATCCCTCGGGTCTGGACACGGCGGCCTCTACACGAGTGAGAGGCCGGTGGCCTCGGAGAGCGCGGCGAGCGCCGGTTCGGGCGCATCGACCTTGATGGTGTGCATGCCCAGCGCTCGAGCGGCCTTCAGGTTCCGACCGATGTCGTCGAGGAAGATGGCCTCGCTGGGTCGAATGGAGAGCTCGCGACAGGCGAGCTGGTAGATGCGGGGGTCGGGCTTGCGAAGGCCGACCTTGCTGGATTCGATGACGACGTGGAACAGATCCTGGAACTCGTGGGGCGCGTCGGGAGCCGCACCCTCGGCGGCCCAGTTGTTGGTCAGGGCGGCGACGAGAAGCCCCGCCTCGCGGAGGAGCCCGATGGCGCGCAGCATGGCCGGGCGCGGGCCGCACTCGCCGATCCGCTCCATCATGGCCACGGCCGAGAGCGGATGGCCACCCGTGGCGCACTCCTTCTCGAACTCATCGTAGAAGGTCGCCATGTCGATCTCCCCGCGCTCCATACGGGACCACGCCCCCCCCGACCCCGTTTCGACCACCAGCCGGTTCACGAAGCCCGCCGGGATGCCGAGCTCGAGCTCATAGGCGGCGATGGCGTGCAGGGGGGAGTCCACCACCACCCCTCCCAGGTCGAAGATCACGGCTCGGGGCGTCGCAGGGCGGGCGGACATGGCCCGGCACGGTAGCCCAGGCCCCACGCCCTGGCTCAATACGGGCCCCAGGTCGGCCGATGCTAGAGCGGTGAGCGAAGCACCTCTCGAGAAGGACCGGGAGCCCGAGAGCGGTCTGCCCCGGCCCACGGTTCTTCCGCGCCTGGGCCACGCCCTTCCGGGGCTGGTCCAGCAGTTCGCGAGCGGAAAGACCCTCGCCCTCGTGCTCGTGGATGCATCCGCCCTGGAGACGCTCGAGAGGCGCTACGGCGCCCAGGCCAGCGAGTCCGCCCTCGGCAACGTGAGCGCCCTGGTCTACGACACGGCCTCCCGTCTGCTCGATGGCGACGAAGTGGTGGTGATCGGCGAGACCGGAAGGCCCGAAGTGGCGGTGGCCTTCTTTCGCGGCGAGAACGATGGCTCCTTCTACCGCACCGAGCTCCCCACCCTGGTCCGTGGCATCGAGAAGGCGATCGAACGCAAGGGCCACAAGGTCACCTACCCCTACGGTCGCGCCGTACCGAACCTGCCCGTCGGCTACTCGGCCGTCCTGCGCAACCCCTTCATGAGCGCGGAGACGCAGATCCGCGCGGCATTCGAAGAGGCCCGCGCGGATGCCAACCTCGAAGCCCGCGCGAACGCGCGCAGGCGCCGCCGCGGCTTCCTCTCGGTGCTGCTGGCGGGCGAGGTGTCCTCGGTCTACGAGCCCATCGTCGACGTCGCGTCGAAGACGGTGTTCGGGTACGAGGCGCTCGTGCGCGGCCCCGAGGGAAGCCCCTTCCACACGCCAGCGGCGCTCTTCGACGCAGCGGAAGAGCAGGACCTCGTCTTCGAGCTCGACTGCCTGTGCCGTCGCGCGGGTCTCGATGGAGCACTGGGTCTGCCTTCGGGCACGGCGCTCTTCCTGAACGTCCGCCCGACCACGATCCATGATCCGCACTTCAAGCCCGAGGAGCTGATCCGAACCCTCGACCGCAGTCGACTCCGGCCCACCGACGTCGTCTTCGAGATCTCCGAGCAGGAGTCGATCGAGAACTTCGACGTGTTCCGGGAGATCAGGGACGCCTACCGCGCCCTCGGCTTCCGCTTTGCCCTGGACGACACCGGAGCCGGCTACGCCAGCCTGCAGGCGGTGATCGAGCTGGAGCCCGACTTCATCAAGGGGGACCGCTCGCTGATCACGGGCCTGGACACGGATGCCGCGCGCCAGGCACTGCTCCAGGCCCTGCAGTCGGTGGCGAACACCATCGGCGCGAGCATCATCGGCGAGGGGCTCGACACGCTGCAGGAGCTCGAGATGCTCGACCAGCTCCAGATCCCCTTCGGGCAGGGCTGGCTCTTCGGCAAGCCCACCCCGCTGCGCTCCGGCTCGGAGCCCGAAGACGAGGAGGGCTGAAGCCCCGGGATCGGCGCCCCATCCTGCGCCCATGCTCGACGGCTTCGAGACGCTCACCCGAACCTACCGCGGCGCTACGCGAAGCGTCTACCGGCGCGGCGAAGGGCCCGGCGTCCTGGTCATGCACGAGATTCCGGGCATCACACCCCAGGTGGCGGCCTTCGCGCGCACCGTCGCCGATGCCGGCTTCCGGGTCGAGCTCCCCCAGCTCTTCGGCACACCCAACAAGAAGATCGCCGCGGGCTACGTGCTCGGTCAGATGGCGCGGGCCTGCATCCGTCGCGAGTTCCTCGTCCTCGCCTCCCACGAGGCCAGTCCCATCACGGAATGGCTACGCGACCACGCGCGCGAACTGCACGAAGAGGCCGGCGGAAGGGGAGTCGGAGCGATCGGCATGTGCTTGACGGGGAACTTCGCCCTGGCCTTGATGCTCGAGCCCAGCCTCATGGTCCCCGTCCTCTCCCAGCCCTCCCTTCCCTTCCCCTTCGGCAAGGAGCGCCGCGCGGCGTTGCACATCTCACCCGAGCAGCTGGCCGCCGTGAAGAAGCGCAGTCGCGAGGGCGCCGGAGTCCTCGGCCTCCGCTTCACCGGAGATCCCCTTTGTCCCCCCGAGCGCTTCGAGACCCTGCGTCGGGAGCTGGGCCCCGGCTTCGAGGCCATCGAGATCGACTCCGGCAAGGGCAACCCCCACGGCCTCGGCCGCGCCGCCCACAGCGTCGTCACCACCGAACTCATCGACGAGGAGGGCCACCCGACCCGCGAAGCGCTGGATCGCGTGCTGGCGCTTCTCGAGGAGCGGCTGCGACCGTAGCCGCGTCCCTGGGGCTTCGTCTCGGGCTGACCCGAGAGCGGAGAGTCAAGCGGGTGCTCAGTAGGGGTCTCGTGGTTGTTCAGGCCGAGGTTCGGAAGGTTGGTGAGGGAGGAGGTTCGCGTTGCTGGGGGTTTCGTCTCGGGGCGTGTGGGTGGGCCCGGGCTGCCGAGCGTCCGGCGCGGGGCGTGGGGGCTTCGATGGAGGTTTCTTGCCCGAATTGGAGAAAGTGC
>NYZB01000247.1 GCA_002687015.1 Deltaproteobacteria bacterium
ATCATCGAGTGCATCCCGGAGCGGCTGGACCTGAAGGTGCGGATGTTCCGGGACCTCGATGCGGCGGCTGGGCCCGAGGCGATCCTGGCCTCCAACACGTCGGGCTTCCCGATCGCCGCGCTCTCCGCGGCCACGGATCGGCCGGGCCGGGTGATCGGCTGGCATTGGGCCTCCCCTGCCTACGTGATGAAGTTCGCCGAGATCGTCGTGACGAAGGAAACCGACGCAGGCGTTCGAGACCGGATCGTCGAGATCGCGGCGCGCTGCGGCAAGAACCCGATCGTCGTGAACGACAGTCCGATGAGCTGGGGCTTCGTCGCCAACCGCATCTACTTCGCGATGATGCGGGAGGCCTCGCGGGTCGTGGAAGAGGGTGTCGCCAGCCACGAGGAGGTCAACCAACTCATGGTCGACTGCTATCGGTGGCCCGTCGGCCCCTTCGCGATGGTCAAGGGCGCGGGAAGCGGCTGGAAGTAGGCCAGCACGGGCGGTCCACCTCGCTCGGCCCGTGACCGCAGAGCTGGCGAGGGCGCCTCAGTCCTCGTCGAGCTTCGTGCCTTCCTCGAGATGGCGCTTCATGCGCTCGAGCATGCTCTTGTCCATGACGCCCAGGCCGCCCTTGCCCTCGACGTGCTCGCGAATCGCGGCGAAGCGCTTCGCCGCCTGCGGGTTGTCCTTGAGCCGCGGCACCCGCTCGCGGGCGGTCTCGAAGACGTCGAAGGTGAGCTCGCGGAAGCCGAAGCTGCGCATCCGCTTGACGGCGCGCAGCATGGCGCGATTGCGGAAGCGGGTGAGGTCCTCCGGACGAATCAGGGGGAGCCCTTCCCGGCGGGCCCCGGCCTCTGCCGCCTTCTTGATTCCGGCGCGGACGAACTCGGGTGCTTCCTTCACGCGGTCGAGCGCCTCGGCGCTCCATTCCACGCCGGCCCCCTCGGTATCGAAGGCCTCGCTGACGTGGCTCTGCGACACGACCTCTTGGTCCTCGCGTCCCGCGATGCGTTCGGCGGCCTCTTCCATGGCAGGCCGGATGAAGTCGCGCACGATCTCGGGGCGATCGCCGAGGGCCTCCTCCAGGGAGGACTCCGCGGCCCCGTCCCAGGCCAGGCGTCGCTTGAACTCCTCCTGACTCTCGAGGCCGTCCATGAGTGCCAGGTTCACTTCCAGGTGCCCGCCCGCGCGGGCCGCCTCCTCGGCGATGCGCACCAGCTCGGCGTGGAAGAAGGGAGGCGATTCTTCGAGCCGCTCCTTGGCGGCAGCGGTCCAGACGATCTCGCCGGCGCTCCGCTCCTGCTCCTCGCCGTTTCCCGACTTGTCGGCCGGCGGTCCCCCGGCGTGGCGGCGCTTCCCCAGCTCGATCATCAGCTCGGCACTGACGACGCTCTCTCCCCGCTCCCGGCAGAAGGCCTCGGCGCGCTTCCGGACCATGCCGCGCAGGAAGCGCGGCACCCGCTCGAGGCGTGCACTGGCTTCTTCGCTCCAGTCGATTCCGGATCCTTCTCTCGCCATCGTCGCCTGTCTCAGTAGTCCCGGGTCGGCGCCACGTGGAAGACGCCCGTCTCGTGCCATCGGGTGCGAGCGCTCTCCACATACTCCGTGCTCACCTCGGCCAGGCCGTCGCGCTTTGCGCCCGCCTCGATCTCCCTCACGATCATGCCGCGGACCACGGCCGGAGCCCCCGCGATCAGCTCGTAGGCGCCGGCCTCCCACACCATGCTTCGCGTCACGGCCTCGGAGTGCTTCTGCCAGCTCGCGAACTGGTCCTCCACGACTTCGCGCGTGATCCGCGTGTGACCCAGGCGTTGCGCACGCGCCTCGGTGCGCTGGGCGGTCAGGTTTCGCATGAATCCCTCGGGCACCCGGGTGAGCACGGCCTCCGCCTCCGGATCCCACGGCATGTCGTGCTCGGTCTTGTGGGGGTCGGCTCCCCCCGCGGCTCCGGCGGCCGCTGCACCGTGGCCGCCGCCCCGCGATCCCAAGAGGAGGAGCGAAGCGGCCCCAGCATCGGCGGACCAGGTCGGATGGGCGGAGTTCCGGAAGGAAGGTCCCCCGATCCGTCCCTAGTCGCCGAGCTTCTTGTACTTGATGCGGTGGGGCTGGTCGGCGTCGGCGCCCTTGCGACGCTTGTAGTCGGCCTCGTACTCGCCGTAGTTGCCTTCGAACCACACGACCTGGCTGTCGCCCTCGAAGGCCAGGATGTGGGTGGCGATGCGATCGAGGAACCAGCGGTCGTGGGAGATCACGACTGCGCAGCCGGCGAAACCGAGGATCGCCTCCTCCAGGGCCCGAAGGGTATCGACGTCCAGGTCGTTGGTGGGCTCGTCGAGCAGCAGCAGGTTCCCCCCCGAGGCGAGGAGCTTGGCGAGATGGACGCGGTTGCGCTCCCCTCCGGAGAGATCGCCCACCTTCTTCTGCTGGTCGGCGCCTCGAAACCCGAAGCTGCTGACGTAGCCGCGGGTGTTGATCTCCTTCGCCCCGACCTTCATGCGCTCTTCGCCGCCGCTGACCTCCTCCCATACCGAGCGCGCGGCGCCCAGGTCTTCCCTGCTCTGGTCGACGTAGGCCAGCTTCACGGTCTCGCCGAGGCGCAGGCTCCCTCCATCGGGCTTCTCCTCGCCTGCGATCATGCGGAAGAGCGTCGTCTTGCCCGCTCCATTCGCGCCGATCACGCCCACGATCCCTCCCCGCGGCAGCGAGAAGTCGAGGCCGTCGATCAAGAGCTCCCCTCCGTAGCCCTTGCGCAGGTCCCTGGCCTCGACGACCAGGTCTCCGAGCCGGGGGCCGGGGGGGACCGCGATCTCGACGCTCTCGGGGAGACGCCTCTCCTCCTCGGCGCGCAGATCCTCGAAGGCGCGGATGCGGGCCTTGCTCTTGGTCTGGCGCGCTCGCGGCGTCATCCGGATCCAGTCGAGCTCTCGCTCGAGGGTGCGGGAGCGGGCGGACGCGCTCTTCTCCTCGCTCCCCAGGCGAGCGCGCTTCTGCTCCAGCCATCCGGAGTAGTTGCCCTGGTAGGGGATACCCCGACCCCGATCGAGCTCGAGGATCCAGCCCGCCACGTTGTCGAGGAAGTAGCGATCATGGGTCACGGCCACGACGGTCCCCGGATACTCCTGGAGATGGCGCTCCAGCCAGGCGACGGACTCGGCGTCGAGATGGTTGGTGGGCTCGTCGAGGAGCAGCAGATCGGGCTTGCTGAGCAGAAGGCGGCAGAGAGCGACGCGCCGGCGCTCCCCGCCAGAGAGCCTCGTGACGTCGGCATCGCCCGGCGGGAGGCGCAGCGCATCCATCGCGATCTCGAGGGTGCGCTCCAGCTCCCAGGCGCCGGCGGCGTCGATCTCGTCCTGGAGCTGGCCCTGCTCCTCGAGCAGCGCATTCATCTCGTCGTCGTCCATGGGCTCGGCGAAGCGCGCGCTGACCTCCTCGAAGCGCTTCAGCAGGTCGCGCAGCTCGCCCACGCCGTCCTCGACGTTGCCCTTCACGTCCTTGGCCGCGTCGAGCTCGGGCTCCTGGGGCAGGTAGCCCACCCGCAGCCCCTCGCTCAGGTGGGCCTCGCCCAGGTAGTCCGTGTCGACACCCGCCATGATCCGAAGGAGGCTGCTCTTCCCGGCGCCGTTGGCACCCAGCACACCGATCTTCGCCCCCGGGAAGAAGGCCAGGGTGATGCCGTCGAGCACGACCCGATCCGGCGGCACCACCTTGCGAAGGTCCTGAAGCGTGTAGACGAACTCGTGGGCCACATCCCCTCCCGCCAGCAGCCATGAGCCGGGCGGCGGGGAGTGTAACGGCGTGGAACGGTGCGGCTACGAGGTGGTCGGGAGCAGGACGGTGAAGACGGCCCCGCTGCCCGGGGCAGAGCTCGCCTCCAGCGTGCCCTTGTGCTCCCGCACGATGTCGTAGGCGATGGCCAGACCGAGGCCCGTGCCCTCGTCGGGAGCCTTGGTCGTGAAGAAGGGGTCGAAGATCCTCTCCCGGATCGAGTCCGGAATCCCCGGACCGTCGTCGGACACGACCACGGCGATCCCCCCGGGCCGACTCTGGCTCTCGACGCGGATCCGCCCTTCTCTCTCGGCCAGCGCCTGGCGCGCGTTGAGGAGCAGGTTGAGGAAGACCTGCACGAGCCCGTCCACGTTGCCACGCACGGTCGGCAGGCCATCGGCGAGACCCACCTCGACATCGACACGGGCGCTGCCCCGATGCAGCTGGGCAAAGCGAACCGCCTCTTCGACCGCACCATTCACGTCGACCGGGCCCACCTGGTCGGTGGCGTCCCGGGAGAGCCGGCGCATCTTGTCGACGATGCCGCGGATCCGATCCACTCCCTCGAGGGTTTCGGCCACGATCTCGGGGATCTCCGCCAGATCCTCGTGCTCCTCGTCATCCGCGCGCTTCGCGAGATCCGAGATCCCGTCGGCGATCCGCTGGAGCTGGGCCAGGTTCGACCGCACGAAGGCGAGGGGGTTGTTCACCTCGTGGGCCACCCCGGCTGCCAGGAAGCCCACGCTCTCGAGCTTCTGGGCCTGCCGGAGCGCGCGCTCGCTCTTGCGCTCCTCGGTGCGATCGTGGAGGACCACCACGCTGCCACCCAGCTGTCCCTCGCCATAGCTGAGCGCGCCCGCGGAGATGCGCAGCAATCGGCCGGTCAGGGTGCTCACCTCGGGGAGGATGCGGGGCCCATCGGGACCGGGGTCGATCAAGGCCAGGCGGGCCGCACCGTGATCGGCGGGCTCGAGGATCTCCTCGAGGCAGTCGCGCAGCACGCGACCCTGCAGGCGATCCAGGGAAGCGCCCAGGGCGCGCTCGGCCGCCGGGTTCGCATCCAGCACGTGACCGCGGGTGTCGGTCACGATCACCGCGTCGTTCAGGTGGTCGAAGACGTCCCTGCGCACCAGGGGCACCCGTTCGAGGAGGCCGAAGCGGAACACCAGCGGGTAGATCAGCGCCCCGGAGAAGCCCAGTGCGACGCCCGTCGGGTCCCAGTCCGGTGAGAGCCAGCCCATCTGGTTGACCATGCTGGTCGCGATCGGCGTCAGGGCGGCCGCCGCCAGGAGCGTTGCCCGCGCGACACCGCCCTGGGTCGCCGTCCAGCGGACGCGACTGATCAGGAGAGCCACACCGGCCAGGGTCACGGCATAGGCCCACGCGAGGTACACGAAGAAGAGCCCCCCGCGCTGGAAGCCGGATTCGTCGATGGTCCCCACCCACTCGTGGGCCTCGTTCGTGACGAAGGCCAGGTAGAACAGGATGCCCGGCAGGAGCACGCCGATCGCGGCCGCCGGCCCCATTTCGAACCTCTCGATGCGCGCGAACAGGGAGGCCATCACCAGCCAGAGAGCCGGGGCCGTCGCGATCCCCAGGAACATCACCCGGTAGGCCGCCTCGATCTCGGCGAACTCGCTGGCCTGGTAGCGCCATGCCGCGCCGGAGGTCCAGGTCATCACCGCCAGCAGCAGGGCCAGCATCGCCCAGTGGATGCGGGTCTTGCCTGGCCGCAGGGCGAGCAGCAGGGCCAGGGAGGCGCTGACGGCGAAGCTCGCGCTCATGGGCAGGACGGCGGGGTGCACAACGTCCAGATCGGCAGCCCGACCGCGCAAGGTGAGCGCGCCAACCCATTGAATTCAAAGGGCTCTCAGGGGGCGTCGGGCGAACCCCTGAAGAGACGGACCAGGCTCGAGGTGTCCCAGCGGCCGCCGCCCCGGGCCTGCACCTCCGCGTAGAGCTGGTCCACCAGGGCCGCGAGGGGCAGCCGGGCCCCGCTGCGGCGGGCCTCGGCCAGGGCGATGGCCAGATCCTTGCGCATCCAGTCCACGGCAAAGCCGAAGTCGAAGCGATCCTCGATCATGGTCGCGGCGCGATGGTCCATCTGCCAGGACTGGGCCGCTCCCTTCGAGATGACCTCCACGACCTGGCGCGGATCCAGGCCGCTGTGCTCGGCGAAGGCCAGCCCCTCGGCCAGGCCCTGCACCACCCCGGCGATGCACAGCTGGTTGACCATCTTCGTGAGCTGACCCGCGCCGGCGGGTCCGAGGCGCGTGGCCTTGTGCGCATAGCTGGCCATGAGCGGCTCGGCGGAGGCGAAGATCGCGGGCTCACCGCCGACCATGACGGTGAGGCGGCCCTGGCGAGCGCCCTCCTCTCCCCCCGACACCGGAGCGTCGAGGAAGCCCACCTCGCGCTCGGCCGCCAGGGCCGAGAGGTGGCGAGCGCTGCCGGCCGACGCCGTGGTGTGGTCGATGAAGGTCGCGCCCGGATCCATCGCGGCGAGGGCCGGCTCCGCCACCTCCAGGAGATCCGCGTCGTTGCCGGTGCAACAGAGAACGAAGCGCGCTCCGCCGGCGGCCTCGCCGGCGCCCGGCGCCCGAGCTCCACCGTACTCGGCCACCCAGGCCTCGGCGCGCTCGGGCGTGCGGTTCCAGACGGTGACCTCATGGCCGGCTGCCGCCAGATGACCGGCCATCGGGTAGCCCATCGCTCCCAGGCACAGGAATGCCACTCGCTCGCCCATCAGGTCCTCCCGGCCCGATACGGTAGCCGTCGCCGGCTCCCTGCCCCCTTCCCCGTGAATGGGGGCGCCGGTCAACCGAGGGGGTAGGGAATCTCGCGGGAGATCGCGTCGCAGGCCTGCAGGGCGGCCGGGTCGAGTGTGACCTCGGCGGCCGCCAGGCTCTCCTCGAGCTGCTCGGGCGAGGTGGCGCCGATCAAGCTGGAGCCGACGAAACGATGGCTCAGCGTCCACGCCGTCGCGAAGGTGACCGGCGCGAGATCGTGCTCGGCCGCAACCGCGGCGAAGCGATCGCTGGCCTCCAGGCACCTCGGGTTCACGAAGCGCTTCACCATCGCCTGGGTGCGCGGCGAGTGCTCCCGATAGAACGAGAACCGTGCCCCCTCGGGCCAGGCGCCTTCCCGGTACTTCCCGGAGAGCACGCCCGCCGCCAGCGGGCTGTAGGCCAGGAGGCTGACGTCGTGCTTCCTGCAGGCCGCGGCCAGCTCGTCCTCGAAGCGCCGGTTCAGCAGGCTGAAGTTGTTCTGGATGGTCTCGTAGCGCGCCGTGCCCGCCCGGTCGGCGACCCACAGGCTCTCCATCAGCCCGGCGCAGCTCTCGTTGCTGCAGCCGACCGCGCGCACCTTCCCGGACTCGACGAGCCGGTCGAGGCCTTCCAGGGTCTCCTCGATGGGCAGGCCCGCGTCGGGCCAGTGGGTCTGGTAGAGGTCGAGATAGTCGGTGCCGATGCGCCTCAGGCTGGCCTCGACGGCGGTTTCGATCTGGTGGCGGTCGAGCCCGGTCTTGCCGTGGCGCACCGGGCCCTGGAACCAGCCTCCCGTCGGCCCGGCGATCTTGGAAGCGACGATGACGGCGTCTCGCGGCTTGTCCGCCAACCACTTGCCGCAGATCTCCTCGGAGCGACCGGCGTAGCTCGGGTCGGGCGGTACCGGGTAGATCTCGGCGATGTCGAGGAAGTCCACACCGGCGTCGAAGGCGCGGTCGAGGATGCGCAGACTCGTGGCCTCATCGGCCATCGAGCCGAAGGTCATCGTGCCCATGCCGATCTCGGAAACCATGAGACCGGTACGGCCCAGGCGCCGCTGCTTCACGGCGCGCTCCCGCCGGCGACTTCGGGCGCCGGGTCGCGGGGATCGAGACGCAGCACGCGGGGGAATCCGCCCTCGACCTGCCAGGTGGGAGCATTGGAGTTCGAGGTCCACACGCGCCCCTGGGCGTCGAAGTCGATGTCGCGTGTGTAGGTCACGCGCGTCGGCAGCGGATACACGACGAAGCGCTCCGTCTTCGGATCAAAGCGCATCAGCGTGTCCGAGTTCGTACCGCACACCCAGACCTCATCGTTGCGCCGGTTCACGTGCACCGAGTAGGGCGTCTCCACGCCCTCCTTCGCGGTCGGTAGCACCCACTCGCGGAACTCGCGGGTGACGACGTCGAAGCGGGCCAGCTTCCCCGTCGAGAAGCTCGGGATCCACAGACCGTTCGCGGAGTCGAAGCGCAGACGGCGCGGCGCGGGGAAGGGCGTGTCGACCATCTCGACGTCGAGGGTCTCCGGATCGACCCGGCCGATGCGATGCTGGTTCAGCTGGCTGAACCAGATCGAGCCGTCGGGTCCCACGTCGATGCCGTAGGGGACGGGAAGGAAATCGGGGTCGCCGCTCTCGCCCCCGAGGCCGGCGTCGTCACCGAACTGGCCGGCCAGCCAGAGCATGGCGGGCAGGAGTCGCAGGGCAATGTCCTGGACGAAGCTGCCGGCCGGAAGCCGGATGGTCTCGAAGCGCTCCGTGGCGGGGTCGAACATCCCCAGGTGGTTGGAAATCGCGAGCGTGAACCAGACCCGCCCCTTCGCATCGAAGCGCAGGGTGTGCGGGTAGTAGCCCGCGTCCAGGGGATAGGTGGTCCAGGTCTCGGTCGCGTGGTCGAAGCGCCCGATCTGGTTGCCGAGGGCGAAGGTGATCCAGACGTCGCCGTCCGGCGCGAACTGCAGGCTGTGCGGGCCCTGCCTGGCGTTCGCCGTCGAGGGCAGAGGCTGACCCTCCCCACCGAACACGCCCCCCAGGCCCAGCCCCTCGTCGGCGATGGGGAAGGAGGCCATCTCACCCGTCGCGGGATCCAGGCGGTAGAGGCGGTCCTGCGCCATGTCGACGGAGTAGGCCCGGCCGTCGGGGTGGAAGGCCAGGTCGTGCTGCATCGAAGCCCGCCCTCCCAGCTCCCACTCTTCGATCACCGCCCGGCGAGCCTCGGCGACCGGAGGCGGTGCCAGATCCTCGAGCTCTCGCCCCCCGACGAGGGCCGTCACGGCTGTCGCCGGATCGTAGGCCCGTCGGAAGAGCTCGGGCACCTTGGCGCGTAGCTCGGGGGTCAGGACGCCGCCCATTCGGGCCATCAGGTTGAGCACCTTCTCCCATTGCCAATCTTCTCGCGGCACCCGGGTCGCCCGATTTCCCTGTTGGTGGCAGTAGGTGCATTGGCGAACGAACTGCTCGCGCTCGGTCTCATCCTGGAGCTGGTTCGTGACGAGTGGCAGCCAGCGGTGCGCCGGCAGCTGCTCAGCCAGCGCTGCGGGGTCTTCCTCCCGCTCCAGCGTGAGAACGAGGGGCGCCCCGGCCACGGCGACCTCGGCCCGGCGAAGATCCTTCCAACCGATCCGGCGCACGCGCACATCGACCTGGGAGGCGGAGAGCGGGGGCGTGCGGAAGGCGCCGCGCTCATCGCTATAGACCGTGATCGCATGGATCGGATCGCCGGACTGAAAGGTCACCATCGCACCGACGACAGGACCCCGATCGTCCGACACCGTTCCGGCGATCTCACTGGCCTGGCCGGCCGCTGCCGCGAGCGCGAACCCGGCTACCATGGCCCACGCCGTGACGCGCCCCATCGCCCTTCTCCGTAGCTCGCAAGACCTCATGCTGACTCCTCCGGACCCTGCGCCGGAGGATACCCCGCACCGCTGCGGACCGCGCCGGACCCGCGGGCTCGCCCTCGCCCTCGCCCTCGCCCTGATGACCTCGCTGGCCTGCGCGGGGGGGCCGCCTTCCCGGCCCCTTCCGAAGCCCCGGCCCGCGCCGCCGCCCGCCCTGCTCGCCGAAGCGGAACGACTGGCCGGCCTCCTGGCGCAGGCTCCCGCGGCACCTGCGGGCACCCTGCGGATCCGGCTGGCCTTCGGAGGCGAGGCGGACCTGGACCTCTTCGTCTCCGATCCGCTCCAGGAAACCGTCTACTTCGCCAACGAGCGTGCCCAGAGCGGAGGAGCCCTCGAGGAGGACCGGCGCTGTGGATCGCCGCCGCCGAACATCGAGGTCGTCGAGTGGAGCCAACCCCCGGCGGGCCGCTATCGGATCGGCATCGACTTCCCGACGCGTTGCCAGGAGGATGCTCCGAAGCGCGCGCCCTACGCACTGGCCATAGAGCGCGGCGGCCAGCGCACCCTGCACCGCGGCGTCGCCAACCTCGGGGTCTTCGTGCCGATCGTGGATCGCTTCGACTACCGCCCCTAGGAGCCTGCGCGGCAGAGACCAGACCCGCCGCGCCGCGGCGGCCTCTCGTTCGATCCGTCTCCGCGAGCGAGGCCAGCGGCGCCCGGTGCCCGGAGGGCGCTGGAATGGGTGAGCCCGGCCTCCTGGCATGTGGCCGTTCAGGCCGGCGTTTCGGAAGGTTGGGGAGGGGGATAGTGCGCTTGGGCGCGGGTTGGGGTGCTCGCATCGTGCATCGTGCTCGTTTGGACGAGGTTTCGGAAGGTTGGTGAAGGGGGTGGTGCGCGTTGCGGGGGTTTCGTCTCGGGGCATGTGGATGGACCCGGGCTGCCGAGCGTCCGGCGCGGGGCGTGGGGGCTTCGTTGGGGGTTTGTTGCCCAATTGTGAGATTGTGCTTGACTGGACTATAAGATCGCCGTATTCTACACCATCATGAGTCGTCGGTTGCCCCAACAGCTCGAGCTCAAGCACTACGGCTGGGGCGGAAAGCGGCCCGGTGCCGGACGGAAGCCCGGGCCCAACCCCCGCGTGCGGCACCTCTCCCGGGCGGCCCTGGCC
>NYZB01000248.1 GCA_002687015.1 Deltaproteobacteria bacterium
CCGGCCGAGCCATTCTGAGGAATGAACCCCGCCCCGCCGCGCGTCAAAGAAAGAAGCGAAGCGGCCTCGCCTTCGACGTTGCAGGCGCTGGGGCCCGCCACGCTCACTCCAGGTCCGCATCTCCCAGCGCTTCCTCGCGCAGCTGCCGCTTGAGGATCTTGCCAGAGGCTGTTCGCGGCAAGGGCTCCCTCGCGAAGCGCAGGTATCGGGGAATCTCGAAGCGCGCCAGGCGGGGCTCGAGGAAGGTGCGCAAGTCCTCCTCTCCCAGCGATCCGTGGACGTACAGCGTTGCCCCCACTTCTTCGCCGAGCCTCTCGTCGGGCACGCCGTAGACGGCGGCCTCCGCGACATCCGGGTGCTCGAGCAGGGCGGCCTCGACGGCTCCGCAACCGATGTTCTCTCCGCCGCGGATCACCAGATCCTTGATGCGGTCGACGATGGTGAGGAAGCCCTCCTCGTCCAGGTAGGCGACGTCGCCCGTGCGCAGCCACCCATCGACGAAGCTCTCGGCATTGGCGTCGGGCCGATTCCAGTAGCCGCGAACGACCGAGGTGCCGCGCACCAGCAGCTCGCCGCGCTCCCCGGTCGGCAGCTCCTTGCCCGTCTCGTCGACGATCCGGAGCTCCAACACCGCCGAGCACCGGCCCGAGCTCTCCGGATGTTCCAGGTACTCACGCCCCGCGATGCCGGTACCGATCGCGTTGGTCTCGGTCATGCCCCAACCCGTATTCGGGGCGGCCTTGCGGAAGGCGCGGTCGATGCCCCGCACCTGAGCCGGCGCTCGCGGAGCTCCGCCTCCGCCGACGGTGGCAAGGGAGCTGAGGTCTCGTTTCGTCCGCTCGGCGGCGGTGACCAGGTCGCCCGTCATCGCGGCCGGGGCGACGACCGAGGTCACGCGCTCCCGCTCGATCAGCAGAGCCGCATGCTCGACGTCCCACTTGTACATGCACACGATTCGCCGCTGGGTCCGATAGGAGGAGAGGTACACGGCGTGGGAGCCGGTCGCGTGAAAGAGAGGTACAGCGAGGAGCGTGGCGGGTTGCTCCGCAGGCACGGCCAGCTCCCGACCTCGCCTGAAGGCCGCGGCGTGCGCATCGAGCTCCCAGGACAGGAGCGCGGTGATGATGTTGCGCTGGCAGGAGACGACGCCCTTCGGGTGACCCGTAGAGCCCGAGGTGTAGAAGATGGTGGCGTCGTCGTTGGGGTGGATCGCCACCTCGGGCATTCCGCAGGCCGGGAGATTCGCCAGGGCGGCTCCGAGCGGCCGCGCAGCGACGCCGTAGAGCTCGTCGGCACGCACGGCCAGGACCCGGAGGTCGGGAAAGGCATCTGCCCGTCGGGCGAAGCGTTCGAGGCGTTCCTCGTCCGCCAGGAAGACCTTGGCGCCGCTGTCCTCCAACCCATAGGCCAGCTCGTCAGGCTGCCACAGCGCATTCATCGCCACGGCGATCCCTCCGATGGAGGTCGTCGCCATGAAGCCCAGGATCCACTCGGGATAGTTGCGCATCGAGATCGCGACGCGATCTCCCTTTTGGACGTCGCACTGCTCTGCGAGCAGCCTCCCGAGTCGACAGGCCTCCGCCCAGGCCTCCTCGAAGCTCAGGCGTTGGTCCTCGTAGACGATGAAGGGAAGGTCGCTGCGGCTCTGATCGAAGAGGTCGCGCAGGGTCGGCGGCGCGTTCCGGAAGGCGCGACAGGTGCGCCCGTAGAGCTCGACCTCTTCGAGCTCGTAGGGCCGGCCCGGTGCGGTGAGCGCCGCGAGTGCTTCGCTTCGGTCCATCACCTG
This sequence comes from Deltaproteobacteria bacterium, assembly GCA_002687015.1. Classification (GTDB taxonomy): domain Bacteria; phylum Myxococcota_A; class UBA9160; order UBA9160; family UBA6930. The sequence continues at coordinate 1,787 of NYZB01000248.1, forward strand.
CCTCCCGGGGCCTTGGGCGCGCGAACGCTCGAGTGGAGTGGCGGCAGCAGGTGGATCGCGATGGCTCGGTACATGGGACTCCTGGGATGCTGGCACTCTACCCCGGTGCGGGGCTCGACCAAAGGTCACCCGGCCCAGGGAGGGCTTCGATCGTGGAGAGGCCCACGCCCTCTCCGGTCTGGCGAACGCCCTCCAGCGGTGTCGCAAGCACTCCGGGCCAAGCTTCGGGACGACCCGCAGGGTCAAGGCCGCCGAGCTCGAGTTCGTCGCTGGCCGGGAGCGCCTGTCGAGCTGGCCATCGAGTCCCGGCGTCCACCCCGGGGGTCGCGCCTCTTGGTAGTCTTCGCTCGTGCATGCCATCGACGCGGCCATCGTGCTCGGCTTTGCGGCGGCGGCTCTTGCAGCCGGATTCCGTGCGCGCCGCGCGGCCTCCCGCAGCCTCGAGGATTACTTCCTCGCCGGCCGCACCCTGTCGGGCTGGCAGGCCGGTGCCAGCATGGCGGCCACCCAGTTCGCGGCGGATACGCCACTGCTGGTGACCGGCCTGGTCGCCACGGCGGGCATCTTCTCGCTCTGGCGCCTCTGGATCTATGCACTGGCCTTCCTCCTGATGGGCTTCCTGCTCTCGGCCAGCTGGCGCCGGGCGCGCGTGCTCACCGACGCGGAGCTCACCGAGCTTCGCTACGGAGGTCGTGCTGCGGTCGTCCTTCGCGTGGTGAAGGCGCTGTACTTCGGAACGGTCTTCAACTGTGCCGTACTCGCCATGGTGCTGTGGGCGGCCAAGGAGGTCGCCGAGCCCTTCCTCGTCTGGCACGAGTGGCTCCCCGCCTCGATGTTCGGCGCCCTCGAAGAGGCCGTGCGTGCGGTGGGTGTGCCCTTCGCTCGCGCGACGGAAGCGGGTGCGCAAGCGACGCTCTGGCTGCGATCCACCGACAACCTCATCTCGGTCGCGGCGCTGGTGGCCGTGACGCTGGGCTACTCGGCGAGCGGTGGCTTGCGCAGCGTCGTGCGCACGGACATCCTCCAGCTCGTCGTCATGCTGGGCGGCACCGCGCTCTACGCGGGCTTCGTGCTGGCCGAGCTCGGCGGGCTCTCGGGGCTTCGCGAGGCTCTGGCCGACCCGGCCCTGCACGGCGTGAAGCTCAGCGCCGACGAGCTCCTGGCCTTCGAGCCCTCCCGCGCGCACGATGCCGGGCCCTTTCTCCTGCTGGCCTTCGGCCTGCAATGGCTGGTGCAGATGAACGCCGACGGCACCGGCTACCTGGCCCAGCGTTCGATGGCCTGCCGCAGCGACGCCGACGCGCGCACGGCCGCGGTCGTCTTCACCGGGCTCCAGGTCCTGCTGCGAAGTCTCCTGTGGCTTCCGATCGCCCTCGGCCTGCTGGTGCTCTACCCGGTCGATTCGGCGCTCTCCGGGACCGCGCTCGCGGCGGATCGGGAGACCAGCTTCGTGCGCGGGATGGCCGACCTGCTGCCCATCGGTGTGCTCGGCATCATGCTCACGGCGATGCTGGCGGCACTCGCCTCCACGATCGATACCCACCTGAACTGGGGCGCGTCCTACTGGACGAACGATCTCTACAAGCGCATCTGGTGCCAGGCGATTCGCGGCCGGGAGCCCGAGCCGCGCACATTGGTCTGGGTGGCGCGCGCCTCGACCCTGGGCATCCTGGTCCTTGCCCTCGGCATCATGACCCGCCTGGATTCGATCCAGACTGCCTGGCAGGTGTCGCTCTTGCTGGGTGCGGGCATGGGGGTGATGCTGGTCCTGCGCTGGCTGTGGTGGAGGGTCACCGCCTGGGGGGAGCTGGCGGCGATCGTCGCCTCGCTGGTCCTCGCACCGCTGCTGCTCGTGCAGGTGCCCTCTGAGCGCGAAGCCCTTCGTCTCCTCTTGATGGCGGCGGGCTCGACCTCGGCCGGGGTGCTCGTCTCGTTGGCCGGCCCACGCGAGGCCACGGCGACGCTGGCCGCATTCTTCCAGCGAGCCCGGCCACCTGGCTTCTGGGGTCCCGTGGCCGAAGCCGCCCCCGCCCGGGAGCGCCTGGTGCGCGGCCTCGCCGCGACCGGCGCGGGCGCTCTCTCCTGCTTCTGTCTGCTCGCCGGGATCGGGACCGCGATGGTGGGAAGTCCGGCGCCGATCGGCTGGCAAGGCGGGCGCGCGCTCTGGATCGTGTTCCTGCTCGGGGCGGGCGCGGCCCTCGTTCCCGTGTGGTGGCGCCTGGGTCTGCGCGCTGCGGTAGGCCGCGGCCGCTGACGTGAAGGGCCTGGGATCGATCAGGATGAGCGTTCGCGATGCTCCGTGCCGGGGCAGGGCGTGATGTAGATCGCGGTCAGGGACTCCTGCACGTCGGCCGTGTGCCAGATCCCTTTCGGGTTGATGAGTGTGACCCCCGGGCGCACGGGCATTCGTCGCTCCTCGCCGCCGATCTCCTGGATGAACTCGGCTCGTCCTTCCAGGACGATCACGATCTCATCGCCCTCGCCGTGGCACTCCCAGCTGGGCCAGTCGCTTGGAGTGGTCTCGACCATGATCAGGCGGCCCGGCTCCCCTGGCCGGCAGTGGGCTGCGATGTAGGCCTCGAAGGAGGCGACGTCGAAGCCGAAGTCGGCGATCGGAATCGTGCGGCTGCCCGGGCCGATGTGGATTGGGGTCGAGCCCAGGTCGAAGGGGCCGGTGTCGGCAGTGGACTCCGTCGCCATCGATTCTCCTCTCCTCTTCGAATGGGATGAAGGTCGGGCAGGGAAGCTCCGTCCTCACAGCTTCGGAAGGACCTCCGTTGCGATCAGCTCCAGGGACTCGAAGAGCTCCTCCTGCGGCAGAGCACCCTGGTCCACGTGGAAGAGCTGGCGATCGAGCCCGATCGCCTCCTTGAACCCGGCCAGCCGGTCGAGCACCTGCTGCGGGCTGCCCGCGACCACAGGTCCAGTCGCCGCCAGGCTCTCGAAGTCGGGCGTTGGCATCCTCGGAGGCTCGGCACCCGGCGGCAGGATGGACTCCATCGCCCAGGGCAACAGGGACCCGGTCACCCAGCGCAGATAGTCGAGATGCCGCGGCGCCCAGCGCTTGCGCACCGTCTCCATGCTCTCTGCACAATGCGTATGGGAGAGGGCGCCGACCTGGGGGCCTCCGAGGCCACGGTCCTGGAAGCGCTCGCGGTAGGCTTCGACGAGAGGAATCCCATTTTCGGAAGCCACGTGCAAGGCTGTGTTGGCCGCCGGCGGCCCCCAATAAAGGAAAACGCCCCGGGATCGCGGGATCCCGGGGCGCTCCGAACCTGTCAGAGCCTAGCGCTCGAGCTGCTGCTCGGCCTGGTTCTCCAGGGCCTTTCCGCCCATGGAGCCCCGCAGGACGCGGCGGTTCGTCACCGGCGGTGACAGGCCATCGGTTCCGACCTCGCCCTTCGCGGCAGAGCCCTTCCGGCTCCTTCGCAGGACCTCGCTGCCCCGGGCTCGGCCCTTGGCGTCGGTCTCGCCGAGGCCACGCTCGATGGTCGGCGCTCGCTCGATGCGCACCTTCGGGCCCCTCCGCATCGGGTTGCGGAGGTCCGTGTCGGGCCGGATGACTTCCTCACCGCGCAGCTGCTCGAGGCGCGGCCCACATTCGGGGCAGTCCTCGATCTCCTTGATGAAGGCGGAGGGGCGGTCGAGGGTCAGGCCGCCCCCGCTGCCGGTGCCTTCGCACTTGCCGGCGCCGCCGACGATCCAGGCCTGGCCCAGGCCCAGCACCCAACGTCGCACGTCGCTGAAGGAGTAGTCCTCGAGACGACTCGCGAGAGCGCCCGTGCTCGTGAAGGCATCGACGCCCTTCGGCAGGCCGGTGATCTCGAAGGCGCACTCGTAGTAGCCCTGGGTGCTCTTGCCGTCGGAGCTGGTGTTCGTCGTCACGTCCTTGACCGTGCCCTTGCCCACGAGCTGACCGGAAGCGCTCTTCCAGTTGGCCAGCGAGGTGCCGGGCGGCGTGCCGCCCAGGAAGGTCTTGGTCTGGAGGCCGCTGCCCAGCAGCGCACTGCACGACATGCCCTGCGCGAGGTCCTCGTTGGCCGCCTCCATGAAGCCGACGATCAGGGTCTGACCGGCGGTGCCCAGCTCGGTCTTGCGGCACTTGGCCTTCGGGAAGCGGAGCTTGCCGGTGACCTTGCCGCTCCGGGGCACGCCGTCGAAACGCACGGTCACGGTGGTCCGGGTGCCGCCACCCATCGCGGTGGTGCGCACGTCCAGGCTGGCGCCGGCCTGGCTCTGGAGCTGGTTGATGCTCGCTCCGACCGCCGGAATCGTGGTGTTCAGTGCGGCGTTCTTCACCTGGTTGGCCGCGATCACGGCCGGCCCCACGACCTTCTGGATCTCCGAGGCGATCTGGGTGTTGGCCTTCTGCACGGCCTTCTCCAGACCCTTCGCGAGCGCGTTCCGGATGGCGGTCACCGCGGCGTCATAGCCCGCGTTGGTGCCGATCAGGGCGGCCAGGCTGAAGGTCGCCGGACCGCCGAGGAGCAGGCCACCCGGCGAGAAGCCGATGGCGCTTCCCACGGTCAGGGAGAAGCCCGTCATGTCGCCCTGGAGACCGGTGATCTTCACGTCGGGCTTGTTGTTGGCGAGCACGACGCTCACGTTCTCCACCGCGACGGTGGGCCAGATGGCGATGTCGGCCGTGGCGTCGAGCTTGAACACGGCCTCGGCCTTGAGAGTTCCATCAAAGTCCGGGTACTCGGGGAACGGGAAGACGGGGAAATGGTCGTCGGTCGTCGCCGAGGCGTCGGCCTTGAACTTGACCCGGGCCTCCGTGTGAACGGCCACCCGGACCTTGTTCTGGGTGGTCGACAGGACCGTGATCGTGGGCTGGTTCTCCTGGGTGAAGGCGAAGCTGGCCGTGGAGTTGACCTTGTAGTGGTAGTCGATGTAGTCGACACTCACGTCATCCTCCACGTCCCCGTGCTGGTTGGTGAGGTTCTTGACCGCGCCGTTGATCATCGATTCGAGGGTGCCGTAGGGGATGGTGGCATCGTGCTCGAAGAGCTTCGTGTTGGGGCCGGCTGTGTCGATGGACGAGAGCGCACCGGTCGGTGCGTTCATGTCGACGCGGATCTTGGGGCCGGCCTGCGCGAGCGCCGGAACGGCGATGAACGCCGCCAGCATGCTCACGCCGGCGCGGCGCAACAGGGTGGTCATACGTGTCATGGTCGAATCCTCCTACGCGGCCGAAAGTGGCGCGCAGGGGAGGAGTCGAGGCCCCGAGGTCGCGAGTTCAACGAGGCCCGCTCTTTCGCGGGGACCCCGGGGGTCGATCTCGGGCGGCTCGAGACGCGTCTCTGCGGGCCGATTCGCGTGGCATCGAGGGGGCTTGTCCCCACGAGGGGTCGCTCGGCTCTCGCGGGATTTCCTGCCCCGGAGGTGCGACGCGAAGCCGGCACCCCGCACCCGCCCGCGGGACCGATGGGCCGCGGACTGGCGGCTCGGTAGGCTCCCCGGCGCATGAGCGCGGATCCCGGCCATTCCCAGGAGCAGCAGGGCAGCTACCGGTACGCCTACCTGGCCTGGCTCCTGGCGACGGTCGCCACCCTCGGGAGCCTCTTCTTCGGCGAGGTGATGAAGCTGCCGCCCTGCACCTTGTGTTGGTACCAGCGGATCTGTCTCTTCCCGCTGACCGCCATCCTCGCCACGGGAATCATCCTGCGCGATTCGCGTCTTCCGCGCTATGCGTTGCCCCTGGTGTTGGTCGGGCTCGGCTTCGCGGTGTACCACAACCTGCTCTACTACGGCGTGATTCCCGAGACTCTCTCGCCCTGCACCCAGGGAGTGTCCTGCCGCACGGTCCAGATCGAGTGGCTGGACTTCATCACCATTCCACTGATGGCGCTGGTCGGCTTCCTGGGCATTCTCGGTAGTCTGATCCTTCACGCCCGGACGCAGGGGAGCTCGGGAGCATGAATCGGGATCTCGCCCGACTCGCGGGCATGGCGGTCCTCCTCCTTCTCGGTCTGGCAGTGGCGGTCGGCCTCTACCAGCGCTCCGAGGAGAGACAGCAAGCGGAGCGGCTGGAACGGGCGAAGACGGACGACTCGATCTTCATCCGCCCCCACAGCCGGAGCCTGGGGCCGGCGGACGCGAAGGTGACCCTGGTCGAGTTCCTCGATCCCGAGTGCGAGTCCTGCCGCGCCGTCCATCCGATGGTCAAGGAGCTGCTGGAGCGCTACCGGGGCCGTCTCCGGCTCGTCGTGCGCTACATGCCGCTGCACCCGAACTCGGTGTTCGCGGTGGGTGCATTGGAGGCGGCTGGCGCGCAGGGCCGCTACTGGGAGATGCTCGAGACCCTCTTCGAGCACCAACCCATCTGGGGCAGTCACCATGCTCCGCGACCCGACCTGATCCCTGGGTACGCCCGCCAGATCGGGCTCGACATGGAGGCGTTCCAGGCCTACCTGGACTCGGGGGCCCATCGCGGGATCACCGAGCGCGACGAGGCGGACGGAAGGGCTCTGGGGGTGCGCGGGACCCCGACCTTCTTCGTGAACGAGCAACCCGTCCAGCCGCTCGGCTATGGCCCCTTGAAAGCCATGATCGAGGAAGAGCTGGCGCGGTAGGCTCCGCTCCCGATGTGGATCCGCAAGACCCTTCGGCTGCTGGGCCTGCTCCTCGCGGCGGCATTGGTGATCGCTGGCCTGATCGTCGGCGGGTATCGCTGGTGGCTGTCCCAGCAATCCGAGCGGCTCCAGGAAGCGATCGAATCGCCGGGCTTCCAGGCCCCGAGTGGCATGGAGCTGCTCCGCATGCTGTCCGAGCTGGTCTTCCCGCCCTCCCAACACGAGGTCGGTGCCTACGGCCGAAGGCCGATCGCCGGGCGCGGTCACGTCCCCTGGGTGATGCGCAGCAGCCTGGACGGCCGGCCCCGCATGCTGCACTTCGCCCTGGCGCCCGAGCACTGGATCTCCTACGCCACCGAGATCGGCTCCCTCTACCAGTTCTGGAAGGGCGACATCGCCTGGAGGGGCGCGGTCTACGACACGAGCCACGGCACCGAGCCCGAGAGTCGGGGTGTCGCCTTCCAGCGAGCACCCGACAGGAACGGCTGGGGGTTCCTGGAGCCGACCGGCGAGACGCGACCGGCACGCGTCGAGTACCTCGGTCATCGCGTCTCGGATCAAGGCGCACGGGCGGCTCTCCGCGTCAGGCTCCACGCGGGAGATGCCGGTACGGCTCCCGTGGAGGTCGAAGAGACACCGGAGATCCTCCTCGAAGCGGGTCGCACCGGTCTGCTCCGCAGGTTTCGCCTGCGCCCGAGTGGCGACGCAGGGCGGGCGCTCCCGGTCACCCTGCGCCTGCCGCCGGGTGCGGAAGAAGTCGAAACCGACGGCACACTCCTCCTCGAGGATCTGCTCCAGCTACGCGAGGGCGACACGCGCGTGACGAGCTGGTTCGGGAGCCCCGCCTTCGAGATCCCACCGCGACCCGGGCTGCGCGCCCTGCTCTCCGGCGCCGCCGCGCTCATCCAGGCCAGCGATTGCGTCACCTGCCACGGCGAGCGCGAGCGCGTGGTCGGGCCCTCCCACCGGGAGATCGCTCTTCGGTACGCGGACCAGCCGCGGGATGCCGTCGTGGAAGAGCTGGCGCGCAAGGTGCTCGAGGGTGGGGTCGGAACCTGGGGCCCGGTTCCGATGCCGCCGCATCCCGAGCTGACGCGCAGCGCCGCGCGCGCCATGGTGCGGGCCATCCTCGATACGCCCGAAGGCGAGCCCCTTCCGGAGTCGGTGGTCGCCAGCGCTGACGGCGATATCGGGCGCTACGACTTCGACGTCGAGGTGCGTCCCACCACCCTGCACCCCTCGCTGACCGCGCGCCGCATCATGCCGGAGGGCTTCACGCCGAAGGTGGGGGGCCTTGCGTGGCATCCGGACGGGCGCTTGCTGCTGACCACCTGGGATGCGGACGGCGCCGTCTTCGCGGTCGAGGGTTGGAACGGGCCTGCCGAGGATCTCCGGGTCCGGCGCATCGCGGAAGGTCTCCATGAGCCCCTGGGCATCGCGACCGTCGGTGACGCGATTTACGTGATGCAGAAGCAGGAGCTGACCCGCCTCCTCGACCACGACGGTGACGGCTGGACCGACGAGTATCGCGCCGTGAGCCAGGCGTGGGCCGTGACTTCGAACTTCCACGAGTTCGGCTTCGGGCTGGTGCACCGCGAGGGTTGGCTCTACGGCACCCTCTCCGTCTGCGTCCTGCCGGGCGGCAAGAGCTGCCCGGAGCAGACGCGGGACCGGGGAAGCGCCTTCCGCGTCTCCCTCGCCGACGGCCGATTCGAGCGGGTCGCAGCCGGCTTCCGGACGCCCAACGGGGTCGGCTGGCTCGAAGGGGCGGGTCTGCTGGTCACGGACAACCAGGGAGACTGGCTGCCCGCGAGCAAGCTGCTCCTGGCCACGCCCGGCAGCTTCCACGGCTGGCGGGGCCCGGCCCAGCGGGACGCACCCCTGCCGCGGGCCGACCCGCCGATCGCCTGGCTTCCGCAGAACGAGGTCGGCAACTCGCCCACCGAGCCGGTGGTGCTGGGGAGCGGCCCCTACCGGGGCCAGGTGCTCTTCGGCGACGTCTACAACGGCGGGATCAAGCGCCTCTCGCTCCAACGCGTTGGCGAGCGGTGGCAGGGAGCCGCCTTCCACTTCACGGCCGGTCTGGAGGGAGGCGTGAACCGCCTGCTCGAAGCTCCCGACGGCCAGCTCGTGGTCGGCGAGGTCGGCAGCACCGGCAACTGGAACGACATCGGCAAGGCGTGGTTCGGGCTCGAGCTGCTGCGCTTCTCCGACGGGGCCGCCTTCGAGCCCTTCACTGTGGAGGTCACGGCCGAGGGCCTCGATGTCCTCTTCACGCGCCCCCTGGCCGTGGGTTCGGAGCCGCCTGCCGCCGTGACCCACCTGAAGCAATGGCACTACATCCCCACCGAGATCTACGGCGGTCCGAAGTTCGGGCTCGTGGATCTCGAGGTCCGCGAGGCCCGTCTCTCTGCGGACCGTCGCACCCTGCACCTCGCGATTCCCGGCATCGAGACCGGCCACGTCGTCTACCTGCGCCTCGATCGGAGCCTGCGCTCCGATGAGGGGGAGCCCCTCTGGGTCAACGAGGCGTGGGTGACGGTCAACGCCATCCCCGAGCCGGACGGGGCCTGAGCTCAGGCCAGAGGGGCGTCGCCGTTGCAGGCGACGCGGTCGTGGAGATCGAGGACCCGCTGTACCTCCCGGTCGATGCGCGCGCTGCCGAAGCTGCCGATCAGGGCGCAGGTTGCGTACCCGCCGATCCGGGCCTCGTAGTCCGCCTGCCAGGTGCGATAGGCGCGCTCCTCCTCGAGCGAGCTCCAGGGGTACCGGGAGGGTGGCCTCCTGGCGCCGCAGCGCCAGAACTTCGGTGTGAGGCGGGCGCGGAAGCTCTCCTGCGCCTTGCAGAGCCGGACGTAGAGCGGGTCGGAGCCGAGGGCATCGAGAAGGCCCTGCGCCTCGGCCCCGCCGGGCTCGTAGGTCCGGTGCGTCGCGAGACAGCGGTAGCCGCCCGCGGTCCGGTAGAGCCGCAGCCCCACCGACGGGTTCTGCTGGGCATAGGTGTGCACACGCGACAGGATCGGTTCGTCCCGACTCTCCTTCGACCCCGAGAAGAGACGGCGGACCCGGCTCCAGAAGGGCAGCTCCGGGTAGTCGATGTCGGCGAAGAGCGCGCCCGCCGCGTTGAGGACCGTCGCGCCGTAGGCGTTGCGCGTCGTCACCGCCGCGACGCGGCCGCCCTCCGAGAGCTCCTCGAGCAGCTCTTCTCGGAGCGGTCGCCGGGCGTAGGGGTAGTCGCCGCGGGGCTTCCCCGCGCGGATCGCGGTAGCCGAGCGTTCGGCCACGGCGGCGGCCTCGCGTCGTGCGTCGTCGAGGCTGGTCTCGGAGCCGCCGTAGCAGGTGATTTCGAAGCGCCCCTCAGGCGACTCCACGGTGGCCGTCGTCCTGGCCCAGTGCCGGAAGAACTTCATGCCTGGCCCCCCCCAGGATCGGAGAATACGGAACGGAGAGCCGAGTGCTGCCGCTCCTGTGCGGCGGAGAGGATTCCGCCAGCGGCGCTAGAGGGTGTAGACGAACACTCCCAGGGCGATCAGCGCCACCGCCGCGATCTGGTGGCGATTCGCCGGCTCCCGAAGGAGTCCATGTGCCAGGGCCAACCCGATCGCGGGGATCAGGCCCGTGGCCATGTACACGACGCCCACGTCGAGACCCAGAAGCGCGACGTAGTACCCGACCTGGCCCACAAGGAAGGCGAGGATCGCGAGCACGAGCATCGCGACGCTGCGCTTCAGGAAGAAGCGCCGCAAGAGGACGTGTCCGAGGGCTGCAGCGAGAACGCCGACGCCCAGAGCGGCCGCGTAGCTCATGCGTTCCCCTTCTGCTGCAGATAGGCCGCACCCACGGTGATGAGGGCGGCCCCCGCGACCTGCGCGCTTCCGATGGGATCGCCCGCGAGAACGGCGACCGCAAGCATCGCCGGAAAGAAGAGGGCTCCGAAGGGCAAGGTGCGCTGCACGGGATAGCGGGCGTGGGCCAGGCTCCAGGTGGCCAGGCGCAGGCCGTTGAGGGCCATCACGACCACGAGACCGCCCGCCATCCAGAGTGGCTCCCGATCGATCCGCCGGTCGGCAAGCTCCTTCAGGAGGACGGCACCGAGCACCTGCAGGGCGACGGCCAGGAGCACGATTGCCAGGGGTCCGAGACGCCGCCCATCGGCGGCAGGTTCGCTAGAGCGCGACACCGGCGGCCTTCAGCGCGGCGCGAAGTCGCTCGGTCTTCGCGGTCTCCAGCCGGACGGCAAGGCTGGGCCGTTGCGGCGCGGGCTCACGAAGCGGCCCGCCCCAACCCATGCGCTCGCCGATGGCCCGGACCCACTCGAGCGGGTCTGCGCAGAGGTGCTCGTAGTCCAGGATCAGGAGGCGATCGTCGGGGGTCGCCGCTTGCTGGATCTGCGCCTGGTGCTGGTGGAAGGCCACCTGGAGAGCGACGTCCTCCAGGGGATCGCCGCTTCGAGGGCGATCCGGATCGTCCACGCCATAGACCGCCTGGGGATCGCCGTGGATCGCGCTGCGGGCCCGCAGCAGGGCCTGGGCCAGGAAGAAGGGCTCTCGCTGGAGCATCACGAAGACGCTGCCCGGAAGCTCGGCGGCGACGAGTGCGGCGCTGGTGTTGAGGGAGTTGTTCTTCATCACCAGGGGGCGATCGAAAGCAGCGTCCCAGGCGCGGAAGAAGGCGCGCATGGCGTCTGCGGCTTCCCCCCCGATCCGCCTCGTGATCTTGCGGCGGTCCGGATCGAGCCAGCGGTCCCAGAGATGGAGTGCGTCGCTCGTTCCATACCAGTGATGGGTGCGGCCGTAGTAGCTCCGTGGCTCGATGGAGGCATTGCGAAAGGGCCGCGACAGTCGCCTCGTGGCTGCGATCGGGGCGCGCGGAAACATCGCGACGAGATTGGTGGGATAGGAGACGTCGAAAGCCCGAACGAGGGTCTGGAAGGCGAGGGTGGTGCCGCTGCGCGGAGGGCCGCACACGAAGAGGGGGGGCCGCGATCCGCTGGGTGCGGATCGATAGAGCTCGAGCTCTCTGCCCTCGAGCAGCCGATCGAGCGGGGACAAGCCGAGGCTCGCCAGGGCGGTCCACAGCGCGTAGTACGCATCGCCGTCTCGGGTCCGCAGGATCCGACCCAGGAGCCCCCACGGATTCGCGAAGTGGGACGGAATGCCCGCCCCCACCCCCGCGCCCTTCCCGGGAGCTTGCTGGGGGGTCGACGGCATTCTGCTCCTCCGGAGTGATGGGTGGGCCTGGCATGTGCGCTCGCATTCCCGTGCGGCGATCCCGGTCCCTCCCCATACTAGGGGTGGCCATGCCCGGCCCACACGTGGCGTAAGAGCCCCTCGCAAGCATGCGGCTCGGGCCTCAACTCGCTGATTCGCCAGGAGATCTGCTCCCCCCATCCCCGCACGTCACCCCGGAGCTCTCCCGGGCCACTCCCGAGTCGGGAAACGCACCATAGGAATCCCCGGAAACCCGCCATGTCCATGGAACATCGGACCGCAAGGAAGCTCCTCTTCGTGGTCGGCACCCGGCCCGAGCTGGTGAAGATCGCCCCCGTGATTCGCGCAGCCCGGAGCCGCGATCTCTCCACGGTGCTCATCCACACGGGCCAGCACTACGACGATGCACTGGACGCGATCTTCTTCCAGGAGCTGGACCTGCCGGAGCCGGATCTTCGCCTGGGGGTGGGCTCGTGCGGACGCGACCGGCAGATCGAGAGGGTGCGAGCCGGCGTCGAGCAGGCCATCGATCGCGAGCGGCCCGACCTGGTGGTCGCGCAGGGCGACACGAACTCCGTGCTGGGTGCGGCCCGCGCCGCCGAAGGGCGGGGAGTGGATCTGGTGCACGTGGAGGCCGGCCTGCGCTGCGGGGATCTGACGATGGCCGAAGAGCGCAATCGCATCGAAGCGGATCGGCTCGCCGCCTGGTCGTTCGCGCCCACCGCGGAGGCGCGCGCTGCCCTGCTCGGAGAGGGCGGAGACCCGAGGCGCATCTTCGTCACGGGCAACACCGTCGTGGACGAGCTCGAGCGCCAGCTTCCCGGAGCTCGCCGCCGCGCGGCTCCCCGGCGCTTCGGCGTGAGCCCGGGCGCCTATGGGCTGGCGACGATCCACCGCCACGAGGGCGTCGAGGATCCCGCCGTCCTCCGCGAGCTGCTGGCGGGTCTCGGGAGCAGTGCGGAGCTCTGGGATCTGCCGGTGCTCTTCCCGGCCCATCCGCGCACCGAGCGTCGGATTCGCGAGGCGGGCCTGGAGCTCCCGGATCGGATCCGCCTTGTGCCGGCACTGGGTTACCTGGACTTCCTGTCCCTGCTCGCCAGCGCCACCATCGTGTGGACCGACTCGGGCGGCGTCCAGGAGGAGGCGTGCTGCCTTGGGGTTCCGAGCGTCGTGCTGCGCGAGTCCACCGAGCGCCCCGAGGCCATCGAGGTCGGCGCCAGTCGGCTGGGCGGGAGGCGCAGCGAGACCATCCTGGCGGCCAGCCGAGCGGCGCGAGCGGCTGCTCGCGGCTGGGCCCATCCCTTTGGCGACGGCAAGGCGGGCGAGAGGATCGTCGCGCTCCTCCTCCAGGGCATGGCGGTGTCGCCCGCTGCCCAACCGCATTCCGACGAGAAAGAATGAAGCCGATGCCCGCGCGACGCGAACTCCCTTCGGACCAGAACGCGACCGGCCGCTGCCTCGGGGCCGAAGAGCTGGCGGAGCTCGAGGGCGCGATCGACTCGGGCACGCTCACCCCCACGAAGGGTCAGGCCGTCCGGTCCTTCGAGGGCCGTTTCGCCGAGCAGCTGGGCGTGGCCCACGCCTTCGCCTGCACCTCCGGAACGGCCGCGGTGCACCTGGCCTTGATGGCGCTCGACCTCGAGCCCGGGGATGAGGTCGTCACCACGTCGGTCACTGACATGGGCGCCCTCGCACCCATCCTCTTCCAGGGCGCCATCCCGGTCTTTGCCGACGTCGATCCCGAGACCTTGCTGGTCACCCCCGCGAGTGTCGAGGCTCGGCTCTCCGAGCGGACGCGGGTGATCATCGCGACCCATCTGTTCGGATGTCCCTGCGACATGGAGGGCCTTCGCCGCATCGCAGGCGCCCATGGCATCGCGCTGATCGAAGACGCAGCCCAGGCCTACCTGGCGCGATGGGGAGATCGTCTCGTAGGGGGGCTCGGCGATCTGGGCTGCTTCAGCCTGCAGCAGGGCAAACACATCACGACCGGCGAGGGTGGCGTGGTGACGACCGACGACGCGGAGCTGGCGAGGCGCGTTCGCCTCTCGGTGAACAAGGCCTGGCCCTACGGCGAGGCGAATCCGGACCACGAATTCCTCGCGCTCAACTACCGCATGAGCGAGCTGGTGGGCGCCGTGGCCGGCGCGCAGCTCTCCAAGCTCGCCGACGTGGTGGCGGCCCGGGTGGAGAGCGCCGAATCCCTCACCCGGAAGCTCGGTGAGCTGCCTGGCCTCCGCCTTCCCCGGGCACCCGAAGGGGGCGTCCACAGCTACTGGAAGTACCCCGTCTTCGTCGATCCCAGCCGGGTCCAGGGCGGAGCTGTGGCCCTGGGAGCGAGGCTGCAGGAGCAGGGCATTGCGTGCGCGCCGCGCTACATCCAGAAGCCGGCGTTTCGCTGTCGCGTGTTCCAGGAGCGCCGCACCTTCGGCACCAGCCAGTGGCCCTTCACGCTCGCGCGTCCGGAAGCCCTGGATTGGAGCGATGCCGCCTTCCCGGGAACCTGGCGCGGGCTCGAGCGGGTGCTGGTCCTGCCCTGGAACGAGCGCTACGCCGCGGAAGACGTGGACTTCATCGCCGAAGCCGTCCGAGAGGCCGCGAGCTCCCTGGAGGTTGCGGCATGAGCGCAAGGGAGCCCGTCCGCATCGGGCTGATCGGTGCCGGCCGCATCTCGGAGGCCTACGCCGAGGCGATTGCGGGAGCCCCTGGCGTCGAGCTCGTGGCGGTCGCGGATCTGCAGGCCGAAGCCGCGGCGGCTCTCGCGCATCGCTTCGGGTGCCGCGCCCATTCTTCCCATCGCAGCCTGCTCGCGGAGGCGGGCTGCGAGGCGGTGGTGATCTGCACGCCTCCCGTGACCCACGAGGCATTGGCGATCGACGCCCTCGAGCAGAGTGTGGCCGTCCTCTGCGAGAAGCCGCTTGCGATCGACAGCAGTGCCGCCCAGCGCATGCTGGACGCAGCGACGGCTGCGGGCATGCCCTTCACGATGGGGTCGAAGTTCCGCTACGTGGAAGACGTCGAGAAGGCCCGTGGATTCCTCGAAGCCGGTCGGATCGGTGAGGTGGTCCTCTTCGAGATCGCCTTCGCCGGAGCCGTCGACATGTCCCGGCGCTGGAACTCGGATCCGGACATCGCCGGGGGAGGCGTGCTGATCGACAACGGAACCCACGCCGTCGATCTGATCCGCCACCTCGCCGGGCCGGTCTCCGAGGTGCAGGCCTGCGAGGGACGCCGGGTCCAGGGACTGGAGGTCGAGGACACCGCCCAGCTCTTCGTGAAGACGGAGAACGGCGTGGTGGGCCACGTCGACCTGTCCTGGTCCCTGGACAAGAGGCAGGCCTACTTCCTCGAGATCTACGGTACCGAGGGGCTGATCCGGGTCGGATGGCAGGCGAGCTTCCTGGAGCGGGGCGGAGAGGAGGCCGAGCGCTTCGGTCGGGGTTACGACAAGGTCGGCGCCTTCCGCTCCCAGCTCGAGGACTTCTCCAGTGCCCTGCGGACGGGAAGCGAGCTCCGCATCTCCGCGCAGGACGCACTCTCCTCCGTGCAGGTCATCGAGGCGGCCTACCGCTCCCTCAGAGAACGCCGCTGGCAGGATGTCGCGACGCCCCGCTCATGAAGGCCTGGGTCCATCCCACTGCAGAGGTCGAAGAGGGCGTAGCGCTCGGCCCGGGAACGAAGATCTGGTCGCAGGTCCACGTCCGCGGGCCCTCGCGCATCGGGCGGGACTGCATCGTCGGCGAGAAGAGCTACATCGCCTACGACGTCGAGATCGGCGACCGTGTGAAGATCAACGCCTTCGCCTACCTGTGCGCGGGCCTTCGCATCGAGGATGGCGTGATGATCGCCGCGGGGACGATCTTCACGAACGATCGCTGGCCCCGTGCGACTACCCCCGACCTCGCCGCGCTGCGGCCCTCGGAGCCGGACGAGACGACCGGGCGGACCACCGTCCGCGCGGGCGCGACGATCGGGGCACGCGCCGTCATCGGGACCGATCTCGAGATCGGCCGCTTCGCGATGGTCGGCATGGGCGCGATCGTCACCCGGGACGTCCCGGACCACCATCTCGTGATCGGCCAACCCGCCCGGAGCGCCGGAATCGTGTGCCGTTGTGGTCGCACGCTGTCCAAGGGGGAGCCGCAGCCGCAGCCCGAAGGAGAGCTCGCCTGCGGGGCTTGTGGAGCCACCCTGTGGATCACTCCCGACGGCATTCGTTCGGAGCCCGGAGGCCGAGGGAAGGCATGAGCGGCGCCGGCAGGAGCTGGGCGATCGTTGGTGGGGGCCTGCTCGGGGGTACCCTGGCGCTGAGGCTCGCCGAGGCGGGGCAGGAGGTGACGCTCTTCGAGGCGGCGAGCGAGCTGGGCGGCCTGGCCGCGGCCTGGCAGCTCGGCGACCTCGTCTGGGATCGCCACTACCACGTCACCCTGCTGTCGGACGGCCACACCCGCGGCCTGCTCAGGAGCCTGGACCTCGAGGCGGAGATGCAGTGGGTCAAGACCCGAACGAGTCTCTACGCCGAGCGCCAGCTCTTGCCCATGTCGAACGCCATCGACTACCTGCGTCTGCCCACCCTGGGTTGGATCGACAAGGCGCGGCTCGCCGGCACCATCCTGTGGGCGTCGCGGGTTCGCGATGGGGCGGCCCTCGACGAGATCCCGGTCGAAGGGTGGCTGGAACAGCTCTCGGGCAAGAGCGTGCTGGAGAAGCTGTGGGTGCCGCTCCTGCGCTCGAAGCTCGGTGATCGCTATCCGGAGGCTTCGGCCGCCTTCCTGTGGGCGACGATCCAACGCCTCTATGCAGCGCGGCGCAGCGGTCTCAAGGAGGAGATGTTCGGCTACGTGCCCGGGGGCTATGCGCGGATCCTCGCGCGGCTCTCGGAACGCCTCGAGGCCGCAGGCGTGGCGGTGCGGACGGGCGCACCGGCTCGGGAGATCCGCGAGCGGGAGGGGCGTTGGCGCCTCGGCTTCGGGGAAGCCAAGGAGGAGGCCTTCGATCGGGCGGTGGTCACCCTCACCCCGCGGCGCACCGCACGCCTGCTACCGGACTCGTCGACGGAGACTCGGGCAGCCCTCGGAGAGCTGGGCTACCAGGGCATCGTCTGCGCATCGGTGCTCCTCGATCGTCCCGTGGCGGATTCGTACCTCACCTATCTCGTGGACCGAGAGCTCCCCTTCACCGCGATCGTGGAGATGAGCGCCTTCGTCGATCCCTCCGAGCTCGGCGGGCGCGGCCTGGTCTATCTCCCCCTCTACCTCCACGAGAGTGACGAGCGCTTCCATGCGCCGGACGAGGAGATCCGCGCCAGCTTCCTGGCAGGGCTCCAGAAGGTCCATCTCGAAGTGACGGAGGATCGGGTGCAGGCCTTCCGGATCTCCCGGGTCGCCGAGGTCTTTCCCTTTCCCGTCCAGGGCTACGCCCGCAGGTTGCCCCCGGGTCGCCTGGGGCACGGGCTCCACTGGGTGAGTTCGGCCCAGATCGCCGGGGGAACCCTGAACGTGAACGACACGGTCGCGGTGGCCGAAGCGGCCGCGGCCTCCCTGATCGCGAGCGGGGGTCTCGAGGCCGCCCCGGGCGCGTCCTCGTGAAGCCCTGGGCCAATCTCTCGCTCGACCTGGACAACCAGTGGTCTTACATGAAGACCCACGGCGACCCGGATTGGCAGAGCCTTCCTTCCTATCTGGACGTGCTGGCTCCGCGTGCCCTCGAGCTACTGGACGAGCTCGGCCTGCACATCACCTTCTTCGTGGTCGGACAAGACGCCGCCCTGCCGGGCAACCGGGCCGCCCTGCGCGCGCTCGGCGAGGCCGGACACGAGCTGGCCAACCACTCCTTCCGGCACGAGCCCTGGCTCCATCTCTACGGTGACGCCGAGCTCGAAGCGGAGCTGGCTCGCGCAGAGGACGCGATCGGCGAGGCCACCGGCGCCACCGTGCGGGGCTTCCGGGGGCCCGGCTACAGCCTCTCCCTGCGCACCCTCGAGCTGCTCCTCGAGCGGGGCTACCAGTACGATGCGACCACCCTGCCGACCTGGATCGGGCCCCTGGCGCGCGCTTACTACTTCCGGACCGCGCAACTGGACGAAGAGCAGCGGCGCGAGAGATCCATGCTCTTCGGCCAGCTGCGGGACGGGTTCCAGCCCCTGCGTCCGCATCGCTGGGTCCTGGGCGACCGGCGGCTGCTCGAGATCCCCGTGACCACCTTTCCCTTCTCGCGGGTGCCCTTCCACGTGAGCTACCTGCTCACCCTGAGCGCCTTCTCGCCCGCGGCTGCGCGCGCCTACTTCCGCGCCGGTCTCGCCCTGTGTCGAATGACCGGGCTCGAGCCGTCGATCCTGTTGCACCCCCTCGATCTGCTGGGAGCCGACGACGTGTCGGCCCTGGGTTTCTTCCCGGGCATGCAGCTCGAGGGCGCGTCGAAGCGGGCACGAGTCCGCGACTACCTCTCGGACCTCACGAGGCGCTTCCACGTGGTGCCGATGGGACTCCACGCCGAACGTCTCGGCGCCACGCAGCTTCGCGACCGGGAGCCTTCCTTCCCCGGGGCCTCCTCTGCGCGGGTCGCGGCCTAGGGAGCGTCTGTGGCCCCGGAGCGCACCCATCTCCTGACCGTCGCCGTCGAAGACGACTTCCAGGCGACGGCCCTGGGCCCCGTGGTGACTCGGCGCGACTGGACCCGCCTCGAGTCACGGGTCCTCGCGAACACGGTGGCTGCTCTCGACCTGATCGAGGCCCACGGAGCGGGCGCCACCTTCTTCATCCTGGGATGGGTGGTGGAGCAGGTGCCCGAGGTCGTCGAGGAGATCGTTCGCCGGGGACACGAGGTCGCGAGCAAGGGCTTCCTGCACCGGACGCCGCAATCGATGGGGCCCGAGGAGCTGGGTGACGACGCGCGAAGGGCCAAGGAGGCCATCGAGCAGGCGGCGGGTGTTCCCGTGCACGGGCATCGGGTCGCCCGGGGCAGTCTCGGCCTGGAGGAGCTGTGGGCGCTTCGGGTCCTCGCCGAGTGCGGCTTCGTCTACGACTCGAGCTTCTATCCCCGCCTGCGCTCGATCCGTTCCCAGGCGTGGAGGCGTTTCCCTCACATCCATGAATGCGGTGATCTCTCGATCCGCGAGTTTCCCTTGTCGACCTGGGGACCGGACGCGCTGCTCTTTCCCATGGCCGGTGGCAACTACTTCCGGCAGGCCCCGGCCTGGGTTTCCCGCGCTGCCCTGGCGGACTGGGAGCGGCGCTACCGGTCGCCCTTCAACATGTACTTCCATGTCTGGGAGCTCGATCCCGCGACGCCACGCATCGCGCGGGCCGGGCGTCTCCGGCGATTGCGCCAGTACCGGAACCTCCGCGGCATGGCCGAACGCATCGAGGCGATCCTCGAACGCCACCGCTTCCAGGGAATCGGGGACCTGCTCGGCCTCGAGCAGCGCGAAGGCAGGCCCACGCTCGCAGCCCCCGCCCCCCCGTCTGCGCCCACCGTCGTTCGGGAGGAGCGCACTCCGGTCACCGTCGTCGTACCCTGCTACAACGAGGAGGGGGTGCTCGCCTACACGAACAAAGCGCTGGAGGAGGCCGCTGCCAGGCTGGAGGCGAACTACCGCCTCGCCTACGTGTTCGTCGACGATGCCTCGACCGACGGGACCTGGAAGCGGCTCCAGGAGCTCTTCGGCGCTCGCCGCGACTGTCACTTGATCCAGCAGCCCCGGAACGGGGGGGTCGCCTCAGCGATCATGACCGGGATCCGCGCGGCCGAGACCGAGCTCGTGGCGTCGGTCGACTGCGATTGCACCTACGATCCCGGCCAGCTGGTGCCGATGCTGGCGCTGCTGGAAGGCGACCCGGCCGCCATGGTTACGGCGTCGCCCTACCATCCCAAGGGTCGGGTGGTGGGTGTCCCGGGTTGGCGGCTGCTGCTTTCGCGCGGGCTCTCGTCGATCTACCGTCGGCTGCTTCCCGACTGTCCGGCGACCGTGACGAGCTGCTTCCGGGTCTATCGCCGGTCCCGGGTCGAGGACCTCGAAATCGAGAACGGAGGATTCCTCGGGGTCGCGGAGATCCTGGCCGTGCTGGCCTTGCGCGGCGAGCGCATCCTCGAGCACCCGGCCGTGCTCGAGTCGCGGCTCCTGGGCGAGTCGAAGATGAAGCTGCTGCGCACCATTGCGGGTCACCTCGGCTTGCTCGCCCGCCTGCTCACCAGGCGCATCGCCACGGCTCCGTGAGTCGGTTCGCGGCACCGCTCGCCCTCCTGGCGGTCGTCGGCCTGTCTCGCCTCTGGGCGCTGGACGCGGATCCCGCGGGCTTCGTCCACGCCCACGTCGTGACTGACGAGGGCTGGTGGGCCCACAATGCGCGGAATTTCCTGCTGGCCGGCCACTGGATCCTGGACGAACACAACCCTCCCCTGTGGCTGGCCCCACTACACACCCTCCTGGTCTGGGCGAGCCATGCGGCCCTCGGTCCCTCCCTGTGGGCCACCCGGCTTCCGTCGGCGCTCGCGAGCCTCGTGGTCTGCGGGCTCGGCGGGGTGATCCTGGCTTCGGAGCTGTCGCGGCGCTGGGCCCTCCTGGGAGTGGGGCTGCTCGCGCCCAGCAGCTTCCTCTTCGGGTACGGCCGGGTCGCGATGGTCGAGTCGCTCCAGCTGGCGTTGCTCATGGTGGCCTTCCTGGGCGCGGTGCGCGGAGTCGGCCGACCCCGCTGGGCGGCTCTCTCGGCCGCCGCCCTGGTGGCTTCGGCACTCGCCAAGCCCAGCGGCGTGGGGGTGGGTCTCGCCTGCTTCGCCCTGCTCGTGATCCGCGCGCGCGACCAGCGAGACCCGCGGTCGGTCATCGCCTTCGCCGGCGCCGGGTTCGCGGCGGCGGGTCTGTGGGCCGCCCTCTTCGTCATTCCCAACCTCGACGCCGTCCAGACGGCCCTGTTCCACCGGGCGGGATCGACAGACGTGGCGCCCCTGGCGGAGACCCTGCTCTTCCTCGGGCAGACCGGGTCTCCTCCGGACTCGCAGCTGCTGCCGCTCCTCGCACCCTGGTGGTGGGCGCTCACCGCCGCGGTGGTGCTCCGCGGCCTGTCCGGACACAGCCCCTTGAGGGGCGTCCTCGCCGACGGCGCCTGGCTCTGGTGGTTCGCGGCCGTCGCGGTCACGGGCCTGGAGCTCTATCAGCCCGATCGCCGGATGCTGCTCGGAGTGCCGCCGCTCGTGATCCTGCTCCTGTTGCACATGGCCGACGCCCGCCGGGCGCGGCCGCCAGCGACGCCGGGCTGGCAGGTGCTGTGCCTCCCGGTCCTGTTGCTCGGCTCCGGTCTGGCGGTGGCGAGCCTCGGGGCGGTCGAACCGGCCCTCTCCTCGCTGGCCGCCGACTGGCATGTCGGCGAGGAGCCGGGTCTCTCGCGGAGCGCTCTGGCCGGGCTCACCTGGGCGGGCGCTCTCGGGCTCGCCGCCCTGGTGCTGGGGGGCGCGCGCGCACTCCTCCCTGGGCGCAGCTTCCGGCTGCATCCGGCCTGGATCCTGGCGCCCGTGCTCCTGGTCGAGACGGGGACGGTCCTGCACGCCCTCGCCACGTCGACCTACACGCTGCGTGCTGCCAACGAGCGCCTGGCCCTGCTCACCGGGGCCGAGCCTCCGAGCTGCCGCATCGTGCAGGGCAAGATCGCGAGCACCCTCGCGCTCGGAAGCGAGGCCTTCGCCTTCCACGTGCGCGACTGGGAAGGGGGGATCCAGATGAACCTGGATGGCTTCGAGACCCTGGGTCCCCGCTTCGTGGTCGTGGGCCGCCGAAGCGATGGTCGGGTCTGGGCGCCTCCGATCGCGGCCCCCCTGGACCGGCTCGAGAAGCTCGACGCGCTTCCCCTCTGGCCCGACCGTCGGGGCCGGCCACGCCTGCACGCCGAGCTGTACCGGGTTCCCCACGATCTGGGCCCCTGCCGCAACCTCCCGTCCGGCCCGACGCGGCGCCCCGCATTCTCCGGGGTGCCGGCCCCCGCACCGTGACAGCGATGTCCCCGGGTCATTGCGCTACACATCCCGTATGAGTCTACGAGGAACCGGGTAGGGCGGGGCGATCCAGCGAGCCATCGAGGCGGTCCAGGTGCTGGGGGCGTCGGGCTTCCTGCATCCCCGATTCCTGCCGAGCCTGCTGCCCGCCATGCGCAGGTACGGCAGCACCGCCGCGGCCGGCTTCCAGGCCGCCGCCACGCGGGCGCCCGAGAGCCTCGCGGTCATCGACGAGCGCGGCACGATGACCTTCCGCGAGCTCCACGAGTCCACCAATGCGATCGCCCGGGCGCTCCGCGAGGTGGGGGTGAAGCAGGGCGACGGGGTCGGGCTCTTCGCCCGGAACCACCGGGGCTTCATCCAGGCCCAGGTCGCACTCGACAAGCTCGGGGCCAACACGCTGCTGCTGAACACCGGTTTCGCGCCGCCCCAGCTGCGGGAGGTCTGCAAGCGAGAGGGCACCCGCGTGCTTCTCTACGACGAGGAGTTCCGCGCGGTCGTGGAGGGTGGAGCCAGTGAGCTGACCCGCTTCGCGACCTGGGCGGAGGGCGAGGTGCCCGAGACCACCCTCGAGCAGCTCGAGGCGGGCCAGGATCGCAGCGACCTCGAGCCCCCCGCCGAGCCCGGGCGCGTCACGATCCTGACCTCGGGAACCACCGGCACGCCCAAGGGCGCCCGGCGTACGATGGGGCGCCAGGGCCTCGATACCCTGGTCGGCCTCTTTGGTCGGATGCCCCTGCGCACGGGCACGCGCAACCTGGTCGTCGCTCCCACCTTCCATTCCTGGGGCGGCATGCACATGCTCCTGGCCGCGCAGCTCGGCGCCACCGCCATCCTGCATCGCCGCTTCGACCCCGAAGCGACGCTCGCGTCGATCCAGGAGCACCGACCGCAGGTGCTGGCCGTCGTGCCGGTGATGATGCAGCGCATCCTCGCTCTCGGCGACGAGGTGATCGGCAAGTACGACACCTCCTCGCTGGAGATGGTCTGCGCCAGCGGCTCGGCCCTGCCCGGCGAGCTGGCCCTGCGCTGGATGAACACCTTCGGCGACAACATCTACAACCTCTACGGCTCGACCGAGGTCGCCCAGGCTTCGATCGCGATGCCCGACGAGCTACGCGCGGCACCGGGTACGGCCGGCCGGCCGCCGCGAGGCGCGGTGGTGCGCATCCTCGACGACGAGGGCAAGGAAGTACCCACGGGCACGACCGGGCGCATCTTCGTCGCCAACGCGGTTCAGTTCGAGGGCTACACGGGCGGAGGAAACAAGGAGATCATCGACGGGCTCATGTCGAGCGGGGACGTCGGCCACTTCGACGAAGAGGGACGCCTCTTCGTGGACGGCCGCGACGACGACATGATCATCTCCGGAGGTGAGAACGTCTTCCCCCGTGAGGTCGAAGATCTCCTCGCCGACCACGACGACGTGATGGAGGCCGCCGTGATCGGCGTCCCCGACGACGAGTTCGGCCAGCGCCTGAAGGCCTTCGCAGTGCTGCGCGAGGGCGCCGCCAGCGACGAGGCGGCCCTCAAGGCCCACATCAAGAACAGCCTCGCCAACTACAAGGTGCCCCGTGAGATCGTCTTCCTCGATGCTCTCCCGCGGAACCCGACCGGCAAGGTGCTGAAGCGGCAGCTCGCCGAAAGCGACTGAAGACGTCCGGGGGGGCGGCCCTCCTTTCCTTGTTTCCACCTATCCGATCCGTTCTTCGGATGTAGGCCCGCTTCGCTCCTCCTCTTGGGATCGCGGGGCGTCGGGCACCTACGCTCATGGCTCGGCCGGGACGCCCTGCTTCCGGCGTTGCGTGGACGCAGTGTCGCCTCCGCGGCTTCGCCGCAGGCGACCTGGCCC
>NYZB01000249.1 GCA_002687015.1 Deltaproteobacteria bacterium
CCCCCCGTAGGGGGGCGCCAGGGGCCGCGCAGCGGCCCCGTCCAGCCGCTTTGAGCGGCTCACCTGATGCCCCCGGCTTTGCCGGGGGAGCAGTCACCTTCGTCCAGGCACGGGGCGTCCGTCCATGCGCCCGACTTGAGCTTCTCGGATGAGTTCGCCTTCGAGAACCCATGCCCGGACCGACAGGAAGACGCCTGATTGGGCAGATAGCGATGCGGAAGCCATCGCGCTCTTCCCTCCCCCAAGGTCGAGTGGCCCGATGACGACGAGGCGACCGCGAAACAGGAGGGTGCGACGTTGTTCTCACGGAGCCGAAGACCGATTCAGAAGCCCGTGGTCCTGTTCCTCGGCACCGCCCTCCTGACCCTGGCGCAGGGTGAGGTCTCGGTAGCCGGCGATGCCAGATGGGTGAAAACGACCCCGGATGCGGTGGAGCTCGGGCAGGCGAGCTTCGGCGTCTGCATGGGATGCCACGGCATCGGCGGAGTGGGGCGCATCGGCGTCGGGCCGCGGATCGCCAGCGAAACCTACCTCCAGGCGGCAAGCGACGACTTCCTGGTCCGGACCATCAAGGAGGGTCGGAGCGGCACCACCATGGTTCCGTGGGGCGCCGCCTTCAACGATGCGCAGATCGAGGCCCTGGTCGCCTACCTGCGCTCCTTGAGCCCGGGCGCACCCGCCGTGCTGGACGAATCGAAGCTCGTGGGTGATCCGGCCAACGGCGAGGTCATCTTCCGGAACATCTGCTCGGGCTGCCACGGTCGCTCGGGCGCGGGCTACCAGGAGACGGCCAACGGCACGGGCATCGGACGCAAGGCCTTCCTCGACTCGGCGAGCAACGGCTTCATTCGCTTCATCGTGGGCCAGGGAAAGAGCCAGACGAAGATGAGGGGCTTCGCGGCCGACAACATCACGGCCGTCGCCAATCTCACGCCCAGGGAAATCGACGACACGATCGCCTACCTGCGCGCCAACGCCTGGTAGCGGAGCGCAAGGCCGCCCGGTCGCGGGTCGGGTCTTGCCTGGGATCCAGATCACGAAGGGGAGGGGGCGAGGTGTCAGATTCGAAGGACCGCGGACGCCGATCGGGGGCCGGCAAGTCGGCCCACTACGGAACGAAGGATCTCGAGCTGCGGGCCCAGCCGCCCGCCGAGCCCGAAGCCACGGGCTTCAGGCGCCGCAGCTTCCTGAAGGGCCTCGCCAGTGCCGCAGCCGGTGCCGCCGTGGCGTGCAGCAAGGAGGAGGAGAAGGTCGAGGCTCCCGAGGTCCCGGCGC
Source organism: Deltaproteobacteria bacterium (assembly GCA_002687015.1). Taxonomy (GTDB): domain Bacteria; phylum Myxococcota_A; class UBA9160; order UBA9160; family UBA6930. The sequence continues at coordinate 1,276 of NYZB01000249.1, forward strand.
CCGCAGAGCCGACGGCTCCTGCCTCCGCCGACGGAACTCCGGCTCCCCCGGTCAAGGAGGTTCCCAACGACATCCTGGCCCAGTGCCCCTACTGCGGGGTGGGCTGCGGCACGCTGATCCAGACGGAGAAGGGCCGCATCGTCGGCATGAAGCCGGATCCGAAGCACCCCACCAATAGCGGCCTCCAGTGCATCAAGGGTCTCACCTCCGCCGAGGCGATCTACGTCGACCGGCTGACCGTCCCGTTGGTTCGCAAGGACATGAGCGACATCACCACGGGACACGTGAGCGCGACCAAGGGGCGCTTCGACGAGTCGGTCTTCCGCGAGGCCACCTGGGAGGAGGCCGAGGAGATCATCGTCAACCAGACCGTCGCCGCGGTCCAGAAGCACGGTGGCAACTCGATCGCTCTCTACGGCTCGGGGCAGCTGCCGGTCGAGGGCCAGTACCTCGAGAACGTCTTCATGAAGGGGGTGATCGGCTCGAACACGATCGAGGCGAACGCACGGATGTGCATGACCTCGGCCGTGACGGGCTACTTCAAGAGCCTGGGGAGCGACACGCCTCCGACCGCCTACGAGGACATCGAGCTCGCCGACATGGTGACCCATTGGGGCCACAACGCGCGGGGTTCCCACCCGATCGTGTTCTGGCGCATCGCCGACCACAAGTCGCAGAAGGGAATCCCCACCCTGGTCGTGGATCCGCGGCGCACCGGAACGGTGCAGGGCTACGAGGAAGTCAACCCGGACAACGCCTACCACTTCTCGACGATCAACGGGGACATCGCCATCCACAATGCGATCGCCCACGTGCTCCTCACGGCGCACGGCGAAGCGGTTGCCTGGGATCTCCTCAAGGGAAGTACGACGGGCTGGCAGAGCTACGTGAAGGCGTGCAAGGAGCGCTACTCGCCGGAGCAGGTCGAGCACATCACGATGATCGACCCCAAGTACCTGCGCGAGGTCGCAGCGAAGTGGGCCGAGGCCTCAAGGAAGGGCCGGGAAGCGGGCCAGGGCGGCGTCCTCTCGTTCTGGGGGATCGGCTACAACCAGCACCTCCACGGGCAGAACAACACGGTGAGCCTGATCAACCTGATGGCGCTCTCGGGCAACATCGGGCGCCCGGGCTGCGGGCCCTTCTCGATGACGGGTCAGCCGAACGCCATGGGCGAACGCCTGACGGGCGGCCTCACCGGGCGCCTCCCCTTCAACCAGGGCCTGGGAAACGCGAGCTGGCGCGATCACATCGCCGACATGTGGCGAGTGCCGCGAGACCGGCTCGAGGGGGTGAAGGGGCTCCAGAACACCGGCTACGCCGTGGGGATGATGGAGCGGGCGCTGAAGGACGAGGTGAAGGTCATGTACCTCATCTACGCCACGCACATCGACCTGCCCGACCAGAACACGCTGGTGCGACCAGCGCTCTCGAAGACCTTCAACGTCGTGCAGGAGATCTACCGCCACGCTCCCAACAACCTCTTTGCGGACGTGATCCTGCCCGCTGCCACCTGGGGAGAGTGGGTGGGTGGCACCTACATCCAATCCGAGAGGCGGGTCTACGTGACCGACGGCACCGCCAACCCGATTCCGGGCACACGACCCGACATGGACATGGTGATCGACAAGGGCAAGATGATCGCGGCGCGCCTGGGCCTCGATGCCGAAGCGATCTTCCCCTACGAGCGCATGGAGAATGGCTTCTACGACCCCGAGGACGTCTTCCGCGACCTGGTGCGCGCATCGAAGGGCTCCGATGCGGATCTCAGCGGGATGCTCGAAGTGGAGGCCAAGGACGGCGTGGGTCTCTACGACCAGATCCGGAACCACCGCGGCATCCAGTGGCCGGCGCCCACCTACGAGATCGCAAAGGCCGGCGGCACGAAGCGTCGCTACATGGGCCAGGAGGGATGGAAGGACAAGCCCTACGGCGAGTTCCGCACCGACGACGGGAAGCTCCACATCCATCTCTGTGAGCAGAACTACGAGGGGAGAGAGGCGATCAACGCCGAGCTGTCGAAGGCGGGGACCGAGGAGGGCTACTACCTGATCGATCACATGGAAGTCCTCGAAGCCGCGCGAGACCGCGGCCTCACACCCGAGCTCCCCGACGAGGCCTTCCGGGGTCGGGCCGCCGGAGAGATCCCGAAGGACAAGTATCCCTTCTGGGTCGGGCTCGGCGTCGTCTACGAGCACTTCCACACCTCCAAGACCATTCGCGCCGGGACGACGCGCCGCCTCGTGCCGGAGATGTACGTGGAGATGCACCCCGAGGATGCCAGCGATCTCGGTGTCGAGGATGGAGAATGGGTTCGCGTCGTGACCCGTCGCGGCTTCTACGAAGCGCGGGCTTCGATCGGGCTCGACTCCGTGGTTCGACCCGCGCGCAACACGGTCCCACGCGGCTACATGTTCAGCCCGTGGAATCTCTCGGTGGCCGACTCGGCCGATCCGGCGAAGAACCGTTGGCTCGTCAACGCGGTGAGCCATCGCGCCTTCGATCCCATCAGTGGCCAGGCGGACTTCAAGAAGCTGGCGGGACGCATCGAGAAGATCTCCTGACGGGAGGAGGAAGAGCGAGAATCCGTGCCGAGTCGCCGCAGATTCCTGGGCCTCTCGCTCTCCACCCTCATCGGTGGGCTGGGCGCGCTCTTCGGCAAGCCCCGCCGAACGAGCGCTGGCCTGCTGCTGCGCCCTCCGGGAGCCCGGCCCGAGCCGGAGTTCCTGGATTCCTGTGTTCGCTGCATGCGCTGCTCGGATGCGTGCCCGAACGGCTGCATCGAGTTCCACGGCCTCGAGGCCGGCCTGGAGAAGGCCTTCACTCCGTTCATCCGGGCGCGATCCCGGGGCTGCATCGTCTGCGGCGATTGCGCCACGGCCTGCCCCACGGGTGCGCTGGTTCCCTTCGAGACCACTCCCGAAGGGCTCCTCGCCGGCGTCAAGATGGGAACCGCGCGCCTCAACGAGAGCCTCTGCTTCAGCTACAACGGCCGCACCTGCGGTGCCTGCTACCGGGCCTGTCCCCTCCCGGGAATCGCCATGAAGATCGGGCTCTACGAGAAGCCGCTCCTCCAGGGCGCCGATCGCTGCATCGGGTGTGGGCTGTGTGAGCAGGCCTGCCTCCACCTTCCCCAGGCCATTCGCGTGATTCCTCCGGCGCAGGTGACCTCGTGACGAGCCCGGCCCAGGCCCTGCGCCGCACGACGCAGGTCGGCGCGCTCTGTTTCATCGTCTTCACGGCCTTCGGTGGCCTCTGGCAGAACTACAAGATGGCCCACGGCCAACGCCGGCTGGTCGAGCTGATGGAGGGCCCCGTCTGGGGATTCCTCTACGGCGCTTACGAAGGCATGCTCTCGATGCTGGGCGAGCCGATGGAGGCGAGCCTCTCGTTGCTGGGTTTCCCGTGGTCGGCACGGATCCTCGGCCTCGAGACGGCGGATCCGCTGCTGGTCGCATCGCTCGCCGCGCAAGGGCTGCTTCCCCCGGCCCTGCTGCTCGTCGGCCTCGCGATCCCCCTCGGGCTCGCCGTCGTCTTCGGAAAGGTCTTCTGCAGCCATCTCTGCCCCGCACGCCTGCTCTTCGAGATCGGCGAGAGGGTGCGAGCCGGCCTGCTGCGACTGGGTGTTCCACTGCCGGAGTGGCAGCGGCCGGAGCGTCTTGGCGGCTGGGTGCTCGCGGGCGGGCTTCTCGCCACCTCCCTGTCGAGTGCCGCCGTGTGGCTCCTGATCGTCCCCTACGCGAGCCTGGGTGCGGGTCTCCATCTCCTCGTCATGGGAGCTGGAGCCGGTGCACTCCTCGGCGTGGTCGGCTTCTGGCTCTCGGTGGACGTGTTGGTGGCGCCCGGTCTCTTTTGCAAGAACCTGTGCCCCACCGGGTTCCTCCTCGAGCAGCTCGGACGCTTCGCGCGGCTGCGGGTCGGGAAGCACGCCGACGCGGGCGCATGTCCCCCCGGCTGCAACGAGTGTCAGAGGACCTGTCCCTATTCTCTGCTACCGCCGGCGGGCACCCACCTGCCGGGCTGCGACGCCTGCGGGAGGTGCATCACGACCTGCCCCAGCGGGCGACTTCGGCGGGAGCTGGTGCTTCCCCTCGTCGGTCTCCTGGTGTGGGCCTGGCTACCGGCCTCGGCGGAGGCGCACCACAACAAGGGAATGCCCCACTACGGGTACTACGACAACTACGCACAGGTTCCGAGCGAGGAGTTCCTGACCATCCAGGGCCGCTGGGAGATGGGTGCAACGGTCTTCAACTTCCAAGGGCTCGACCGGCGAATCGCCGACACGCCCAACGACGTGAAGATCTACATCCATCTCTACGACACCGAGGCGAGTCAGGGGTGGGAGGGCCCGGTGCGCTTCACGATCGAAGGGGACGACGAGCCCATTGCGAGCTTCCAGCGCGACCGGGTCGACGAGGAGGCGGTCTACTCCACGCGGGAGACCCTCCCATCGAGCGGGGAGTACCGCCTGGTCGCGGAGGTCGATGGAGATCGCGTCGTCCTCCCCTTCCATGTCGAGCTCGCGAGCCGTGGCGTGCGCTGGGGGCTGGCCCTTGCCTTGCTGCTCCCCGCCGCATGCCTGGTCGCGCTCGCGCTGCTCGGCCGGTCTCGATCCAGGCGACGGGGGCGGATGGGATGACGGATCTCTCCCGGCGGGCCCTGCTCGGTCGCATGGCGACGAAGGCGCTGGACGTCGCTGCAGACGCGGCCCAGCGAGAGGTGGACCGGCGCTTCCCTCCCCAGCGCCGCCCGCCCGGGGCCGCGCCCGAGGCCGCATTCCTCGCCGAGTGCACCCGCTGCGGAGCTTGCGCCGAAGCCTGCCCCCACGACGCGATCCACCACTTCGATGAGGGCTCCGAAGGCCTGGCCGGAACCCCCGTGCTCGTCCCCGACCGCCGCCCCTGCCACCAGTGCGAGGGCTTCCCCTGCGCCGCGGCGTGCCCGGAGCCGGCGCTCCAGGTGCCGGAGACCGCGACCTGGTCTCTGGGCCGGGCCCGGATCGTGGAGCTGCGCTGCATCGCATGGAAGGGGCCCGAGTGTGGCGCCTGCGTCGATGCCTGCCCGCCCGCCGCCCCCGCTCTTCGGCTCGAGCGCTGGCGCCCACACCTCGACTCCGAAGTCTGTGTGGGCTGTGGCCTCTGCATCGAGCGCTGCCCGACCTCTCCCCGGTCGATCGTGCTCGAGCCGCTCGGGGAGGAGGGAGCCGAGACGACCTGAGGGGAAGCCGGTACCCCGCTACCAGACGCCCGGGATCAGCCGGCTGCGCACTGCCGCGGCGTAGTCGAGGTAGCCCGTCAGCTCGAGCTGAAGCGTCCGGTCCTCGAGCGCCGTTCGCAGGACGAGCAGCAGGGCGGCGGCGCCGGCCGGGATTGCGGCCCAGCGGGAGCCCAGCAGCAGCGGAATGCAGAGGTTCCCCAGGATCATTCCGGCGTAGCCCGGGTGCCGGATCCATGCGTAGGGCCCGCTCCGACAGACGGCATGGCCGCGTTCAGTCTGGATGCGAACGAGCCCTTCGAAGTGCGGATTCTCGATCATCGCCCGCAAGATCAGGGCGAAGGCCGAAGCCATGCCGGCGATGCCGACCAGAACCCGGCCCGCGGACAGGGAGGCATCGCCGGAGCGACGGGTCTCCAGCCCGGCGGCTGCGAGCGCGACGTAGCCGAGCAGGAAGGCCGCCACGAGGATCGCCAGATCCCACGATCGGCTCCCTGGCTGGAGGCGGGCACGCGCGTTGAGGAGCTCCGGATTGCGACGCAGCAGCATCGCCGTGAGCGTGCTCTGAAAGGCCAGCACCAGCCCGAGGTAGAGCCAGGCGGCGGGCCAGGCGAAGCCTCCGAAGCTGCCGAAGAGGAGCGCGGCCTGGACCGCGATCCGCAAGTACTCCCGGGCGACGCCGATCCGACCACTTCGGTCGAGGGAGGGCGGTTCACCACTCATGGGCGGGCTCCGAGGGGGCGGGCGTCATCCGCGACGCCGGCGGCCGGCGGGAGCGGCGGAAACCCAGGGCGACGCGGCTCCCCTTTCGTTCGGCGGAGAGAGGGTACCCCCACTCCGAGCGGATTCGCTCGCTGGGTTGCCAATCTTGAAAATCGGTCCCATATTCAGTCTCTCCGAAGCGCCCCCGGAGCCCGCCCCCTCTTGGCCAGCACGCCGACCCCGAGCGATGCCGCGGTGCCCCACAAGCGCGGGCCCTACGCGAAGTCGAGCCAGACCCGCGACCGGATCCTGGGCGCGGCCCTCGATGTGGCGGGCGCCGTCGGCATCCACCGGGCCTCGGTTGCGGCCATCGCCGAGAGGGCTGGTGTTGCGGTGGGGAACCTCCACTACCACTTCGGTTCTCGGGACGATCTGCTGGGCGAGCTCATGGAGTGGGTGCAGGCCGAGCTGATCCGGGAGATGGAGGAGGCCTTTCGCGGCTGCGACGGATACCTGGACGCGGAGGAGGCCTCGATCCGCGCCTACCTCGCCTACGTCCATCGCAACCCGGCCTACGTGCGTCTTGCCGAGGAAGCCCGCCTGCACCGGCCCGAGCTCTACCGCGAGGGCATCTCCACCTGGCTGACCTTGTTCCGCGAAGGGCTGGAGGAGGCCAGCCGGAGTGGGGAGATCCGTCGGCTCGCTCCCGGCGAGAGCGCCTCCCTGTCCCATCTCCTGCTCGGTGCCCGGTACTTCCTCGACCAGATGATCGAGGGAGTCGACGGTCGATCCTATCCGGGTGACGACACCGTCGTCGCGACCTATCTGACCTTCGTCCGCAACGGACTCTCGAAGAAGGAACTGTCATGAATACCCCTACGCCGACGGACTTCCCGATTGCGATCATTGGAGCCGGCTTCGCCGGGATCGGAACCGCCATCAAGCTCAAGAAGGCCGGCATCGAGTCCTTCACGATCTTCGAGCGTGCCAGTGAGGTGGGTGGGACCTGGCGCGACAATACCTACCCGGGTGCCGCCTGCGACGTCCCATCCCACGCCTACTCCCTCTCCTTCGAGCAGATCTCGACCTGGAGTCGCAGGTTCGCTCCCTCCGAGGAGATTCAGGACTACCTGCTCGCGATCACCGAGAAGTGGAACCTGCGCAAGCACATGCGCTTCGACACCGAGATCGTGGATGCCCGCTTCGACGAGGAGACGGGCTGCTGGACGCTCACCACGGAGGCCGACGAGCAGTTCACCGCCCGGGTGGTGGTGTCCTGCGTCGGCGGGCTGGTGGACCCGGCGCTTCCGGACATCAAGGGCATCCAGAGCTTCACGGGCGAGGTCTTCCACACCGCGCGATGGAATCACGACTACGACCTGGCGGGGCGCCGCGTTGCCGTGATCGGAACCGGTGCAAGCGCTGTCCAGGTGGTTCCCTCGATTGCGGGAGAGGTCGCCCAGCTCGACGTCTACCAGCGCACGCCCGCCTGGGTGGTGCCCAAGCGCGATCGGGTCTACTCCGAGGGCTTCAAGAGGCTGCTGGCCCGCTTCCCGATCCTGCTCAGGGCCAGCCGCTTCATCAAGTACTGGGCGAGCGAGCTCTTCGGCCCCATGATCTTCCTCGACAACGAGCGGCTCTCGAGCATCGGAGAGAAGCTCTCCATGGCGCACCTGCGCGCCCAGGTCCAGGACCCGGAGCTGCGCGAGAAGCTGAAGCCCGACTTCCAGTTCGGCTGCAAGCGGATGCTGATCTCCGACGACTACTGGGCCTCCTTCGAGCGCCCGAACGTGGAGCTGGTCACGGACCCGATCGAGGAGATCAAGAGCGCCGGCATCGAGACCAGCGACGGCACCGTCCGCGAGGTCGATGCGATGGTGCTGGCCACCGGCTTCGCGCTCGGCCTGGCAAGCGCCCCCTTCCCGATCACCGGCCTGGGCGGCCGCAAGCTCGACGACGTGTGGAAGGATGGAGCCGTCGCCTACAAGGGCATGAACGTCGCGGGCTTCCCCAACTGGTTCATCCTGATGGGACCGAACACGGGGCCGGGCCATACCTCGGTGCTCGTCTACACCGAGGCCCAGATCGCCCACACCCTGGCGGCCATCCAGAAGCTCCGCAAGGAGGAGATCAGGTACCTCGACGTCCGCCAGAAGGTGCAGGATCGCTACAACGAGCGGCTCCAGGCGCGCATGAAGCACATGGTCTGGTCCAGTGGCTGCGCCAGCTGGTACCTCTCCGAGGACGGCAGCAACCACTCCCTCTATCCGGGCTTCGCGGCCGAGTACGTCCTGCGAGCGCGCCCCTTCCGCGTCGGTGACTACGAGGTCGTCCGCTAGGCCTCTTCTTCCCATCTGACTCGCTCAGCTGGCGGGAGGCCGCTTCGCTCCTTGCTTTGACGCGCGGCGGGGCGGGGTTCATTCCTCAGAATGGCTCGGCCGGGACAGGGTGGCCCGC
>NYZB01000250.1 GCA_002687015.1 Deltaproteobacteria bacterium
ACCTCCTCGACCTCGCCCTCCCGGTAGTGCTTGTGGATGCCCGAGAGCTCGATGGCGGCCGTGCTCATTGCAGACGGACCTCCTCGCCCTCCTGGACGCCTTCGAGCAGCTGCACCCGGTCCCGGTCGACCACGCCGACCTTCACGCTGCGGCGACCGAAGCCTTCGCCGTTGCGCACCTCGACATAGACCTCGGCGCCCTCGTAGCGCAACGCGGTCTCCGGTACCGAGAGCGCGTCCTCGATCGTCTCCGCGACGATCTCGCCGTCGCCGGACATGCGCGGGCGGAGCAGCCGCGCGTCGTCGTCGGTGATCGTGATCTCCACTTCGAAGTAGGTCACGTTCTGGATCCGCTCGCCCATGGGTGCGATCTCGCTGACGCGCCCCTTGAAGACCCGATCGCCGAAGGCCTCGGTCCGGATGCGAGCGGGCTGACCCAGCGCCACCCGCACCACCTCGTTCTCGTCGACGAGCCCCTCGAGACGGAGGGCCTCGGTCCCGGCCAGGGTGAGGAGCAGGGTGTCACCGGTCACCGACGTCACGGGCGAGACGGCGCTGCCCTCCTCCTCGTGCACCTCGAGCACACGGCCGGCCATCGGGGCCACCACGCTCGCGTAGCCGAGCTGCGTCTTCAGGGTGTCGAGGCTCGCCTCGGCCCGCGCCCGGTTGGCCTGCGCCTGCTCGAAGCGCGAGCGGGCGTCGTCGAGCTTCTTCTGGCTGGTCGCCCCGGTGCGCTCGAGCTCCTGGACGCGCCTCAGCTCGATCGCCGCGTAGCGCTGCTCGACGGCCGCGGCCTGGAGCGCTGCTTCGGCCTCGCGCACCTGGGCCTGGAGCAGGTCCTTCTCGATCTCGACGAGCACCTGGCCGCCCTCGACCGACTCACCGGCCTCGACGAGGATCCGCTCCAGGATCCCGGGAATGCGCGGACGCACCTCCACCTCGACCGCGGGCTCGACGGTGCCCGTGGCCACGACGATCCGCTCCAGCGGCCCGCGCTCGACGAGCGCCGTCGGCGCTTCGGGAAGCTCGGGCGAGCCGCAACCGAGCGCTGCCGTCAGCGGGCACAGCACGGCCAGGGACCAGGAGGAATGCAGAAGCCGCGACACGAAGGGGCTCCTCGCAGGGCGCGAGGTGCCAGCGTAACCGACGGGCGGGGGTGTCAACAGCCGAGCGGGGGCCGACCCCGCCAAGCGGCCCCCAGGGTAGCCACGGGCCGACCGGAGCGGCGAGCGCCCGCGGGAGCCTTCGTCACCACACCTCCATGCCGCCCGCCACGTTCAGCGACACGCCGGTGACGTTCGGAGCCGTCGCCAGGTAGAGCACGGCGTCCGAGATGTCCTCCGGGGTCTGCTCGCGCTTCAGGGGGATGGAGGCCTCGACCATCCCCTGGTAGGCGGCCTCTCCCCCGCGCTCCTCGGAGGCCAGGTGGTGGGTCCACATGTGGGTCGGGAGGATGCCCGGGCAGATCGCGTTGACCCGCACACCCTGGGGCCCGAGCTCGGCGGCCATCGACTGGGTGAGGCCGACCACCGCGAACTTGCTCGAGCAGTAGAGACCGCCCAGCGGGTAGCCGCGCTTCCCGGCCACGGAGGCGATGTGCACGATGCAGCCCTCCCGCTCGACGAGCGACGGAATCGCCGCGCGGCTCGCGAGGAAGACGCCCTTGACGTTGACGGCGAAGACCTGGTCCCAGCGCTCCTCTTCGATGTCGACGAGGGGAGCGAAGTGGACGACGCCCGCGTTGTTGACGAGCAGATCGACGCCTCCGAAGCGCTCTCGGGTTGCCGCGACCAGCGCGTCGACCTCGTCGGCCCGGGTCACGTCGCAGGTGACGGGCAGCGCTTCGCCTGGCCCGCGGCCGGCCACCTCCGCCGTCGTGGCTTCGAGCTGGGCCTTGCCCGAGAGCTCGTAGCTCAGCGCCCCGCTGTCGCTGTCGAGATCGGCGAGCACGAGGTGGGCCCCGGCCTCCGCCAGACCGAGCGCGATGCCGCGCCCGATGCCCCGGGCGGCGCCCGTCACGATCGCGGTCTTCCCGGCCAGGCTGGTGTCGGCCATCGGCTCCTCCGTGCGGCTCCCCTGCGAGACGAGTAGCATGAGCGCCCTCTTCTCCGGAAAGGAACTCCGATGCGCCTCGTTCCCGCCGCGCTCCTGGCACTTCTGCTGGTGGCCCTTCTCCCCCTGGCCTGCTCCAAGGAGCCGACTGCGAGTGACGACGCGCCGAGCGGCGAGGCCCCGGCGGCCGCCGCCAGCGATCTCGAGATCGAGGTCCTCCGCGAGGGCTCCGGCCGCTCCCCCAAGGCCACGGACGTCGTCAAGGTCCACTACCATGGCACCTTCCCCGATGGAAAGGTGTTCGACAGCAGCGTGGACCGGGGGGAGCCCGCGGCCTTCCCCCTGGACGGAGTCATCCCCTGCTGGACCCAGGCCGTCCAGACCATGCAGGAGGGCGGCAAGATCCGAGTGACCTGCCCGCCTCACCTGGCCTACGGGGCCCGTGGCGCAGGCCCGATCCCGCCCAACTCCACGCTCGTCTTCGAGGTCGAGCTGCTCGGAGTCCAATAGGCGGAGAGACCCCTCGGGCCCTCCGGGGAGCGCTCGCCGCGTTTTTTCCCCACCGCCTGCCCCGGATGGTGCAGACTGGTGGGTCGGCGCCCGGGCGCCGGCGGGAGGATGCGGTTGCGGGTGCGGCGGAGTCGAGACCTCGGGGCGATGGCGGCGGTGGCACTGGGCGTGCTGATCGCCACGGGTGGGCATGCGGAGGAGGCGGGGCCGCCCCCGGATCGCAGTGCGGCCTGTGCCCTGCGGGCACGCGGCATCGCCAAATGGGAGGCCAGCATCGCGCGCCAGCTCCTGCCGGGCGGCTACCCGGAGGCGGTGCCGCGCCTGCTCGCCTACCGGGACCGGTACGTGCGGCGCTACGCGGATTCCTGCATCGCACTGAACCAGATCCAGTCGCTGGGCACCCACAACAGCTACCACGTGATCCCCCGGCCGGCGCTCCTCAGCTCGCTGATCCGGCTGGATCCCCAGTTCCTCGGCTGGGAGTACACGCGGCAGCCGCTGCCCGATCAGTTCGAGTTCGAGGGCATCCGGCAGATCGAGCTCGACGTGTTCGCGGACCCGGCGGGCGGGCTCTTCGGATTCCGACCAGTCCTGGGCCTGCTCGGCGACGATCCGATCGCTCCGGACCCCGCCATGTTCGAACCCGGCCTGAAGGTGCTCCACGTCCAGGACCTCGACTTCGAGACCACCTGCAGCACGCTGGTCCAGTGTCTCCTGCAGATCAGGGACTGGTCAGACGCGCATCCGCGTCACCTGCCGATCGCCGTCCTCGTCGAGCTGAAGGACGAAGTCATCCCCGACCCCTTCCAGCTCGGCTTCGCGACCCCGATTCCCTTCGGACCCGCCGAGCTCGACCTGCTGGACGCCGAGATCCTCTCGGTGTTCCCCCCGGAGCAGCTGCTGACCCCCGACGAGGTGCGCGTGCCCGGCTTGACCCTCGAGGCGTCGGTCCTCGACGTCGGGTGGCCCACGCTGGGCGAGGTGCGCGGCCGGGTGATGTTCATGATGGACAACGGCGGCGGTCTGCGCATCGACTACCTGGCGGGCCGCCCGAACCTGGAGGGCCGGGTGCTCTTCACGAACGGGGTTCCCGGCGAGCCGGACGCCGCCTTCGTGAAGCGAAACGACCCGGTCCTCGACTTCGGCGAGATCCAGGACCTGGTGGACCGGGGATACCTGGTCCGCACTCGCGCCGACGCGGACACCAACGAGGCCCGGACCGGCGACACCACGCGCCGCGACGCCGCCCTGGCGAGCGGCGCCCACTTCGTGAGCACCGACTACCCGACCCCCGACACGCTCTTCGGCACCGGCTACCAGGTGACGATCCCGGGCGGCTCTCCCTCGGCCTGCAATCCGCTGTCGGCCCCGGCGGGCTGCCGGCCCTCGGGTCTCGAGCCCGATGGAGGGCTGCCGGCCCAGTAGGGCTTCGCTCAGCCAGGCGACGTGCCGCTCGCGCTGCGCGATGATCGAGCCCTCCCGCACGAGGAGGACCCGATGCATCGCGCGTGGCTTCCGTGTCTGGCCCTCGCGATGGCCGCGAGCCCGCTGGCCTGCTCCTGGACGAGCCGGGACGAAGCCCCCGAGAGCGCGAGCCGTCCCGTGCTTCTGGACGAGCTGGGCAGCCACCACCACGCCATCACGACGAGCTCGCCGGAAGCCCAGCGCTACTTCGACCAGGGCCTGGCGCTCACCTACGGCTTCAACCACGAAGCGGCGATCGACGCGTTCCGCGAGGCCTCGCGGCTGGATCCGGGCTGCGCCATGTGCGCGTGGGGCGAAGCGCTGGCCCTCGGCCCGAACCTCAACGCGCCCATGGGACCGGAGGCCGCCAGGCAGGCCTACGCCGCAGTCCAGCGCGCCCTCCGCCTCTCGAGCGGTGGGAGCCCGGCCGAGAGGGACTACATCGGGGCGCTGGCGACACGCTACGGCCCCGAGCTTCCCGACGACCGCACCCCGCTCGACCGCGCCTATGTCCGCGCCATGCGCGAGGTGCCCGCCAGGAACACGGAGGACACGGATGCGGCCACCCTGCTGGCCGAGGCGTTGATGGACCTGATGCCCTGGAACTACTGGACCCACGATGCGCGGCCCCGGCCCGGCACCGAGGAGGCCCTGGGGCTGCTCGAGTGGGTGCTGGCGCGGGAGCCCGAGCATCTCGGTGCGAACCACTTCCTGATCCACGCGGTGGAGGAGTTCTTCCCGGAGCGCGCCGAGGCGGCCGCGGACCGCCTGGGAACCCTGGCGAACGACGCGGGACACCTCGTGCACATGCCTTCTCACATCTATTGGCGGCTGGGACGCTACGAGGACGCCCTGGAGATCAATCGCCGAGCGACGGCAGCCGACGAGGCCTTCTTTGCGACCTGTCGGGCGGGCGCCTTCTACCGGGCGGCCTACTACCCGCACAACATCCACTTCCTGTGGGCGGCCGCGGCCGCCGAGGGGCGCAGCCAGCTGGCGTTGACCACGGCTCGCAAGCTGGCGGCGAAGACGGCATCGGAGCTCGGGCGATTCGACTTCATGTCCGAGTTCATGGTCATCCCGAGCCTGACCCTGGCCCGCTTCGGGCGCTGGGATGCGATCCTCGGCGAAGCCCGACCGGACACCGCCCGCCCCTACCTGACGGGCATCTGGCACTACACGCGCGGGCTCGCGCGCCTGCGAACGGGCGGGCTGGACGAAGCGCAGCGGGAGCTCGCGAGTCTCCGGGCCAGCGCGGCGCGCCCGGTGAGCGAAGCGCTGATCCTCGTGGCCGGGACCTCGTCCGCGCGCGCGCTGCTCGAGATCGCAGCCAGCCACCTACAGGGCGAGCTCCTGGCCGAGCAGGGCCGGATGGACGAGGCGGTGGCCATGCTCGAGAGAGCCGTGCGCCTGCAGGACGACCTGATCTACAACGAGCCACCGCCCTGGTACTTCCCCACGCGACAGGCCCTCGGCGCCGTGCTCCTCTCGGCGGGCCGCGCCGCCCGGGCCGAGGCCGTGTACCGGGAGGATCTTGCCCGCCTGCCGAAGAACGGCTGGTCCCTCCTGGGGTTGGCTCAGAGTCTCGAGGCTCAGGACAAGCCGGCTGCCAACGCCCGTCGCTCCTTCGAGCAGGCCTGGGCCCGAGCGGACGTCGAGCTCCCGGCATCTCGGTTCTGAGCGACGCGCTGGTACCCTGCCAGGGTGGCGGAGGGAGAGCCCCGTCCGACCTGCCACTCCAACGCGACGCGCGTCGCGGGCGTGTCCCTCCCGGAGCGAGGAGCGGAGGGCGTCGATCCATCGGTCGCGCAGGAGAGTGCCGATTCCCGAGCCGCTCGTGCTGGCCCTGCCCGGGGCGCTCGACCTCCGGACCACCCTCGGCCCGGTGGCGATCGGTCGCCGGGACCCGACCACCTGGATCGATGGCGACGAGGCCGTCCGAGCCACCCGCACGGCCTCCGGCCCGGCGACCGTGCACTACCACATCGTGGCGGCGGACCGGGTGGAGGTACGTGCCTTCGGGCCGGGCGCCGAGGAGGCCCTCGAGCGCGCCGCCGATTGGATCGGCCTGGCCGACGACCCGCCGCCGCCCGACCACTACCCGGAGCCCCTGCGTCGGATGGCACGCAGCCACCCCGGGATCCGCTTCGCCCGGGCACACAGCGTGATCGAGCTCCTGGTTCCCGCCGTGCTCCAGCAGAAGGTGTCCGGGAAGGAGGCCGAGCGAGCCTTCGGGCTCCTGATGCGCCGGGGCCCTTTCCGGAGCTGCGTCTCCCGATGGCCGCAGGGCAGCTTCGCGATCTGCCACCCGCCGAGCTTCCCCGCCTCGGCATTCTTCCGCGACAGGGCGCAACGCTCCGGCGGGTGGGGGAGCGCGCGTCGAGAATGGAAGAAGCCGCGGGCATGGGCGAGGCCGACGCCTTCCGCCGGCTGACCGCCCTGCCCGGCCTGGGCCCCTGGACCGCGGCCTCGGTGATGGGGCGGGGCCTGGGCTTCGCCGATGCGGTGCCCGTCGGCGACTGGAACCTGCCCTCGATGGTCGCCTTCCATCTTGCAGGCGAGGAGCGCGCCGACGACGCCCGCATGCTCGAGCTGCTCGAGCCCTTTCGCGGCCATCGCGGCCGGGTCCTCCGCCTGCTCCACCACGGCGGTCGTCACCCCCCGCGGCGCGGCCCGCGGATGCCCCTGCGACCTCTCCCCGGCCCGTCCTGGAGGGCCGGCAAGGGCAGTTTGCGCTAAGCAGGAGCGGAAGGGGCGAAGGAGTCAGCCGTGACGTTTCGCGTGATTCAATGGGCGACGGGCAACGTGGGCCGGCAGGGGATCGAGGGCATCCTCGCGCACCCCGAGCTGGAGTTGGCGGGCTGCTGGGTCCACAGCGAAGCGAAGGTGGGCCGCGATGCCGGCGAGCTGTGCGGCCTGCCCACGGCAGGTGTCGCCGCCAGCGACGACGTCGACGCCCTGGTCGCCCTCGACGCGGACTGCGTCCTCTACAGCCCGGTGATGGCGAAGCCCGAGGAGGTGGTCCGCCTGCTCCGTTCGGGCAAGAACGTGGTCACCCCGCTCGATTGGTTCTTCCCCGCCGCCTCCGAGGGGACGACGGCCCTCGAAGAGGCCTGCCGGGAAGGCGGCGCCACGCTGCACGGCACCGGCATCCATCCCGGAGGCATCACGGAACGCTTCCCGTTGATGATCTCGGCCATGAGCCGGGACGTACGGCACGTGCGTGCGGAGGAGTTCTCGGACATCCGCACCTACGCGACGGAGTTCGTGGTCCGGGAGATGATGATGTTCGGCAAGTCACCCGACGAGGCGGCACGCAGTCCGATGACGGGCCTCCTGGGCCACGGCTTCAAGCAGTCGATCCAGATGGTGGCGACGGCGCTGGACATGAAGCTGGATGCCGAGATCGTGACCGAGCACGAGAGCGCGGTCGCGACCCAGGCGATCGACACACCGGTGGGCACGATCGACCCGGGCACGATCGCGGCCCAGCGTTTCGGCTGGATCGGCACGGTGGGGGGGGAGCCCGCAGTAACCGTGCGCACCAACTGGTTCATGGGCGAGGAGAACCTGGAACCCGCCTGGACCTTCGGGCCCGAGGGTGAGCGCTTCGAGGTCGAGATCGAGGGCACGCCGTCGATCAAGACCGTCTTCCACGGTCTGCATCCCCCGAACCTCCAGCAGATCGACCCGAACAACGGCATCATCGCAACCGCCATGCACTGCGTGAACGCAATCCCCAGCGCGTGCCGGGCCGAGCCGGGCATCAAGACCTACCTCGACCTCCCGATGGCGACGGGCAAGGCGGCGAAGGCACTGCGGGGCGGAGCCTAGGCGCGCGTACGGAAGTTCTCGTCGGAGCGCGTTCGTCGGATCGGCTCAGCCGAATGGGGGGCCGCTTCGCTTCTCCTCTTGGGATCGCGGGGCGGCGGGCACCCTACGCTCATGGCTCGGCCGGGACGCGTTACTTCCGGCGTTGCGTGGACGCAGTGTCGCCTTCGCGGCTAAGGCCGCAGGCGACCTGGCCCAGCGGCCTGCGAGCCTGCCTGCGCTTTACTTCGCTACGGGTGCCCGCCGCCCCGCGATCAACACCGACGTTGATATCAACCTCGGAAGAGCGCGGCGGGGCGGGGTTCGTTCCGAGGAAATAAAGCGCAGGCAGGCAACCTGGCCGTCGTCAGCAAGGTCGCCTGCGGCGATAGCCGCGTAGGCGACACGCTGTCCACGCCGCTGCGCGGGCCACCCTGCCCCGGCCGAGCCATTCTGAGGAATGAACCCCGCCC
>NYZB01000251.1 GCA_002687015.1 Deltaproteobacteria bacterium
CTAGAAGCCCGGCCGAGAAGGGGCCATTTCGAGAGTCTCCGTCCGTGCGGTGAGCTCTCGGGCCGTGAGTACGCCGAGCGCTGAAAGGACAACGGGGGTCAGAGCGACGGACGAAGCAGGCTCGGAGATCGCCACCACCAGCATCAGGTTCGCCACGGTGGCGGCGAGGGCGACTTGGAATCCGGTCTTGGTCTTTCCGAAGTATCTCGCTTGTCGGATCCCGAGCTGACCGACGACGGCCCGTCGCTCCTCCTCATCGCTCCAGTCGAGATCAAGGCTGCCCTTGAAGCTGGCCCCGAAATGTCGACTCAGCCCCTCGGCCTCCACGGTCTCCTCGCGTTCCCAGCTCTTCAGCTGGCAGGCTTCCTCAACGACATGCCGGATCCCGTCAGAAACCAGATTGAAGGTGTCGCGGACTGCGCCGCGCCCAAGAATGGGCGTGGTATCGATCGCCGCGGACAGCGTCGTCCGCTTCAACAAGCCAGCCGCACGGCACGCCTCGATCCCGCGATCGAAAATCTGGCCCGTCGCCTCGTGCAGCACCAGCTGCGCTCGGAAGCGCTGCAGTGTGCTCTTCGCGCAGAGCTTCTCGTCCAGCTCCAGGCCCAGCGCCACTTTCCATCGCAGGTCGTACGCGCTTCGAGCGATCGCTTCCTCATCCGAGACGGTGTCATGCGCTTGCAGGAGCAGCGCCACAGCGAGCTGAGAAGGCGGCACGCTCGGCCGACCGAAGTCCTCGTGGTACAGCTCCGCGAAAGCCTCGTCCGGGAACCAGGTGCGACCGTTCTCCCCCAGCAGCCCATAGAACGACCCCTTGCCTACGTGCCCACGCAACGCGTGGTCCGGCCGAAACAGAACACCCTGCGGCGATTGGCGACCCAAGGTGGTGAAGGACTAGGCGATGGGACGCTTTCGCAACGCCTCGCTCCAAGCGCGTCTACTGACGGCGATCCTTGGAACCACGGTCGTGGCCCTGGTGGTGCTGACCGGTGTCCTCTTGGGTCTGGAGACCTGGATGAACCGCAACGCTCTCGTCGAGAGCCACGCGGTCACCGCCGACATGATCGGCCGCCACACCCTCGCCGCGCTCCTCTTCGACGACGAGCTCGCGGCCGAAGATACCCTCCGAGCCCTCACGGCCGAGCCCGAGGTCGTGGCCGCGGCGGTCTACCGGGCCGACGGCACGCGGCTGGCGACCTTTGCCTTGGAGGCCGGGGAGTTTTTTCCGGACGAGCCGGCCCTGGAGCCCATCTACCGGGATGGCTTCCTGGAGCTCAGCCGCCCGGTCTACGACGGCGAGATCCGCATGGGCAAGGTCTTCCTGCGGGTCCACACGCGCGGCCTCATGGCGCGTAGCATGCGCTACCTGCTGGTGGCGGGTTCCGTCCTCGCGCTGGTGCTGGCGCTGGCGAGTGCGGCGGCCGCTGCACTCCAGCGCAGCCTCTCCCGCCCGATCGGGGTCCTGGTCGAGCACTCGGGCGCCCTGACCCACGGGGACCTGACCGTCTCGGTGCCCGAGGATCGCCGTGACGAGATCGGGTCGCTGGCCCACGCCTTCAACGAGATGGGCGGGAGCCTGCGCAGGCTGGTCTCGGAGATCGACGAGAGCGGCCGGGGCGTGACGGAGGCCGCTGGGCAGCTGCGTGACACGAGCAGCAGCGTGATCGAGGAGAGCCAGAGGCAGCTCGACGCCGTCGAGACCACCGGCGACTCGATCGGCCAGGTGGCCGCCGCCGTGGAGCAGGTGGCCGCCAGCGTCGAGGAGCTGGCCGCCCAGGGCCGGACCACGGCCTCTTCCATGGACCACATGGACCAGTCGATCGCGCTGGTCGCCAACACCTCGGACGAGCTCTCGGACGCGATCAACGGGATCGCCCAGGCGATCGGGGACCTCGACGAGCGAAGCAGCGAGATGGCCGAGGGGATCAGCCACCTGGGCGCGGTGACCACCACGGCCGAGAGCTCGGTATTGGAGCAGACGCGGGCGATCCGGCTGGTGCGGGACAATGCGCAATCCAGTCAGGAGCTCTCGCAGCAGAACGCCGACGAGGCCGAACGGGGCATGCTCTCGGTGCAGGACACGATCGCCTCCATCCAGGAGATCGAAACCAGCTTCGGCAAGCTCGCGGGTGTGGTCACGGCCCTGGCGGATCGATCTCGCTCGATCGGCGAGATCGTGGACGTCATCGCGGACGTGGCCGGTGAGACCCAGCTCCTCTCGCTGAACGCCTCCATCATCGCCGCCCAGGCCGGAGAGAACGGGCGCGCCTTCGCGGTGGTCGCCAGTCAGGTCAAGGAGCTCGCCGAACGCACGGGACAGTCCACCCGCGAGATCAGTGAGCTGATTCGCCACATCCAGGAGGAGACGGGCCAGGCCGTCGATGCGATGGGCGAAGGCGAGACCCGGGTCGCCGAGGGCGTGGCGCGTTCGCGGGAGGCCGGCGATCGGCTCCGCGCCATCCTCGACGCAGCTCGTTCCTCCCACGAGCGGGTGGATCAGATCGTGCGTGCCACCGAATCCCAGTCCGAGGACATCGGACGCGTCGAGGGGGCGATGGGTGAGGTGCGCGGGATGGTGGAGCAGGTCCACGACACCATCAGCCATCAGAAGCGAACCAGTGGTGAGATCCGCGGGGTCGTGAGCCAGGTCCGGAACCTCGCCGCCAAGGTGCAGGGAGCGACCTCCGAGCAGCGAAACGAGAGCTCGCAGGTGACCCGCGCGATCGAGCAGGTGGCCGAGGGCCTCGACCAGATCCGCGGCGCCACGCAGAACCAGCTCGGCGCCAGCGCACGGGTCGAGGAGGCGCGCGACGTGTTCCGGGAGATCGCCGAGGAGAACGCCCGCCGCTCCCGGAGCCTGGGCGACATCATCGCGGCCCTCACCGAGCGGGCCGGGGCCCTGGCACGGGCGGTGGGCCGCTTCCGGGTGTAGGAGCGCTCCCCGGTGGAGGGGCCGAATGGGACTCGCCAGCCTGGCGCGCAAGTTGGTACCCTCGGCCCGCGATGTCTGCTGCCCCGCCGAGAGACGCCGCCCTCCTCCGGGGGTTGGCCGACTACTTCGCTCTGACCAAGCCGCGCATCCTCCCGCTGGTCATCTTCACGGCACTGCCGGTCATGGGCATGGCCGCAGGCGGGTGGCCGGCGCTTCCCAGCGTGTTGGCCATCCTGGCCGGAATCGCCGTGGCTGCGGCCGCGGCGAACACCCTGAACATGTACGTCGAGCGCGACCGGGACGCGCTGATGGAGCGCACCGCCTCGCGTCCCCTGCCGACGGCGGCGATCGGCGCACGCTCGGCTCTGGCCTTCGGGCTGGTGCTCGCCGTCGCGTCGACGCTCATCCTCCAGGCCGTCGGTGGCCTGCCCGCTGCGGCGCTCGGCGTTGCGAGCATCCTCTTCTACGTGTTCGTCTACACGATCTGGCTGAAGCCCCGCTCGGTCTACAACGCCGTGGTCGGTGGGGCCGCCGGCGCGGCGGCCCCCCTGATCGCCGACGCCGCGGTGAACGGCAGCGTGGGGCTGCCGGGCCTCCTGCTCTTCGCGATCGTCTTCATCTGGCAGCCTCCTCACGTGTGGGCCATCGCTCTCTACCGGGCCGAGGACTACGCCTCGGCAGGCATCCCCATGATGCCGGCGGCGATCGGCCCCGAGCGCACGCGCTGGCGGATGCTCTGGTACAGCGTCGGACTGGTCGCGATCAGCCTGCTCCCCGTTCCCCTCGGGCTGCTCGGGGCCGGCTACGGGGCCGTTGCCGTGGCCCTGGGAGCCTGGTTCCTGTGGGTCGGCATCCGGCTGGTGCGGGAGCGAAGCGACGAGGCGGCGCGTCGCGTCTTCTTCGCGTCCCTGGCGTACCTCTTCCTGCTCTACTTCGCGATGATCGCGGACCTGCTGGTCGCGTAGCCCGAGGACGATTCCGGCTCGGCGCGAGGTCCGCGCCCCCCACCCGCGGTCACGACACCCGACGACCGCGGAGGGATCCTGCCAATCCGTCGCACCCGCTCGTTCGGCGTTCCAGAAGTGACCCATTTCGGGAGAGCCCGCGTCCCTGAACGCCTCACCGGGTCTCTTTCGCAATAGGCGATCGTCGTTTTTCTCTTGACGAACGCCACCCGGCCACCGACACTCGGCGCGATTTCCAATGCTCGCACCAACACTTGGAGAGCGAAGCCGCGGGGGGACGGACTGGGGGGCAGAGTGCCCCTGCATCCTGTGGCTCAATGCCCACCAGGGGAGCCCACCAGGGGAGCCCACCAGGGGCTGCGAGGATCGCAAGGACCAGGATGGCATCGCTCCGACATCTTCGACTCTCCACGACCGGGGCCGCACTGGCCCTCTTCCTCGCTGCGGCGCCGGTCTCGGCTGAGGCCCCCAGCGGCGAGCAGATCTTCGATCACTGCACCCAGTGCCATGGCTCGGCGGGTGAAGGCAATCAGCTAGTTGCCGCCCCGCCGATCGCCGGCATGGCCGAGTGGTACGTGGCGAAGCAGCTCCGCAAGTTCCGGGACGGGATCCGCGGCAAGGACGCCCGCGATCACGAGGGCCTTCGCATGCGGCCCATGGTCCGCTTCCTCACGGACGACACCTGGATCGACAACGTGTCCAGCTACACGGCCAGCCTGCCGAAGCCCGCCCCGGTCGCGACCCTCTCGGGGGGAGACGCCGCCAAGGGCGCGGGCCACTACGCGACCTGTGCCGCATGCCACGGCCTGGCCGGCGAGGGCAACCAGGCGACCAACGGACCGGCCCTGGCCGGGCAGAGCGACTGGTACCTCTACCAGTCGATCGAGAAGTTCAAGACCGGCGTCCGCGGGTCGGACCCGAAGGACACCGACGGCGCGGTGATGCGAGGCATGGTCATGATCCTCACGGACGACCAGGCCATGAAGGACGTCGTCGCCCACATCACGTCTTTCCCGACGAACTGAGAGGACTTCATGGCCAAGGCCTATCCGCCGGAAGAGTACGCGACGCGCTTGTTCCTGATCACCATGGCTGGCGTCGGCACCTGGATCGCCGTCGTCTTCCTCTTCATCATCTGAGGTCCCACGGATGGTCCGGTCCTTCCTCGTCCAAGCTTCTTCCTTCGCCGCCGACATCGACTTCGTGATCGACCTGATCGGGGTCCTGGTCGGTTTCTGGTTCGTCCTGGCCAGCTGCGTCTTCTTCTATCTCATCCTCCGGTTCCGCTCGAAGGACGAAGGCAAGGCCGAGTGGGTCACGGGCGAGGAGAAGAGCCAGAAGCGCTGGATCACCATTCCCCACATCCTGGTGCTGATCTGCGACATCTTCATCCTGGTCGGCGCCGTGCGCGTGTGGGTGCACGTCAAGCAGACGATGCCCGAGGAGACCACGCCGGTGCGCATCGTCGCCCAGCAGTGGGCATGGACCTTCGTGCACGCGGGCCCCGACGGCGCGCTCGACACCGACGACGACATCGTGAAGATCGACGAGCTGCACGTCCAGAAGGACGTCACCTATCGCTATGAGCTCAGCGCCCTCGACGTCGTGCACGACTTCTCGGTACCCGTCTTCCGCCTCAAGCAGGACGCAGTTCCCGGCCGGGTCATCGAGGGCTGGTTCAAGCCCACCCTGGCCGGCGAGTTCGACATCCAATGTGCCGAGATGTGCGGCATCGGCCATGGGATGATGCCCGCCGAGCTCTTCATCGAGACCGCCGAGCAGCACACGGCCTGGATGGCCGACCACGCACCCAAGTCCCTCGCGGCCGTCAGCGCGCCGTAGCCAAGCCGAAATCCGGGAGAAGCAAGGCCCATGGCCACCGCGGAAGTCACCGAGCACCACGACGATCACGGTCATCACGACGAGGGCTTCGTCAAGAAGTACCTCTGGTCCACCGACCACAAGATGATCTGCTTCCAGTACATGTTCACGGGCATCGCCATGGGGCTGCTCGGCGGGTTCATGGCCTATGCCTTCCGGATGCAGCTGGCCTTCCCCGGCGCCTCGGTGCCGGGCTGGGGGGGCGTGACGCCGGCGGACTACAACTCGCTCGTCACGAACCACGGCACGATCATGATCTTCTGGGTCGCGATGCCCGTGCTGATCGCCGCCTTCGGAAACTACCTGATCCCGCTCATGACGGGCTGCGACGACATGGTCTTCCCGAAGGTCAACCGGCTCTCGTTCCAGATCTTCCTGCTCTCGGCGATCGTGCTGCTCGCCTCCTTCTTCGTGGAGGGCGGCGGCTTTGGCGGTGCCTGGACGGCCTACCCGCCCCTCTCGTCGAAGCCCGAGTACAGCCTGACGCCGCTCGGAAGCTCGCTGTGGTTGGTGGCTGTCGGGTTGGAGTTCATCGCCTTCCTGCTGGGTGGCATCAACTTCGTCACCACCACCATGAACGCGCGCGCCAAGGGCATGCGGCTCTACGACATTCCGATCGTGGTCTGGTTCATCGTGATCGCGAGCATCCTCTTCATGGCCTCGGTGGGGCCGCTGGTCGCCGGCGCGATCATGCTCCTCTTCAATCAGAACCTCGGCACCGGCTTCTTCGATCCCGACAAGGGTGGAGATCCGGTGCTCTGGCAGCACCTCTTCTGGTTCTTCGGCCACCCCGAGGTCTACGTGGTGCTGCTCCCTGCGATCGGCATCACCGCGGAGATCATCACCACCTTCGCGCGCAAGAAGCTCTTCGCGTACAAGACCGTGCTCAACACGGCCATCGCCACGGGCGTGCTCAGCTTCACGGTCTGGGCCCACCACCAGTTCGTGGCGGGCATCGACCCCCGCATGGCGAACGTCTTCACGATCAGCACCCTGCTCATCTCGGTGCCGGTCGCGGAGATGATCTTCGTCTACATCGCCACCCTCTACGGAGGCAAGATCACCCTCAACACGCCGATGCTCTGGGCTCTCTCCTTCATCTTCGAGTTCATGATCGGCGGTGTCACGGGCATCTTCCTGGGGGCGAGTGGCTCGGACATCTACTTCCACGACACCTACTTCGTGCTGGCCCACTTCCACTACACCTTCTTCCCCATCGCCATCATCGGTAGCTTCGCGGGCATCACCTACTGGTTCCCGAAGATGACCGGGAAGATGATGAACGACACCTTGGGCAAGCTGCACTTCTGGATCACGATCATCACCTTCAACCTCATCTTCATCCCGCTCTTCGTGCTCGGGGCCGCGGGGCAGCACCGCCGCATCTACAACTACGAGCACTTCCCCGACCTGGCGGGGGGCTGGATGCAGGACCTGCGGGTCCTGGCCACCGTGGCTCTGCTGGTCATGCTGGCCGCCCAGGTGATCTTCTTCTTCAACGTGTTCATCAGCCTCCGCAACGGGAAGAAGGCGGGGAACAACCCCTGGAAGGCGAACAGCCTCGAGTGGGTGGCGCCCTCGCCGCCCGGCCACGGCAACTTCGCCGAGCTGCCCAACTGCTACCGGGGCCCCTACGAGTACAGCCATCCCGATCGGGAAGACGACTACTGGCCCCAGAACGAGCCGGCCTAGAGCGGGCGACTCCGCCCCGACGCAACACCCCATCAAGGGAACACGATGAGACCGATTGCAAACACCCGCTCCGCCGCGGGCATTCCCACCGGCCGCCTGGCCGTGTGGTGGGTGCTGGCCTCCGAGATCGTGATCTTCGGCGGCATCCTGGCCTCCTACATCATGAACCGGCTCTCCCACGATTGGTGGGCCGACTATGCGGCCAACACGAGCACGCCGATCGGTGCCTTCAACACCTTCGTGCTGCTCACCTCGAGCCTCTCGGCGGTCCTGGCCCATGCGGCGGCCGAGCGGGGCGACGGCAAGCTGGCGGCGAGGAGGCTGCTCTACACGATCGCCGGCGGCGGCGTCTTCCTCTGCGTGAAGGCCTACGAGTGGACCATGGAGATCTCCCATGGCTTCACGATCAGTGCCAACGGGTTCTGGTCCTTCTACTACACGGCGGCGGGGGTCCACGCGAGCCACGTGATCGCCGGGATGATCCTCATGGCCTTCGTGGCCAGGGACGCGGCGAAGAACGCGGAGCTGCACCGGGTCGAGCTGGTGGGCATCTACTGGCACTTCGTCGACGTCGTCTGGATCTTCCTCTTCCCTCTCCTCTACATCGCGAAGTAGGCAAGCCATGGCCGATCACGCCCACGAAGAACACTCCGAACAGCACTACATCCGGATCTGGGCCATCCTGCTGGCCCTGCTGGTGGTCAGCATCCTCGGTCCGATGCTGGAGATCCAGGCCGTCACCCTGGTCACCGCCTTCGGCATCGCTCTCGTGAAGGCCTATCTGGTGGTCAAGCACTTCATGCACCTGAACGTGCAGCCGCAGTACGTGACCTACCTGCTCGCCACGGCCCTCGTCTTCATGCTCCTCCTCTTCGCTGGGACTGCGCCGGACGTCATGAAGTGGGAGGGCCAGCACTGGAGCAAGCCGGCGAACGAGCGGCCCGCTTCCGATGCCGGCGGATCGCATCACTGAGCCCTCTCCCATGAGCTCCCTCCCTCCATGACCGCGCGCACCGGGGCCTCTCTTCGGGTCGTCACCAACCCGCAGCCGCCGATCGTCCCCAGCGCCCTGCTCGGGATGCTGCTCTTCCTGTTCACCGAGCTGATGCTGTTCTCGGGGCTGGTCAGCGCCCACGGCATCGCCCGGGGCAGCGCGCTCCTCTGGCCGCCGCCCGGGCAGCCCCGGCTGCCCGTCGAGGAGACGGCCCTCAACACGGCGGCGCTCCTCGCCTCCGGGGTCCTGCTCTACTTCTCCCAGCGCGCCTATCGCCGCGACCGCAAGTCCGCGCAGCCCTGGCTCACCGCCACGATCGCCCTGGGCACCTTCTTCGTCGTCTTCCAGGGGGTAGAGTGGGTCGCCCTCGTCGGAGAGGGTCTGACGATCACCTCGAGCACCCACGGGGGCTTCTTCTACCTGATCATCGGAGTGCACGGGCTGCACGCCGTGGGCGCGCTGCTGGTGCTGGGGATGAACTGGCTGCGGCTGCGGCGGGGTGTCCTCTCCCAGAGTACCTTCGCTGCGGGTCAGGCATTCTGGTACTTCGTGGTCGGCGTCTGGCCGGTTCTCTATTGGAGGGTGTACGGATGATCCGCAAGGCGCTCCCTCTCCTGCTCCTCGTCCTCGTCATGCTCGCCCTGGCCGACGCGGCTCTCGCCTGCGCCGTGTGCAACGGCGGAGAGGACCTGCGGACCCGCGACAGCTACCTGAACGCCACGATCTTCATGAGCGTCATGCCGCTGGGGGTGATCGGCGGCGGCCTCTGGTACCTGCGGCGCCGCGCGCGGGCCCTGGCCTCCGCCGGCGATCCGGTACTCGCGGATCCGGTACTCGCGGATTCGGTACTCGCGGATTCGGACCTGGGGGAGGCCTGATCCCGATCCCGTCCTCTCAGAGGACGA
>NYZB01000252.1 GCA_002687015.1 Deltaproteobacteria bacterium
AGCACTTTCTCCAATTCGGGCAAGAAACCTCCATCGAAGCCCCCACGCCCCGCGCCGGACGCTCGGCAGCCCGGGCCCACCCGCATGCCCCGAGACGAACCCCCCGCAACGCGAACCACCCCCCTCACCAACCTTCCGGAACTCCGCCGAACTACCACGACCCACGCACCAAGCACCCCAACCAGTCCCCCCCCCTCGCACCGAACGACCCAGACGATCGTGAGCGTCACATACCCCTGTTCCGGGAGCTGTTGCAGAAGATGCCCGGGAGACCGTGCTCACCCGTTCCGAGCTCTCCCGGCAGCGGGCATCACTGGCCGCGCTCGGGGCGGGAAGTCGAGCGAGAGTCCTCCACGACGCGGCCGATCTCGCCTCTGCCGCGCGGACTCCAGGTTCGGGCTACTCGGAGCGCGGCGGCTCGGCGGCCATCACCCGATTGCGACCCCCGGCCTTGGCCTCGTAGAGGGCCCCGTCCGCCGCCGCCACCATGGCTCCCGCGCTCGGGTAGGCCTCGTTCTGCGAGGCAAGCCCGAGACTGATGGTTACCGAGATGCTGTCGCCTTCTGCGGTCCGGATCTCGAGGGCCTCGACGTCGCCGCGCAGTCGCTCCGCAACGATCCGCGCTCCCTCCGCCGGGCAGCCCAGCAAGAGAAGGAACTCCTCGCCTCCGTAGCGTCCCCCGACGTCGGTGACCCGGAGCTGCCCGCGGATCGCTTCGCCGACCTGGCGGATCACCTCATCGCCGGCGGGGTGACCGAAGGTGTCGTTCACGCGCTTGAAGTGGTCGATGTCGAGCATGACGGCCGTGAGCGGCAGACCCTGCCGCCGGGCGCGGGCGAACTCGACCTCCTGGGCCTCGTCGAGCTGGCGTCGGTTCGCGAGTCCGGTCAACGGATCGGTGGTCGACAGCTGCTGGAGCAGCCGGTTCTTCTCGAGGAGCTCGCCCTGCAGGCGCATCAGCTCCAGGTGCAGCTGGATGCGCGCAATCATGTCCAGGGGATGGAAGGGCTTGGAGATGACGTCCCTGGCACCCTGGCTGAACAGCCTGGCGCGGCGCTTGGCGTCGGCGACCGCCGTCAGCATCAGGAAGGGAACCTCTTTCGACTGGGCGGAGGAGGACATGCGGATCAGCTTGTCGCCCTTGAGCCCGGGCATCTCGAGGTCACAGATCACCAGGTCGACCGGCTCGGACATCAGGAGCTTCAAGCCCCGGATCCCGTCCTCCGCCTCGAGGACCCGATCGAAGAGCTCGGCCTCCTCGAGCGCGGCCCGTAGCGCGGCGCGCTGTTGGGGCGAGTCATCGATGATCAGCAGGTTTGCCACGCGCTCTTCATCGGGTTCCCCCCACCTCCACTCAAGCGCGAAGCATTGAAGTGACGATCACCCTGCGGGGCTATCCACCCGTGCTGGAATCGGCGCTGGTCTCAGCGCGGCCGACCGCCGAGGAGCCGCCGGACGACCCCCAGGATGTGGTCGGGACCCGCCTCGAAGGCAGCCCGATCGACGCTCTCGTCGGGCTGGTGGGCCCGATCGAGGTCCCCCGGGCCACAGATCAGGCAGGACATGCCCGTCCTCGCCAGGTGACCGGCATCCGTGCAGTAGGGGGCGCCGCCGCTCCGATCCTGGGCCAGCTCGGCGAACAGCGCCTCTTCGAGGGGGGTATGGCGCTCGGCCAGCGCTCCCGGGGCCACGAAGGGCGCCTTGACCTCGAGACTCCCGGCCCGGTGAGGGGCCCCGAAGTCCCGGGCCTCGAGCGACGCCAGGGCGGCCTTGGCGCGCTCGTAGACGCCCAGGGGATCGTCATCCGGCATCGGCCGGTAGCTGACCGTGAAACGGCAGGCCTCGGCGATCGTGTTGGAGGCGGTGCCTCCCTCGATCGTCCCGAAGTTCATCGTGGCATAGGGGGCGTCCGGGAAGAGGGCCTGCATCGCCGCGGAAGCGCCCTCGGAGCGCAGCGCCTCCTGCAGCTCGCCAAGGGCGACGAGAGCGCGAGCGGCGACGCCGATCGCGTTGACGCCCTCCTCGGGGCGGCTGCTGTGGCCGCCATCGCCGCGCGCCTCCACCTCGAAGCCCGCGATGCCCTTGTGGGCGTGGAAGACCTGCCAGGAGGTGGGCTCGCCGATCCACGCGAGCCTGGGGGCGGGCGTCTCCCCGAGCAGCGAGGGGAGCTCGGCGGCTAGGCGATCCCCGCCCAGACAGCCGATCTCCTCGTCCGAGGTGAACAGCAGGACGAGCGGACGCTCGAGACTCGCCGGGTCGAGGCGCCGGACCGCGTCCAGGCATTGGCCCAGGAAGCCCTTCATGTCCGTGGTACCGCGCCCATAGAGGCGGCGATCCTCGATGCCGAGCGCGAGCGGCTCCCGGCTCCAGCCGGGCTGGCCTTCGAAGGGGACCACGTCGACATGTCCCGAGAGCACGAGGCCGCCGGGCTCCGGCGGTCCAGCGATGGCGACCAGGTTGGCCTTCTGGCCCCCTGCCCAGCGCTGGAGGCCGACCTCGAAGCCGAAGTCCTGGAGGTGGCTGCCCAGCAGCTCCAGGGCAGGGGCGCTCGCCTGATGGCTGACCGTCTCCGCCGCCACCAGCTGGGTCGTGATGTCGTACAGGTAGCTTGATTTCAAGATCGATACCCCTCGGGGACAGCCATTGTACTCGAAATCATGGCATCAAGAAGTCCATTTTCCCACGGGAATGTCAATTTATCCTTCCATTCGTTCGATTGGTCACCTAGGATGCCCCGCGAACATGGTTTGATGGGCATCGCTGCCCCCAAGCTCATCACCAGGGGAGTTCCCGTGGCCAATACCCCGTTCTCGGACTGCCCGTCGGGCGCCGAAGTGCTCATCCAATGCCTGGAGCGGGAGGGCGTCGAGTACATCTTCGGGCTCTCCGGCGGCGCTGCCATCCCCATCTTCGACGCGCTGGTGGACTCGACGATCAAGCTGATCCTGGTCCGCCACGAGCAGGGGGCCACCCACATGGCCGACGGCTATGCCCGCGCGACCGGCAAGCCGGGCGTGGTGCTGGTGACCTCGGGACCCGGCGCCACGAACACGGTCACCGGCATGCTGACGGCCCAGATGGACTCCGCGCCCGTGGTGGTCATCGCCGGGCAGACCCTGTCGAGCAACCTGGGAAAGGACGCCTTCCAGGAGGCTGACGTCACGGGCATCACCTATCCCGTGGTGAAGCACAGCACCCTGGTACGCGACCCGGAGGCCATCCCGCGGATCGTGCGCGAGGCCTTCCACCTGGCGACGACGGGCCGGCCGGGGCCCGTGCTCATCGACGTGCCCAAGGACGTGAGCGAAGCCCCCTGCACGGCCTCCCTGGAGGCCGAGGTCGACCTGCCGGGCTACACGGTGCCCGGACACGCCGAGTCGGCGAGCCTGGACGCGGCCGCCGCCCTGATCCGACGCTCCCGCCGTCCGGTGCTCTACGTGGGCCACGGTGCCGTCATCGCCAATGCGGGAAAGGCGGTGATGACCCTTGCCGAGAAGCTGCGGGCTCCCCTGGTGAACACCCTGCTCGGCAAGGGCGCCACCGACGAGACCCATCCCCTGCATCTCGGCATGCTGGGCATGCACGGGACGGCCTACGCCAACAAGGCCGTGGACGCCTGCGACCTCATCCTCTCGATCGGCGCGCGCTGGGACGACCGGATCACCGGGAAGGTGGACGAGTTCTGCGTGGACGCCATGAAGATCCACATCGACGTGGACGCCTCCGAGTTCAACAAGGTGCTCCGGCCGGACGTGTGCCTCCTCGGCGACGCGAGGCTCACCGTCGAAGACCTGATCCCGCGGGTCGAGGCCCTCGACACGGACGAGTGGCTCTCGGTCTGCACCGCATGGCGCCAGCGTTTTCCGCTCAAGTACCCGAAGAAGGGCGGGCTGCGCGCGCAGCACGTCCTCGACCGGCTGGATTCCCTGACCGAGGGCAACGCGATCATCACCTCGGACGTCGGCCAGCATCAAATGTGGGCCGCCCAGTTCTGCCGCACCCGCAGCAACCGCCATTGGATCACCAGCGGCGGCGCCGGGACGATGGGCTTCGGCTTCCCCTCGGCGATCGGCGCCCAGTTCGCCCACCCCGACAAGGAGGTCTGGGCCGTGGTCGGCGACGGCGGCTTCCAGATGACCCTGTGCGAGCTCGCCACGGCGGCCGTCCACGAGGTGGGCGTGAAGGTGCTGATCATCAACAACAACTACCTGGGCATGGTGCGCCAGTGGCAGCAGCTCTTCTGGGAGAACCGCCTCTCGGGGGTCGACCTGGAGGGCAACCCGGACTTCGTGAAGCTGGCCGAAGCCTACGGCGTGAAGGGGATCCGGATTCGCCGACCTGGCGACGTGGATCGCAAGCTCCAGGAGGCGCGCGACCACGACGGCCCGGTGGTGGTCGTGGCCGAGGTGGCCAAGGAGGACAACGTCTTCCCGATGATCCCCGCCGGCGCCCCGATCTCGAACATGATCATCGAGCCGCCCAAGGAGCGGATGGAGAAGCCCAGTGGCAGCACCTGAGACGAGCGACGCGCCGGCCCCCCGACGCGAGATCCACACCATCTCCCTCTACGTCGCCAACAGGCCGGGCGTGCTCGTGCGCGTGGCCCTGGTCTTCGCCCGGCGCGGCTACAACATCGAGAGCCTGGTCGTGAGCCCGGCGGCGGAAGGCGACTTCTCACGCATGACCATCACCTGCTCGGGCGATCTCGCGACCCTGGAGCAGATGATCAAGCAGCTCTCGAAGCTCGTCGACGTCGTACACGCCACCGACCACACCGGCGACGCCTCCTACGAGTCCGAGATCGCCCTGGTCAAGGTCGCCGCGAACCTGGATGCTCGCACCGAGATCCTGCAGATCGCCGAGCACTTCGGCGCCAAGGTCGTCGACTACGGCACCGATTCCCTGATCCTGCGGGTCTTCGGCGCCAGCGACAAGCTCGACGCCTTCATCGACCTGCTGCGCCCGCAGGGCCTGCTCGAGCTGGTCCGCTCGGGGAAGATCCTGATGGCCCGGGGGCTCGAGGAGACCTAGACGAGGTGCGCCCGGCCGGGCGCACCCTGCCTCGGAAGGACCCCGATGCCGAGCGAATTCGCATCCCAGGCTCTCGACAGGCTGCGCGATGGCAGCCACTTCGAGTGGTACGTCATCCCGATCCTCGTGCTCGTCTTCTACATCTATTCCGTCGAGATCGAGCGGCGGAACTGGAACGTGCTCTTCGCCGGACTCGCCTTCTGGGGCATGGACTGGTTCAACGAGATCTGGAACGGCCTGGTCTTCCACTTCACGCAGTACGCGCCGATGTGGGCCACGCCCGGCGACAGCGCCTTCGTGATCCTGATCGGACTGAACATCGAGATCTGCATGATGTTCGCCTTCATGGGGATCTATGGCGCGAAGCTGCTCCCGGCGGACAAGTCGCTCCGGATCATGGGGATCCCCAACCGCTGGTTCCTGGCGGGTATCAACTCGGCGGCCTGTGTGATCGTCGAGATCTTCCTGAATTCCGTCGACGCCTTGACCTGGGACTACGCGTGGTGGAGCGCGAGCAGTCCGATCCCGATCTTCCTGTTCGGCTATCTCCACTTCTACCTCGTCGCCTATTGGGTGCACGACATGGAGAGCCTTCGCAGCCAGGCCATCACCGTCGGATCGATCTTCGCCTTCGACGCCGCCTGCCTGATCCTCTTCGGAGCCGTGCTGGGCTGGATCTGAGGCCGAAGCCGCCGCGGCTCCCCAGGGCCGCGGTCGTGAATGCGAAGAGAGCCAGGGCGCAGGGCTCGGGGACCAGCGTGAAGGACTTCCCGCCGCTCCAGAAGTCGCCGGTCGCGAAGGTGCCCTCCACGACTTGCGGCCCTGAATCCGATCCTACATCACACCTTCGAAGCGCCGGGCCGCCCCCCGCAGCGCACGGCGATTGATGCGGTGGACGACATCGATCAGTCGGCCGACGGCAGCACGGTGCTGCGAGGAGAGCGCCCTGTCCGACACCAGCTCGACGGTGCCGTCCCGAGGCGCCTCCACCGCTCGCAGTTTGTGCCCTTCCGGCTCGCGCTTCCATCGAAGGTGGAGGGGCGTGCCGGTCATCAGCTGGAAGCGGTTCAGCGTCACCCGCTCGATTGCGTTCCGGTGCTCCTCGAGGAAGCGGGCGGAGGCGTCGACGTCCTGCACCTCCTCGCCCGGCGCCCCAACGATCATCGTGACCCGCACGCTGATTCCAGCGGCCCCGGCATCGCGCAGAAAACGGGAGCTGCGTTCCAGATCCGTGCCCTTGGCGAGCCGGTCGAGCAGACGCTGGCTCCCTGACTCGAGGCCTGTGGTGAGGCGGACCATTCCGGCCTTGCGTGCGGCCTGCAGCTCCCGCGCATGCAGACCGCCGCTCCCGTCGCCGTCCACATGGACCGAGCCGACCCAGCTCGCACCCGGAATTCGCTCCGGGAGCTTCCCGAGCAGGGCGGCCCACATCCCCCGGTCCGAGTTGATCTTCAGGTCGGTGAACACGAAGAGGCGGGAGGCCTGGCGCTCGGCCTGCGTCTCGAGCTCCTCGAGGAGGTTCTCGGGAGAGCGGCTGCGGAAGCTGCGACCCGTGGCGCTGGTAACGTCGGAGCAGAAGCCACACACGCCCCATGCACATCCCCTTCCGCTCAGGATCGGCGTGATGCGATTCGGGTAGAGATGCCAGGGGAAGTCGCGGTAGTCGGGGAAGGGGAGCGCGTCGAGATCGTCGAGCGGGCGGGCCGGCGGACAAGCCTCAGCCCCGCGCGGCGTGACGCCGGGAAAGGCGTCGAGCGGCTCGCCTTCGGCTGCGTTGCGGACGAGCTCGTGGAGAAAGGGCTCGACCTCGCCGCCGACGATTCCCGCAGCCCCCACCTCCGACCAGGCGTTCACCACGTCCGGCTGGCTGAAGGCACTTCCGCCGAGCAGGAGCGGCACCCCGGCGCGCTGGCAACGGCGGGAGAGCTCCCGACAGAGATCGAAGTACATCAGGTACGTGGAGACGAGGACGACCTCGGGACCGCTGGCGAGCAGGCGGTCGAAGTGCGCCAGCAAGGCTCGCCGGCGCCCCCCGCGGATCGGGAGGCTGCGCCGTTCCAGGCCTCGACGAAGATGCCGGACGGCGACGTTCGGGGTCGTGGCGGTCCAATGGCGGGCCCGGGCCTCCCATGCGCCCCAAGCACGCGGAGGGGGCTCGCGGGGAACACCGGGGGCGCCGACCGAGAGCGGAGAGAACACCTCCACGTCTTCGCCCCGCTCGCGCAGCAGAGCCGCCAGGAGCCCGATCGCGACGGTCGGATAACGCGCGAAATTGTTGAGATCCACGAGCAGCACGCGCACGAGCGTCGATTCCCTAGAACTCGAGTGGGGCCAAACTACCATAAAGCACGTGCGTCTTGGGTATCTCGTCAACCAGTATCCCGCGCCGACCCATTCCTTCATCCGGCGCGAGCTGCGTGCCGTGGAGGCGCTGGGGCACGAGGTCCGGCGCTATTCGATCCGTCGGTCGCGCGAGCCGCTCGCGGACGCCCAGGATTTCGAGGAGGCCCGGCGGACCGGCGTCGTCCTGGACCGACCGGGGCGGGCACTGGGCCGGGCGCTCGCTGGTGCCCTGGCGAGCCCCGCGCGCGCGGCCACCGCCATGCGGGCCGCCACCCGATGGGGAGCTCCCTCCCGTATCCACGCGCTGGCCTACCTCGCCGAGGCCGCGGCGCTCGCAGGGCGCTGGCACGACGACGGCATCGACCATGTCCACGTTCACTTCGGAACCAACTCCACGACGGTGGCCTCCCTTGCTCGTTTGCTCGGCGGGCCGCGCTTCAGTGTGACGATCCACGGTGACGAGCCATTCCGGGAGCCGTGGGCTCGCGGATTGCGGGAGCGACTCGAGTTGGCAGAGGCCGTCTTCGGAATCAGCGAGGGTGGCGTCCGGCGCCTGCGAGCCTGGGCTCCTGCGGGCCGGGTTCACCGCGTGCGCTGCGGCCTCGACGCTGCCTACCTGGTGGAAGAACCCCGGCCGCCTTCCGATTCCGGCCCGCTCCTCTTCGTCGGTTCCCTCACTCCGAACAAAGGGCCCGACCGGCTGGTCGACGCCGCGTTGGAGCTGCTCGGGGAGGGCCGTGTGTTCGACACCTGGCTCCTCGGAGACGGGCCCCTTCGCGGCAGCCTCGAGGAGCGGATCCGGAGGTCCGGGTATGGAGAGCGCTTCCGGCTGTGCGGCTGGGCCTCTTCCGACGAGGTGCGCAGGGCGATCGTGGGGTCGCGCTGCCTCGTCCTTCCTTCTCGGAGCGAGGGCCTTCCCGTCGTCGTCATGGAAGCCCTCGCCTGTGGGCGCCCCGTCATTGCGACCCGGGTCGGCAGCCTGGACGAGCTGGTCGAGAGCGAGAGCTCGGGCTGGCTGATTCCTCCCGACGAACCGCTCGCACTTGGCGGCTCTCTTCGTCGCGTCCTGGATCTTCCCGCCTCCCACCTCCTCGAGATGGGTCTCCGTGGGCGCATGCGGGTGCAGTGCAACCACGACGCGGACCGGGAAGCACGGGAGCTCGCCTCGGTGCTGCTCGGTCCCGGGGCTTGACCCCTCCCCCCTCCAGCGGGATCGGAGATCCGGGGCGAGGCTCGGGAGCGACCGGCCTGTGTCAACCCTGCCGCGAGTGGTAGGCCGCGAGCTCGCGCCGCACGACGGGCGCGAGCACGTAGAGCCCGAAGACGTTCGGCACGCAGAGCACGAAGACCATGGCATCCGAGAAATCGAGAATGGCCTTCAGCTCGACCATGCAACCGAGCGCGACGAAGAGGCAGAAGACGGCGTTGAAG
>NYZB01000253.1 GCA_002687015.1 Deltaproteobacteria bacterium
GGTCGGGGCAGAGCGCGCGATCCACTACACCGAGTTCCACAAGAAGGAGGCCGGCAGCTACGCCTCCGCCCAGCTCCGCGCCGCCCATTGCCTGGCCTCCCACCTGGAGAAGCGCACGCTTCGGATCCACGGCGACGAGCCGATCGTCGGGTCGCACACGGAACACCGGATCGGCGCCATCTGCCACATCGAGCGAGCCGGCTCGGCCATGCTCGAAGACCTCTTCAGCTTCGCCAAGCGCCCCGTGAATCCACTTCAGGTCAGCGGCAGCGCCCGTTGGGCCCTGTTTCGCTCGGCGATCCCCTACTGGCTGAATCGCAACCTGGCGATGCGGGCCTTCCCACTGCGCGAGAAGCTCGCCTACGCCCGCGACCAGCTCGGCGCGGCCCACTTCGTGATCAACGAGGCGGCGGGCATTGCCCACTTCCTGCCCAACTACGAAGAGATCATCCAGCTGGGGACCGGGGGGCTGCGGGAGAAGGTCGAGCGCCGCCGCAGCGAGGGCGGGCTCTCCGAGGCACAGGGCGACTACCTGGAAGCGAGCCTCGTCGCCCTGGAGGCCGTCGAGCTCTTCGCCGATCGCTACCGCGACGAAGCCGAGGCCCAGGGGAGGGCGGATCTCGTGGAGGTGCTGGGCCGCGTCCCCCGCAAGCCGGCCCGTGATCTCCGCGAAGCGCTGCAGCTGATCTGGCTCTTCCAGATCGTGATCCAGATCGAGTCCGTGGATCAGGGCATCAGCCTCGGGCGCATGGACCAGTACCTCTACTCCCTCTACTGCAGGGAGCGGGAGCGCCCGGGTTTCGACGCGGACCGCGTGCGAGACCTCTTTGCGGCCTTTTGCCTGAAGCTCTCGGAGGTCATTCCGCTCTTCTCGAGCCGCGCGACCGAGTTCTTCGCGGGCTTGCCGAGCGGACAGGCCCTGACCCTCGGCGGCATCGACGCCGAGGGCAATGATGCTTCCAACGAGCTGACCTACCTGCTGCTCGACGTGCTGGAGGGCTTCAAGACCCGGCAGCCCAACTGGCACGCACGGATCAGCAAGGTCTCCGATCCGGCCTATCTCCAGCGCCTCGTCGAGGTCATCGCGGGCGGCAGTGGCTCGCCCGCGCTCTACAACGACGACGTGATCATGCCGGCCATGACCCTCCGAGGCGTGGCCCCGGAGAAGGTCTGGAACTACGCCACCGTCGGCTGCGTCGAGCCCGCGCTCTCCTGCGAGAGCTTCACCTCCTCCGATGCGGCGATCTTCAACCTGGCGATCGGGCTCGAGCTGCTGCTCGGCGGTGGCGAGCGCATGAAGGAGGGCCGGAGCTGCGCGCGCCCCTGGCTCGACGCGATCGGCTCCATGGACGAACTGCTGGCTCGGCTCGAGGAAGAGACCCGCGATCGGCTCGCGAGCATGAAGCGCTCCCTCGACGCGATCGAGCGCGCCAATGCGGAGCACTTTCCCACCCCCTTCTCATCGCTGGCCGTCGGCGGCTGCATCGAGAACGCGACGGACTCCACGCGCGGCGGGGCGCTCTACAACGCGTCGGGCATCCAGGGGGTGGGTGTCGCGGATCTCGCGAACTCGCTCGCCGTGATCGAGAGGCTCGTCTTCCAAACGGGCGAGCACTCCTTGGAGGAGATCGCCAACGCCTGCGCGGTCGATTTCGAGGGCCATGAGCTCCTGCGCGCGAAGGCCCAGAAGATCGCGGGCTTCGGCAACGACGATCCGCTCGTGGACGAGCTGGCCGGCCGGGTGGCCTTGCTCTTCGACCGCTGTGTGTCGGAGCACACCAACACGCGCGGTGGCCGCTGGATGCCGGGCTTCTACTCGATGACCTGCCACCAGGGCTTCGGCAAGAGGATGGCGGCCCTGCCCTCGGGGCGCCGCGCTGGCAAGCCGCTGGCGGACGGCATCGCCCCGGCGGACGGATCGGATCTGCTGGGCCCGACCGCGTCGCTCAACTCGGTCGCGCGTCTCGAGGCTTCGCGATTCGGCAACGGCGTGAACCTCAACATCAAGTTCGACGCCGAGACGGTATCCGGCTTCGAGGGCAGGGCGGCCCTCGAAGCGCTCGTCAAGGGTTACTTCCAGCAGGGCGGGATGCAGGTCCAGGTCAACGTCCTGGACCCCGGCGTGCTCGAAGAGGCCATGCGGGATCCCGAAAGCCACAGGAACCTGCTCGTGAGGATCTCGGGCTACTGCGCCTACTTCGTCGACCTCACGCCCGCGATGCAGCAGGAGCTGATCGATCGCACCCGGCAGCGGACACGATGACCCTCACCGCTCCAGTATTCGAGGTCCAGCGCTTCTCCCTGCACGACGGTCCGGGGATCCGTTCTCTGGTCTTCCTGAAGGGCTGCGCCCTGCACTGCCCCTGGTGCCAAAACCCGGAATCCCAGGACGCCCGGCCTGTCATCGCCTTCCATCGGGACCGCTGTGTCCAGAGCTTCGCGTGCGAGCAGGTCTGCCCCGACGGCGCGATCGAGCGCGGGGAGTTTCGGGTCGCTCACGAGCGCTGTTCGGCCTGCGGCGCCTGCGTCTCGGCCTGTGCACACGCCGCTCTTCGCCTGATCGGCGAATCCTACACGCCGGAGCGCCTGGTGGAGGAGCTGATGGCCGACAGGCCCTACTACGAGAGCTCGGGTGGCGGCGTGACCTTCTCGGGCGGTGAGCCGGCGCTCTACCCGCGCTTCCTCGATCGCGTGCTCGACCTGTGCCGGGAGCAGGCGATTCACACCAATCTCGAGACGGCCGGCCTCTTCTCCTTCGAGCTGTGCGAGGGGATGCTGCGGAAGCTCGATCTCCTGTACTTCGACTTGAAGCTCCTCGACCCTGCGCTGCACGCACGCCACCTGGGGGGCGGCTACCCGCGGATCGCGGACAATGCGGAGCGGCTCGTGGGCGGTGGCTTTCCCGTCGAGTTCCGGCTGCCCCTTGTTCCGGGCTTCACCGACACGCCGCTGCACCTCGAGCGGGTGACCGAGCGCCTTCGCGGGCTCGGTCGGAGTGGGGTCCACCTGCTCGCCTACCACAACATGGGCGAGGCGAAGATCGACATCATTCGTGGGAGTCAGCCCAGGCTCGGCCTCGACCGCTATCCCCAGGAGAAGCTCGCGGCGGCTGCGGCCCACTTCGAGCGCGGTGGCATCGAGGTCTTGAACCGGAGCGAGGTGTTGCCGGATCGAGCGCAGTCCTGAGCGGGGCCGCGGCCGCGAGGTGGCCTCTCGCAGCGGGTCCGGAAGAGAGTCACGAGAGGTCCGGGAGGCCTGGTGCCGACGAGGCGACGGCTTCACGCGAGGACCTTTGGTAGGCTCAAGGCCCCAACCCACTTCGACCCGACCCTCTCCATCGGCCTGTCGCTGGATCGGTGGGTGTCGACCCTTCAGGCAGCGATGGGCATGACGAACGAGAAGACCTTCTTGTCCTTCTGGGGCACGTTCCCGGGCATCCTCACTCTCGGGGGTGTGGCACTGGTCGGTATCACCCTGGTGATCGCGACCTTCAGCTCCATGCCGACCCCTGTGAGCTCGGTCTCCTGCGCGGAGTACCAGCAAGGGCGTGAGGATTTCGTGGCCTGCAACGCCAACACGCAGCCCGGCTTCTACTGGTCCCTGGTGGGCAAGACGGATCACTACAGCGCGGGAGGTGTCTCGCCCGTGGGAGCTGAGCCTCGCTGCGGCCAGGGTTCGGTCAGCCTCCAGGGCATGTCCGCGCGCTTCCCCGTTCGCGATGCCACCTTTCTCGCGGTCCGGGACTCCTACGAGAACACGACCACCGACCTTGCCCCAGCGGGTTGCAACCTGACCGATGCGGGCGAGAAGGTGACGGATCGCGATCTGGGATCGATCTGCGGTCTCTTCTCCTTCGAGTGCAAGGAGCAGCCGCAGTAGCACGAGCCCCACAGGGGCGGGCGGGGCCTATTCCCCTCGTCGCGGGGCGATCTTGCGTGGCGCTCGGCCCGGCGTAAGGTACAGTTCTGGCGTAAGGTACAGTCTCGAGAGAGTACTCTGGCCTCGAGCCGCCCCAGGCCTTGGCTTCCCGGCGGTGAGAGTCGCGTAAGGTACACGTGATTCGGGCACGACACGCCGATCCTCTGGGCGGGTGCACGCCCCCGCGCCCCGCACGCTGCATGCTGGCCCGCCCGACGGCCCCGGCCCGATGAGCGACACGAAGTACCTCTTCAAGCGGGATCAGACCTGGTGGGTCAAGATCACCGTGCCGCGGACCCTTCGCGACGTGCTGGGCTACGACCTGCGCCGCTCCCTGCACACCTCGGACCTCGAGGCCGCCAGGGCTGCGCGCGCCGAGGTCGTGGCGGAGTTCCGCGGGAGGATCGCAGAGGCCCGCGCGCGCAAGGATGAGGCCCTTGCCCGTGCATGCGGGGCGCCGCTGCCTTCCGAATCCGGATCCGCGTCGTCAGCCGGGTTCGAGATCACAGCGCGAGAGGACTTCTCGGACGTCACCTACCTGCTCGAAGTCCACCATCCGATGCTCGCCAGGGCGGCAGCTCCGGGCCAGTTCGTCGTCGTGGTCTCCCACGAGCGGGGCGAGCGCATCCCACTGACCATTGCGGACTTCGACCGCAGCGCGGGGACCATCACCCTGGTCGTCCAGGCGGTCGGCAAGACCACGAGGGAGATGCAGGAGCGCTGCCAGGTGGGAACCCGGCTCTCGGCGCTGGTCGGACCGATGGGCATCCCGAGCGAGATCGGCAAGGCGCAGAAGGTCGTCTGCGTGGGTGGCGGGCTGGGTGTGGCTCCGATCTACCCGCAGCTCCGCGCCTTCAAGCAGAGCGGCGCCTACGTGATCGGCGTCGTCGGCTTCAGGAACCGCGAGCTGGTCTTCTGGCAGGAGAAGTTCGAGGAGTACTGCGACGAGTTCATCATCTGCACCGACGACGGATCGGCCGGCATCAAGGGGCTGGTCACCGACGGGATCGAGCAGGCCCTCGCGCGGCACGCCGACGTCGACAGGCTGGTCGCCATCGGGCCGCCCATCATGATGAAGGCCTGTGCCGAGACAACGCGTCCCCACGGAATCGAGACCACCGTCAGCCTGAATCCCATCATGGTCGACGGGACGGGGATGTGCGGCGGCTGCCGGGTGAAAGTGGGTGACCAGACCAGGTTCGCATGCGTCGAGGGTCCCGAGTTCGACGGCCATGCGGTCGACTTCGACGATCTGATGAGTCGGCTTCGGCGCTTCTCCTCTCAGGAGAAGCAGGCGCTGGAAGCCTGGTCCGAGGCGACGGCAGGGGCGAGGCAGGGCTGACGCGGCAAGGGCAGAGGTGGAGCGAGAGTGGCGAAGAAGAAGACGATTCGGACCATTCCCCAGGAGCGAACGCCGATCCCCGTTCAGGACGCCTCTCTGCGCGTGCAGAACTTCAGCGAGGTCGCACTCGGCTACGGGAAGGAGGATGCGCTCCTCGAAGCAGAGCGTTGCCTCTTGTGCCCGGATCCAGCCTGTGTGAAGAGCTGCCCCGTCGCGATCGACATCGATCGCTTCATCGAGAAGATCACCGAGAAGGACTTCCGCAGCTCCTACGACATCCTCACCGACGCGAACCTGCTACCCGCGATCTGCGGGAGGGTGTGTCCGCAGGAGGACCAGTGCGAGGCCGTCTGTCCCGTCGGTGACACCCTCGAGCCGGTGGCCATCGGAAGGCTCGAGCGCTGGGTGGGGGATCTGGCGCTCGCAGAGGGTTGGACGAGCAGTCCGCACATCGAGCCCAACGGCTTCCGGGTCGCCATCGTGGGCTCCGGGCCGGCGGGCATCGCCTGTGCAGCGGACATGGCCAAGGCGGGCTGTGAGGTCACGGTCTACGAGGCCCTGCACGCCACCGGCGGCGTGCTGCGATACGGCATTCCGGAGTTCCGCCTTCCGAACTCGGTGATCGACGCCGAGATGGAGAGCCTTACGCGGCTGGGCGTCAAGATCGAGTGCAACACGCTGGTCGGGCGCCTCTTCACGCTCGAGCAGATGCTCGACGAGATGGGCTTCCACGCCGTCTTCATCGGGAGCGGCGCCGGATACCCGAGCTTCATGGGGATCCCGGGCGAGTCCCTGCACGGCGTCCTCTCGGCCAATGAGCTCCTGACGCGTTGCAATCTGATGCGAGCCGGGGAGTTTCCGAAGTACGACACACCGCTGGATCTCGGCGCCCGCGTCGCCGTCATCGGCGCGGGCAATACCGCGATGGATGCGATGCGGGTCAGTCTGAGATCGGGCGCCGAGAAGGTCCACTGCGTCTATCGCCGCACTCGCGACGAGAGCCCCGCGAGAGAAGAGGAAATCGGGCATGCCGAGGAGGAGGGGGTCGAGTTCCACTGGCTGACCGCGCCCGTCGAGATCCTGGCCGACGCGGAGGGCAACGTGAGCGCGATGCGCTGCATCCGGATGGAGCTCGGAGAGCCGGACGATTCGGGCAGGCGGCGCCCGATCCCCATCGAGAGAAGCGAATACGACTTCGAGATCGATACGGTGGTCTACGCGATCGGGACCAATGCAAATCCGGTCATCGGACAGACCTCGAAGCTCGCACTGAACAAGTGGGGCTACCTCGAGGCGGACGAGGACCTCGCGACTTCGATGGCAGGCGTGTTTGCGGGGGGCGATATCGTGACCGGTGCGGCCACCGTGATCCTGGCGATGGGCGCAGGCCGGAAGGCGGCGCGCAGCATGCAGGTCTATCTGGGAATCCGCGACAGCGAGAGCGTCTACGCTCCCGAGCACATCGGGAACGAAGGCAAGCTCTTTGGAATCGAGATCGGGGAACGGAACTTCTCACGCGTACGCGTGCAGTAGGCCGCCGGAGTGGGAATTGCGATGAAGCAAGGCGGAACGAGGGAAGCGGCTGCAGGGGCGGAATCGGCTGTGACCCTCGACGAGCACATCGTCGAGATCGTCAGCGATTCTGGTGAGGGAGCGCAGAAGTGCGGCCAGTCCTTCGCCTCGATCGCGGCGAGGATGGGAAACGGCATCTGGACCGTCGAGATCATCCCCGCAGAGATCCAGCCGCCGGCTCGGAGCATCGAAGGGGCCAGCGGGAACCGCATCCGGCTGGGATCGCAGGCCGTCACGAACGGCGGCGACGCTGCTGACCTCGTGGTGGTCTTCAACGAGCATGTGCTTCTCGGCAGGCTTCGGGACGGCGAGCTGAAGCCCGGCTGCATCATCCTCCTCGAGAGCAAGTGGCGCACGGATCGGGATCCCGAGGTCTCGGGGTTGTACGCCACCATCTACAACGAGCTGATCGCGGGTGGGTACCGGGTCTACGAGATCCCCATGG
This sequence comes from Deltaproteobacteria bacterium, assembly GCA_002687015.1. Taxonomy (GTDB): domain Bacteria; phylum Myxococcota_A; class UBA9160; order UBA9160; family UBA6930. The sequence goes on from NYZB01000253.1 coordinate 7,278, forward strand.
AGACCGAGTGCCTGCGGCACGTCGCCGACGCGCGGCGTGGCAAGAACATGTTCGTGCTGGGCCTGCTGTGCAGGACCTACAGCCTGGACCGCGAGCTGGCACTCGAGCAGGTGGCTACCACCTTTGCGAAGAAGGGCGAGAGCGTGATCGCGCCCAATCAACGTCTGCTCGAAGCGGGTTGGGAGTGGGCCGAGGAGAATCTCGACATTCGCTTCAAGGTCCCGGCCGAGCCGGCCGAGGAGCCGCGGCTCGTCGTCAACGGCAACACGGCGCTGGGCCTGGGCGTGATGGCCTCCGGCATGGAGGTCTGCGCCATGTATCCCATCCCTCCTGCCACTTCGGCGTCGCACTTCCTGAGCGAGGTCTTCGGCAGCGTCGGCGGCGTCGTGCATCAGGCGGAGGACGAGATCGCGGCCTGTGCCTTTGCCATTGGAGCGTCCTACGCGGGCAAGTGCGCCGTGACGATCACCTCGGGTCCCGGCTACTCGCTGAAGCAGGAGGGCATCGGCCTGGCCGTCATGGCGGAGATTCCGCTGGTGGTGGTGAACGTCCAACGCGGCGGTCCCGCCACGGGCCAGCCCACGAAGGCCGAGCAGGGCGACCTGCTCTCCGCCTGCTTCGGAAGCCACGGAGACGCCCCGAAGGTGGTCATGGCGGCCACCGACATCGAGGACTGCTTCTACTCCGTGATCACCGCGCGAAAGATCGCGGAGGCCTTCAACACGGTCGTCGTGCTGCTCTCGGATGCCAGCCTCGGGACGGCCCAGCAGCCCTTTCCCCGGCCCCGCTTCCAGGAGGAGTGGCTGGCGCCTCCCGTGGACCAGAGCCCCATTCCCAAGGGCGTCACTCCATACGACTGGGATCCCGACACCGGGCTCGCTCGCAGGTTCATTCCCGGCCAGCCGAACGGAATGCACACCCTGACGGGGCTCGCCCACGATCGCAAGAGCCACATCGCCTACGACCCGGAGATCAACGAGGAGGGGATCAGGCGTCGCAGTCTGAAGCTGGCCGCCTTGCAGAAGACCCTGAAGACGCCCTCGGTCTTCGGCGACGAGAAGGGCGAGATCCTGGTGGTGGGCTGGGGCAGCACCAAGGGAGCGATCGAGGAAGCCGTGCAGCGCGTGCGCGCGGATGGCCACAGCGTTTCCTCTCTGCACCTCAGGTTCCTGCAACCCATGGCGTCGGGAATCAAGGAAGTGATGCAGAACTTCGACCACGTGATGACGGTCGAGAACAACTGGTGTGACGACCTGGAAGACCAGCTCATCGACGAGGAGAATCGCCGCTACTCGAGCCTGGCGTGGATGCTACGGGCCCGATGTCTGGTCGATATCGACTGCTGGGGCGAAGCCAGAGGCCGTCCGATCAAGCCGGGATGCATCGAAGAGGTGATCCGGCAGAGACTGCACTAGGAAGCACCGGGAAGGAAGAAGCGATGGCGATGTCGGTTTCGGCACCGAGATGCCTGCAATGGTCCGACCGAGAGGACTACCAGCTCGAAGACTACGAGGCCGAGGTCCCCCGTTGGTGCACCGGCTGCGGAGACCTCGCGATCCTCGCGGCGGTGCAGCGCCTGTGCCGCGACGAGCAGCTGCCTCTCGAGAAGCTCGTCTTCGTGTCCGGGATCGGCTGTTCGAGCAGGTTCCCGCACTACATGAAGACCTACGGGTTCCACGGTCTGCACGGCCGGGCGCTGCCCGTCGCGGAAGGCATCAAGCTCAAGAGGCCGGATCTCCACGTCTTCGTCAACACCGGAGACGGCGATTGCTGCAGTATCGGCGCCGCCCATTGGCTCCACGCGATCCGTTACAACATGGACATGACGGTGCTGCTGCACGACAACGAGATCTACGGCTTGACGAAGAAGCAGGCCTCTCCGACCTCACCCAGGGGACTGAAGAGCAACACCACGCCGCGGGGCACCCACCTCGAAGCGCTGAACCCGCTGAGTACGACGCTCGGCGTGGCGAATGTCTCCTTCGTCGCCCAGGCGGTGGATTGGGTCCCCACCGTCCTGTACGAGATCATCTCGCAGGCATTTCATCACAAGGGCCTCTCCTTCATCCGAGTGGTACAGAGGTGCCCCGAATTCCTGCCCACCCACTTCGATCCCTGGATGCACGACCCGGATCGCCTGCTCATGCTCACGCACGAGGACGGAATCCAGGCGAGCCCGGAGCTGTCGAGGACCTACAAGCAGCAAGAGGTGCACGATCCGGGTGAGATGAACCGGGCCAGGGAGATCGCCTCCCTCAAGGATCAGATCCCCGTCGGCATCCTGTACCGAAACGACGAGGCACCTTGCTACGAGGACGTGGTTGGTTCCGGGCCGCCCATCACAGGCCCAGAGAAGATCCAGGCGAGCGTGGAGGCCGAGCTGGACAAGTTCACGGTCTGGCCGCCCTCCGAAGGCCGAGAGGGAAGGGGATGAGTGCTGGGCTTCGCGCGCTGGTCCGTTTCCACCTGACGGGAGAGATGGAGGGCGACGATCGGCGGGCGGACTCCAGGCTCCGCTCCGCCTTGCTGGCGCCCTACAGGGATCTCTCGCAGCTTCGCTACGACTACCCCCTGGTGCTGGTCGAGGGAAGCGCCGGCGGCGGCTTCGTTCGCTCTCTCTCGAGCGTGGTGGATGCCGTGTTGCGGGAGATCGCACCGGAGGGCGGCCAGGGCGAACGCCTGCGCAAGCACCTCCTTCGGCTCGAGGCCGCCATGCGGGCCCTGGTCGCGGAGGGTGTCGAAGCCACGCTCTCCGAGCTCTGGCGCCTGGCGGAGCACGAGCTCCTCTCCCAGTGCGACGAGGAAGCCGCCGGGCAGCTGAGGGAGAGCTTCGGCCAGGCGGAGGCTGCAGGGCTCGTCGATGGACGGGTCATCGATTGCGACGACGGCACCCCCAGCCAGCTCTTCCAACACGCCTGGGACGCGGTTCAGCACGAGCGCAGCCGTCGGGCTCTGGAAGAGATCGAGGGGCTCCTTCTCAGGCTCTCCGACATCTTGAAAGCCGACTTCCAGAAGTCGGAGGAGGCCAAGGCGCCGAAGAACCTGAGACGATCCGTGGGAATCCGTTTCGAGGAGAGCTTCGACTTCGAGGCGCTGTCGCGGGTGCTGAAGACCTCGTCCTCCGAGGGATCGCTCTCCGAGAGCAGGCGGGAGCGGATCCGCTCCGTCCTCTCCGTGCTGGAATCCCAGCGTTTCTTTGCGCTCCCGACCGACGCCGAGGGAACCAGGGACCAGGCTGCTCCGCACTCCTTCGTCTTCGACAGCTGTACGCGGGCGTGGGAGGTCTTCCGAGAGCGGGTTCCGGAGATGCTCGAGCTCCTGAAGGCCATTGCGATCGCCGAGCTCGAGCTCGAGAACCGCTACCGCGAGTCGGAGCACGACGCTCTCTTCGGTCGTTTCGGCGAGACCTCGCTCACGCCCGAGGATCTGGCGCGCTTCCCCTCCTACCTGATACGCCTCCACGACAAGGATTGCGAGGAACGCGAGAAGGCCCGGCTCATCGACGTGCTCTCCTCCGGCCTGCCCTTGAAGATCCTGGTCCAGACGAGCGACATCCTGGGCAAGCCCTCACTCGGGGACGGGCAATTCGCCCTCGGTGTTCGGGGCATGCAGCTGGCCAGCATGGCCGTCGGACTGAACAGCTGCTTCGTCCTGCAGTCGCCCAGCTCCGACCTTTATCAGATGAGGGACCGGATCCTGGGCGGCCTGACCTACCCGGGGCCGGCCCTCTTCAGCGTCTTCACAGGTGCGGTGGAGAACGCCCCGGATCTTCCCCCCTACCTCGAAGCGGCCTCTGCGGTGCAATCACGCGCCTTCCCGGTGCTCGCCTACGACCCCGGGGCGGGAGGGGACTGGGCATCGCGCTTCGAGGTCACGGGCAACTCCCAGGCCGAGGCCGACTGGCCGGTCCATTCCTTCTCGTACGAGGATGCCGATCTTCAACGGGTGTCGGAGGAGATCGCCTTCACCTTCGCGGACTTCGTCGCCTCCGACAGGCGCTACGCCGGTCACTTCGCGCCCATTCCCCGCGAGGACTGGGACGAGAGCCTGATCCCCGTGCGGGAATATCTCGGGCTGGCCGAGGAGGAAGCCGCCCGCGCGGTTCCCTACGTCTCGGTGGTGGACGAGAACGACATCCTCCAGAAGCTCGTCGTCGACCAGAAGCTCATCCGGGCCACGCGCCGCTGCGCCGAGATGTGGCGTGGCTTGCAGGAGCTGGGCGGAATCCAGAACTCCCATGCCCTGAATCTGCTCGAGCGCGAGAGAGAGACCTGGGAGCACGAGAGGGAGCGCGAGCTGGACGAGCTGAGGGAGCAGGCCCTTCGAGAGCCCAGAGCGGCCGTGGCCCCGCCCGCGACGGCGGCGGGGGAAGCGGCGCCGCTGGTGATGCAGCCCTCAGAGCCGGAGACGGATACCGAGACGGAGCCGCGTTCCTCGGACGAGCCCTACATCGAGACGCCCCGCTGCACGACCTGCGACGAGTGCACTGTGCTGAACAGCCGGATGTTCGCGTACGACGAGAACAAGCAAGCCCACATCGTGGATCCCACAGCGGGCACCTACCGGGAGCTCGTCGAAGCAGCCGAGGCCTGCCAGGTCTGCATCATCCACCCAGGCAAGCCCATGAACCCGGACGAGCCGGGTCTGGACGAGTTGACCAGGCGGGCCGAGGCCTTCAACTAGCGACCCGTGGAAGAGCCCGGAAGGACCGAGCAGCCCTCGCCCGGCTACGCGTCCGGGCTCAGGCTCTGCAGTCGGTCGGTGGCGTCGTAGTACTCGTCCACCAGGTTCGAGATGACCTGCTTGGCGGGCAGGATCTGGTTCATGCGGCCCACGATCTGACCGACCGGGTTGAAGGCCACGGCCTGGGTCTCGGCCTTGTCGGCGTAGACGTGGGTGCGCACCATCATGTCCGAGGTCACCATGCCCTGCATGGGCATGGGCAGCGGGTCCGGGGTGTCGTCGCGCTCCCAGGCTTCCGTCCAGTCGTTGCGCAGCATGCGAGCCGGCTTGCCGGTGACCGAGCGCGAACGCACGGTGTCGCGACTGCCGGCGGCGAGATAGGTCTCCTTCTGCGCCGGCGCATTCGAGGCTTCCTTGACGGTGAGCCAGATGGAGCCCGTCCAGACCCCGGCGGCACCCATCGCCATGGCGGCCGCCATCTGGCGGCCCGAGCCGATCCCACCGGCGCACAGGACGGGGGTATCGCCCACGGCGTCGATCACCTCGGGCCAGAGCACCATGCTGCCCACGTCGCCGGTGTGGCCGCCACCCTCGTAGCCCTGGGCGATGATGAAGTCGAGGCCGGCCTTCTTGTGCGACAAGGCCTGCTTGGCGCTCCCGCAGAGGGCGCCCACGATCCGGCCCTTCTCGTGGATCAGGTCCACGACCTCCGTGGGCGGTGTGCCCAGGGCATTGGCGATGAGCTTCACGTTGGGTCGCGAGAGCGCCTCCTCCACCTGAGGCAGGGCCGTGGCGAGGGTCCAGCCCAGTAGCTCGTGCATCTTCTCGCTCTCGGGCATCTCGGGCACGCCGTGACCGGCCAGGAGATCCGATGCGAACTTGCGATGCTCGTCGGGGATCTGGGCCGCGAGCTGCGCCTGCAGCTTCTCCGGGTCCATCTCTCCGATGCCCTCGTACTTCTGGGGGATCACGGTATCGACGCCGTAGGATGCGTCGCCGATGTGCGCGTCGATCCAATCCAGCTCGGTCTGCAGCTGCTCCGTGCTGAAGCCCACGGCCCCGAGCACGCCGAAACCCCCGGCCTTGCTGACCGCGACGACCACGTCGCGGCAGTGGGTGAAGGCAAAGATGGGGTACTCGATGCCGAGCTTCTCGCAGAGTTCGGTCTTCATGGTCGGGGGGCCTCCGGGCGTTTCGCGACCCGGGATCCTAGCAGCCCCTGGGAAAAGCTCGACGCGCGCCGCCGGGCGCGCACGTCCGCGGCAGCACCGTCGTCGAGCGCGCTCTCCAGCTCGGAGGGCGAGACGCGGCCCCGCTCTCCGAGGCTGGAGCGCTCAGACGAGCATGGTCGCGGGATCGAGCCCGAGTGCGACGCGCCCCATGGTGCGCGCGCCCATGAGGGGATCGAGGGCCGCATGGGTCGTCATGGCCTGCGCATCCCGGACGGCGCGCTGGATGGGGCTCGACTTGAAGATGCCGTGGGCCCCGCTGGCGGCGGCGAGCTTGACGGTGACCTCGTGGCAGGAGCGCAGGCCCAGGCCCACGTCGCGCTTGTGGCGCGCGCGCTCCTCCATGGTGAACTCGTGCTTCTCTCGCGTCTGCTGGGCAATCTCGGCAAGGTCGCGCTCCCAGAGAAGGTCCACCGCGTCCATCATGTAGCTGGCCTCGCCCAGCAGCACGTGGACGGGTGCCTGCTCGGACACCTTCTCGGCGCTGTAGGTGATCTGCCGGACCTTGGCCCGCTCGATGAAGGCCTCGTAGGCCCCCCGCGCCAGCCCGAGGGCGGGCCCGGCCAGGGCGAAGAGCAGCATCGTCCCGAAGGGCACGCGGAAGAGGGGGCTGTCCGAGTAGAGCTGCTGGCCCGGAGAGCGGCCGTTGAAGGCGTCGATGAGGGAAATGGCCCGGTACTCGGGCACGACCGCCCCGTCGATCACGATGTCCTTGCTGCCCGTGCCCGCCAGCCCGCTGACGTGCCAGTTGTCGTCGATCCGGTACTCGGACTGGGGTACGAGGAACATGCGCAGGTCGGGGATGGGACCCTCGGAGGGCACCACCGCGCCCACCATCATCCAGCGCGAGGCGTCGCAGCCGCTCGCGAACGACCATCGGCCGCTGACCCGGATGCCGCCTTCGACCCGCTCGGCGGATCCGGTGGGGGCGAAGGAGGCCGCCAGCAGGGTCCCCGGGTCCTCGCCCCACACGTCCTCCTGGGCCCGCTCGTCGTAGAGACCCAGCATCCAGTTGTGGATGGCCAGGATCCCCAGGCACCAGCCGGTCGATCCACAACCCCGGGCGACCTCGGAGGTCGCCCGAACGATCGACACCGGATCGAGCTCGAAGCCCCCGAAGCGCTTCGGTTGGACGATCTTGAACAGGCCGGCGTCGCGCAGGTCGCGCTCTCCTTCGGGGAGAAGTCGGCGTGCTTCCTCGGTTTTTTCGGCCCGCTCGGCGGCGGCCGGAACCAGGGCGCGGGCGGTGGGGGCGACGTCTTCGAGCTTCATGGGAGACCTCCAGGGTTCAAGCTGATCCCGACTATAGTCAAATCTGGACTTGTGTCAATTCTGAAGTTCGTCATACTCCTTTTCATGGAGCTCGACCCCGGCACCCCGAAGGAGACGACTCGCACCCAGCGGCGCCGAGCGGAAACCCGGGCGCGAATCGTGGCAGCGGCCGAGCGTCTCATGCGCGAGCGTGGGGTGGATGCCGTCACCATCCACGACATCACCGAGGACGCCGACGTGGGCCACGGCACCTTCTACCTCCACTTCGACGCCAAGGCCGACGTCCTGCGCCCGGTCGTCGACCGCCTGGCCGATCGCCTCCACGAGCGCGTGAACCAGGTGACGCGAGGCGCGGAAGACCCGGCCCTGCGCCTCGCCACCGGCATTCGCATCGCCCTGCGTTCGATCGTCGGCGACCCGCTCTGGAACTGGTACGTGTTTCGATCGGGGACGCCCTTCCGCAAGATGGACGAGGGGATGGGCGCGCCGCCCGTCGAGGACATGGACCGCGGCCTGGCCAGCGGACGCTTCCGCGCGGCGGATCGACGGGCGATCTGGAGCTTCGTCGACGGTGCGATGACGGGCGTGCTCATTGCGCTCGACGAGGGGAGGGTCGGCGACGAGGCCGTGGAGCTCACCGCCGAGATGGTCCTCCGCAGCCTCGGTGTCGACGCCCCCGAAGCCGCCCGCATCGCGCACACACCGCTGGAGATGAACGGACCGCGGTGCGACCGAAGATGAACCATCGACCCATCGAGGAGTAGAGTCATGGCCGACATCCCGCGTCTTTCCTTCAGCCACGTGGGCTTCCACGTGCACGACATCGAGACCATGGTGGCCTTCTACACGGAGCTCCTGGGTCTCGACATCACCGATCGCGGCAAGCTCCCGATCCCCGGGGACCCGGAGATCGTGTTCCTGAGCTCCGACCCTGAGGAGCACCACCAGATCGCGCTGGTGGAGGGTCGGCAGGACGGCGGCATCGAGGGGGGCGTGCTCAACCAGATCTCCTTCCACGTGAAGAACCTGACGGAGCTGCGGGCCATCAAGGCGGCGGCCGAGAATGCGGGCGTCACGCGCTTCATGCCGATGACCCATGGGCGCGGCTGGTCGGTCTACTTCCCGGACCCGGAGGGAAACCTCATCGAGTGCTTCGTGGACACGCCCTGGCACGTGCGCCAGCCGGTGGTCGATGCCCTGGATCTATCGCAGACCGACGAGGAGATCCTGGCCCAGACCGAGACGACCTACGGGGGAACTCCGGACTTCCAGCCCATGGAGGAATGGAAGCGGGCCCTGGCCCAGCGCCTGGCGGAGAGGTGGGAGTGAACGAGGGCTGATCCGCCTGGGCGCGCGCCCGACCGAGCTCCGTCCTGCCGCGTCCCCCCGGCTGCGCCCCGCCTGACGAAGGGAAGGAACGGAATGGTCTCCCCGATCAAGCTGGCCCACGTCGCGATCCAGACCGACGACATCGGGAGGATGCGCGACTGGTATGCAGCCGTTCTCCAGAGTGAGGTGGTCTTCGAGAACGACCTCGCCTGCTTCACGACCTACGACGACGAGCACCATCGCGTCGTCTTCATCAAGACCCCCGGATTCACACCGGGGGAACGGGCCGGACAGCAGCTCCACCATCTCTCGTTCACGTACGCGGGCTTCGACGACCTGATCGACACCTACGAACGGCTGCGCGATCAGGGCATCGCTCCCGCCCTCTCGATCCACCACGGGCCAACCTTCTCGTTCTACTACCGGGATCCGGATGGCAACAACGTCGAGCTACAGATCGACACGATGAGCATGGACGAGGCCAGGGACTTCGTGCGGTCCGAGGTCTTCGAGGCCAACCCGATCGGAATCCCCTTCGATCCCGAAGACGTACTGGCGCGTTACCGGGCGGGTGCCAGTGCGGAGGAGCTCACGCAGTACGGGTAGCCGACCGGGCGAGAAGGCCTTGCAACCGGGACTCCTGCGGGAAAGGGGCGTGCCCCGAATTCATGGTAGGCTCTGGATGCACCCCCGATGGAGGCCGGAATGGCCACTGAAGACGACCACGCATACCGGAACGCGACCCTCGCGAAGCTCGAAGAGCGCGCCATCAAGGGTCTCTTCGCCCTGATCGAGCGAGATGGCGGCGACCGGAAGTTCTGGGTGCGAACGGCCGTAGGCATGTTCCTCGTCACGGCCGGTCCCATGATCCTCATCTCCCTCTTCTTCCTGGGTCGCGAGCTCGGCTACTTCGAGTGACCGAGTGCCGCTTCGTGCATAGGAAGGCTCCACGGTCGCAGACCCTGGAAGTCTGTCGCCGGAGCCCAGCCGAAGCAGAGGGACGTGGAGCGGTCTAGGTCAGGTATCCGAGGCGGAAGCCCAGAGCCACGAGGGCGGCGCGCGTCCTGACGCCGAGCTTCGAGCGCATCTTCTCGACGTGGGTGCGAACCGTGGACTCGCTGACCTCCAGCTTTTCCGCGACGGCCGGAGTCTCGTCACCCTCGGCGAGAAGCGAGAGCACTTCTTGCTCGCGGTGCGTCAAGAGCTGCCATTTGTCCGGATCCCGATCGGCGCCGCAGTTGAGGACGCAGACGACGCAGTCGTTGACCGGCACGCAGGTGAGGCGATGGCTTCTTCCCGCGAGCTTGAGGTCGGCCCGCTGCGTGCGCTCCAGTCCGTCGTTCAGCAGGCGCCCCACGCAGTTCGTCTGACACGGAAGCCCTTCGGCTTCGTCCAGGCCGCCCACCACGTCCCAGCAGAGCTTGCCCGTCCCGGGTCCCATCAAACGGCGGGAGGGAGCATTCTGGGCAATGAGGGTCCCGTCTCTTCGAGCGACGACGACAGCAGGGGTTCCAGAGGCCATCCGAGGCCCTCCTGAGGGTTCATCAGCCGTGTATCGGCCAAGCGTTCCCTCCGGCCCAAGCTTAGCCTGTCCTCCAGCAAACCCGTATGACCCCTGTCATGGCCTCTTGGCTCAATCGGGGTCTGGGGGCTCCACGAGTCGGAGTTCGCCCGTTCATGTGGCAAGATGCCACATGAACGCCCTGCTCAACCGGAATCCAACCGGCGCACCGGCCTCGCGCGGGTGGATCTATCCCGGCTTTCCGTCCGGCCGCGGCTTCGTGAGGATGTGCCAGTAGCGAGCCGCGAAGACCCCGAACGCGGCGGCCCAGGAGATCCCGCCCACCAGCAGAAAGGCGCGCTGTCCGCCGCCCCCGAGAAAGGGCGCCGCGACCCGCGCAAGCGCTCCCGCGTGTACCAGCGCGTGGCACCAGACGACCCGATCGGGGAGCTCGAGCGGGCGCCCCGTATGACCGAGGCCGACCCGTGTCACCACGGCGAGGATGGTGGCCCCCATCGCGCCCGCGGTGAGCGCGTGCAAGCCCGCCGCGCGGGGAATGGCGACTCCGAGATCGCTGGCTCCGACCAACACCAGCCCGAACGCCACCCAGGCGGATCCCGCGTGGAGCGACCAGAGAAGCGGGTCCGACCGCGTGTGCCAGCTCTGCCAGCCGCCGAGTCGAGCGGCTGCGGCGAGCCCTGCCAGCCCGGCGAGGACGCCGGTCGTCGTCGTCCCCACGGTCGCGAGGTTCGCCAATGCAAGGGCGGCGGCCGCTCCGATCACCAGGCCGTTCAGCCAGGGCCAGGACCCAACGGATCGTTCGATGCCGCTGCGCCGGAATGCGTTCTGCGTGAACGCAGGTGTGATGCGGCCTCCAACCACGAGGATCAGGACGATCACCGCGTCGATCGCAAAGCGCAGCGCCCGGGCCGCCGTTCCCGCGGTGAGCTCGAGCGCCTCGGCGTGCATGGCGCCGTTGGCCGTCGCGAGGAGGGCCAGGATTCCGACGATGGCATAGTTCCTGTGCTGTCCCGAGCCCCAGAGCGTGCGCGTGACGACCCCCGCGACGGCGGGAAGGAAGGCCACGTCGACGGCCGCGACGACCCAGGTCGGCAGGGCTCCGCCAAGGGCCATGCAGACTCGCCCTGCGACCCAGAGCGCGACCAGTCCCGCCAGGGGAGCGCCCGAAATGGCACGGCCCCCCGTCCAGACGGGTGAGGCCGTGAGCAGGAAGCCTGCGATCGCCGCAGCGACGAACCCGAAGATCATCTCGTGCCCATGCCACCAGGTGGGCAGGAGCCACCCCGGTGCTGGCAGGCCACCGAGCCAGATCGCCGTCCAAAGGGGCACAGCGAGGGCGGCGTAGATCGCGGCGCCGAGAAAGAAGGGCCGGAACGCACCGCCCCAGGTTCCGAAGCGCCCGGGTGTGGGGTGGACCGGGGCGTCGACGGTCGAGAGAGGCGATGCCTGGTCGGGGCTCACGCTCTCACCGGTTTCACTGCGGGCGCGAGCCCTCCGCCGGTTCTCTCGCGGCGAGCACGGGCGGGGCCTCCGATCGTGAAGAGAGGCGGGCCTACCACTCGACCCGCCCCGGTCCGCCGCGGACCTCTCCGAACTTCGTCTCCAGCACCACCGGGCCGAGCGCCTCCAGACTGCCGTGACCATCCCCAGCGAGCCGGAAGCTGCGGCTGGTGAAGCTCGCCCCGCCGCCGACGCGCAGCCGCCCGTCGCGCAGCGGCTCGACGCCCAGCAAGCGCAGGTACGAGAGCAGGGGCTGGGAGTGGCTGTGCTGGTTGTTCACGGCATTGGCCTGCATCGAGAGGAGCTTCGATCCCCAGGTCTCACCCGGCCTCTTCGACTCGATGCCATTGTAGGCATCGGGCCCGGAAAGCGTCCCCGTCCAGACGCCCGGATAGTGGCGCTGGTGATTCGCCAGCGTCATGCGGCGCCACTCGTCCCACGCCAGCTCCCGATCCACGCCGGCCGCAGCCCAGACGAGGGTCATGTTGATCGAGAACCAGATTCCGCCACCTCCTGCGCCCTCCCCCGGGCCGCCCATGACGTCGCTGGCCAGGTCGACCGGCCAGCGCACGCGGGCGCCGAGGGGCGAGTCGCCACGCAGCCTCTGGTCGATTCCCGCGAGCAGGGCGCGCGTCTGCTCGGCATCGGCGGCACCGCTCAGCACGGCCCAGGGCTGGACTTCGAGCCAGCAGTCCTCGTCGCCGACAGGCGGCGCCCCCGGTCCGTACGCGCGGCGGAACCAGTGGCCGTTCCACTCGCGCGCCACGGCGGCGCGCAGCTCCTCGCCGAGCGAGCGTGCTGCCGCAGCCGTCTCGCAGTCACCGAGGCGATCGCAGAGGCCGGCGTAGGTCGGGAGCACCCAGGCGGCCATGGCCGAGTTGAGCACCGATTCCCCCTCGGCCTTCATCGTCTCCGGATCCACCCCGGAGAGGGGAATCGCCGTGTCGTTCCAGTCCGCGTTCAGGATGCGAACGTGTCCCTGCTCCCCCCGGCCCACGCCCTCTGCGAAGTACCCGAACTGCCGGCGCAGGTTCTCAGCAAGCGCCACGGCGCCGGCGCCGTAGATCGGGTGGTAGTCGAGCTGGGCCTCGAAGGCCTCGAGGTCGCCGGTCGCAGCCGCGTACTCGGCCGCGAGCGCCAGGGCCCAGAGGTTCTGGTCCGAGGGCTCGAACCCGAGCGCTGCGGGGCGCTTCGCGCCGTCCAACGAGTAGGGAAGCTCACCTCTGGGATCGCTCCAGGCCGAGGTGTTTCGCAGGACACCGAGGGCGAGCTCGGGCTCGCAGTAGACGAGCGGAAGCGCGTGCTGGAGCGGATCGCGGGCGGCACCGTTGAAGCCGATCGGATGCATGTAGGCGGAGGATTGGTTCAGCGTGTAGCCGCCGATCACTTCGTCCCGGCACGCGCCTCCCGTGAGGAGTGCCGCGTGCCACGGGATCTCACGCTCCGCTTCGGGGTAGCCCTCGGCGCGAGCGCGTGGGAGCCGTTCGCGCAGCCGCGCGAGACTCCTCTCCAGTAGCGCACTCGGGTCCAGCTCCTCCGCCCTCTCGTCGGAAGCGTCCAGCACGCCGAATCGGAACCAGAGCTCCGCCGTCGCCCCGGGGTCCAGTGCGAGCTCGCTCGTCAGCGTGAGAGTGGGGTGGGCCTGGCCGTCGTGGGAGGGCAGGGCCGACGTCGAGCCGAGCGCCTCCAGTCCGATGTCCAGCGACGGGCCGAAGACCTGTGCAAAGGGACCGATGCGGGGCTCCTCGCCCGCCGCTGCGAGGCGGCGCTCGACGGCGAGAAGGCGCGAGGTCGAGCTCTCCACGTCGTAGGCCAGGGCGCTCTCCGCGTGACTTCGGCGGCTCTCGGCGGTGCCCAACAAGTTCGTGAAGCGGGGAAGGACCGCCCACTCCTCGCGGTGCTGCAGCCGTCGGGGCGTCTCTCCTGTGTTCCTGAGTCGGACGCGGACGAGGACCCAGGGCGCCTCGCCCTCGGGGCAAAGGAGCAGCCGCTCCAGCGAGAGCCCGCCCTGGCGCGCGACCACC
>NYZB01000254.1 GCA_002687015.1 Deltaproteobacteria bacterium
CCCGCCGTGCGCAGGTTCGTGTACTCGTGGGTGTCCGTGTCCGAGATCACCGTCGTGCGCAGCCCCTTGTTCAGGTGGTTGAACCAGACGCCGATGCGCCCGTCCAGGAACTCGCTCTGGTGCCCGCGGTCCATGCCATTCCACAGCTCGAGGGCCGGGAAGTGCTGGAACAGGTTGGGGCCGACGGGGAGACGCAGGGCGGCGCGCTCGGCGGCGTCGAGCCCGTCCGAGACCGCCCCCGCCACCGACGTATCGATCTGGAGCGGCTCGAAGTGACTGTTGATGTGGTTGACCTGGATGGTGGTGTCGGGGGTCGACTGCGCGCCCAGGGTCGCCAGCGTGAAGATCTCACTCGGCGTGGCGTTGTAGTTCCCGTAGGAAGGGAAGTCCTGGCCGACCGGCGCGGCCTGGCCCCAGTCGGTCGAGCCGCCCGAAGGCTTGCTGGCGTCGATCGTGAAGGGATAGCCGTTGAAATGGCCGTAATCGAAGGTGGTGATCTCCTCACCGATGGTCGAGGTCACGAAGGCGCCGAGCCCGAGCGAGGCGATTTCCGCGCTCAGATCGGTGTGCACGTGGTGGTCGGTCATGACGATGTTCTCGACGCCCTCGCCCGCGAACTGCTCGACCCGGCGCCCGTCGGGGATCCGCGAGTCGGCCGAGCGGATGCCGTGGACGTGGAAGTCCGAGGAGACGAAGCCCGCGGTGTCGAGCACCGGCGCGATCTGGGCGGCCACGTTGGAGACGGCTCCCGCGCTGATGGTCACCGGCGTGTCGAAGAGCGACCACTCGGTGCCCCGGCTCACGAAGACCTGGTAGCTGCCCGGCTCGACGTCGAAGGTGGTGCTGCCGGTGACATCCGTGTAGCCGAAGGCCACCAGACCGAATTGCAGGCCATCGTCCACGTCGTGGAGCAGCCCGAAGTTCGGGGCCCCGAAGCCGGGCAGACTCGCACCCGTGTTGATGATCTCGGGGCTCGGGTCGAAGCCCACGACGGCCACCCTCGCCGGCAGCGGAGCGCTGGCCTGGTCGGTCACGCTGACCTGGAGCTGGCCCGTGGCCGGCAGCGCGAAGTCCACACCGCTGGTCGTGGCGCCCGCGGTCACCACCACCGGCTGGAGGGGCGGAGTCGCCGCACCACCCTCGTAGGGCGTGCCGAGCCGTCCCGCCGTCGCGTCGTAGCTACCCGCCGGAACGGGTGCGCTGTAGTTCGGGCAGGCGCCGGCCCGGGTCTGGACCGACTGATCGAGGCTCGCGTAGATGCCGCCCACCGTGCCGCCAATCGAGACGCGCGAGCCGGCCAGGGCCACGCCGCCCACGGTGACACAACCCTCGACGGTACCGACCGCGAGACCGGTGACGTCCGCTTCGAGCTGCACCGCGGCCGAGCCCGTGCCGTCGCCGACGGCGAAGGCGCGCTCGTAGACCAGGGAGCCGCCCTCGGGCACGACGAAGAACGGGGGGAAGCCCAGGAGCGCGGCCAACACCGAGTTGTGATGGATCGTGATGAAGACGCCCGACTCCGCGAAGTAGTCCGAGTTGAAGTGGGAGATGGCCAGGTCCTTGATGCCGACCCAGGCGTACTCGCTCCCGTCGGCCGTATCGATGCCCAGCCAGGAGAGCGCCTCGAAGCTCGAGTTGAGGCCGAGCCCCCAGCCCGACTCGTCCTTGGACCAGTTGTCCAGCTGGCCCGCCGGGTTGATCCAATCGCCGACCCACAGGGGCAGGTCGGGGATCGCCGCACCCGGGGCCTGGTTGTTGAAGACCTCGGTGCTCATCAGGAGATGGGTGTCGTCGGGCGTGAGGGTGAAGCTCGTGCAGCCCGAGATCTCGAGATCGTTGTCGTCGGCCAGTGGAGGGAAGGTCGTGAAGCCCGCTTCGGCGACGACGGTCGAGGGATTCACGAAGTCGAGCAGGTCGTCGGGACCGCAGGTGCGGATCACCGCGGGCAGCCCGTCCTCACCATCATTCAGGATGTCGACGGTGTCTGCGTTGATCACCGTCTCGATGTTCAACATGGGCGTGGTTTCGATGAAGTGGTCGTTGTCGGGGTTGGCCTTGAGCTCGGCGTCGATCAGGTTTCCGCCGAAGGCCCCCACGCTGTACAGATCGCGCTGGTTGACGTCCTGGATGATGAAGCGCGCCTGATCGTTCTCGATGATGTAGTCCCCGATCCTGCCGTGGGCGAGCGGGCCGCCAATCAGGTCGGCCGGGTCGGTGATCTTCCGCGCCCGCGCCTTGGAGGGCAGCCAGGTGAAGGCCTGCTGGGTGATCCCCGGCGCTCCGCTCGGCAGGATGACCTCGGCCCGGATGCCGTTGATGTCCTGCAAGGGGAATCCCGGGTTCAGGGTGGCCGTCCACACGATCAGCCCGCCGGTCACCGGCACGACGGTCCCGTTCACCGTGACGTCCGTGTTCGGATCGAAGGTCGAAGCCAGCGGCACCGTGACCTGGATGTCGACGGTCGAGGTCGTGACCGTCGAGGACGGGGCCGGCGAGTCGATCGAAGCGTACCCACCGTTGAGCAGGCAGGTGAAGGCCAGCAGGCCCGGGACGAGCGAGACGAGGAGCCAGGTCAGGTACCGGTGAGCCATCGGGAGCCTCTATCCGTACGGCGTGGGCGGGTCGACCCACTCTAAAGGAGGGACCGCGGAAACGAAACGAGAACCTGTGCCCAGAAGCCCCAGAGAGGCCGATATTGGCGTGCTGACCCGGAGTCAGCCTCGCTGACCTGGGGTCAGAAGGTCACCACCGACCGGATCGACTGCCCGGCGTGCATCAGCTCGAAGGCGTCGTTGATCTTCTCGAGGGGAAGCGTGTGGGTGATCAGGTCGTCGATGTTGATCTTCCCCTCCATGTACCAATCGACGATACCCGGCACGTCCCGTCGGCCCTTGGCGCCGCCGAAGGCCGTGCCCTTCCAGACCCGGCCCGTGACGAGCTGGAAGGGACGGGTGGCGATCTCCTCGCCGGAGCCAGCAACACCGACGATGATCGACTCGCCCCAGCCGCGATGGCAGCACTCGAGCGCCTGGCGCATCACCTCCACGTTGCCGATGCACTCGAAGCTGTAGTCGGCGCCGCCGTCGGTGAGCTCGACCAGGTGACCCACCAGATCGTCGACCTCCTTCGGGTTCACGAAATGGGTCATGCCGAATCGCTCGGCCAGGCTGCGCTTGTCGGGGTTGGTGTCGACGCCGACGATCTTGTCCGCGCCCACCATGCGCAGACCCTGGATCACGTTCAGCCCGATGCCGCCGAGCCCGAAGACCACGGCGTTCGCGCCGGCCTCGACCCCGGCGGTGTTGATCACCGCGCCGATCCCGGTGGTGACGCCGCAGCCGATGTAGCAGACCTTGTCGAAGGGAGCGTCGTCGCGGATCTTCGCCAGCGCGATCTCGGGGAGCACCGTGTAGTTCGCGAAGGTCGAGGTGCCCATGTAGTGGTAGAGGGTCTCGCCCCTGCTCGAGAAGCGACTGGTCCCGTCGGGCATGAGGCCCTGCCCCTGGGTCGCGCGGATGGCCGTGCAGAGATTGCTCTTGCCCGAGAGACAGGTCTTGCACTGCCGACACTCTGGAGTATAGAGCGGAATGACGTGATCGCCGGGCGCCAGCGACGCCACACCCGGACCCACCTCCGCGACGACGCCGGCTCCTTCGTGGCCCAGGATGCTCGGAAAGAGGCCCTCGGGATCGCGGCCCGAGAGGGTGTAGGCGTCGGTGTGGCAGACCCCCGCCACCTTGATCTCCACCATCACCTCACCGGCCCGGGGTCCGGCGAGCTCGACCTCCTCGATCTCCAGCGGCCTGGCGGCCTCGCGGGCCACGGCGGCGCGCACCTTCATCGGCATCCTCCTCGGCGCGACCTCCGCAGGAGAGATCGGCGGGGCCAGGATACGGCGAGGCGCGGCTTCCCGCCCCATGCTAATGACGCGCCCATGACCGAGCGCTTCCAGGAACTCGTGGAGCTCCTCGACCTCGAGGAGATCGACCTCAACATCTACCGGGGACAGAACGAAGCCGGCCAGGTGGGGCGCCTCTTCGGGGGCCAGGTGCTGGCCCAGGGATTGGCCGCAGCCGGGCGCACGGTCGAGGAGACACCCGCCCACTCGCTGCACGCCTACTTCCTTCGCCCGGGCGACCCGAAGGTCCCGGTGCTCTACTCGGTCGATCGGATCCGCGACGGACGCTCCTTCACCACGCGCCGCGTGGTCGCACTGCAACGCGGAAAGGCCATCCTGAACATGGCCGCCTCCTTCCACGAGAACGAGCGGGGCTACGACCACCAGATCGAGCTCCCCGAGGCACCGGCGCCGGAGAGCCTGCCGACCTGGAGCGAGCTGATCGCGGCGAACCGCGAGAGCATTCCAAACGTCGAGGGACGCGAAGCCCGAGGCGCGCCGCCCGTCGACTACCGCCACGTGGATCGGCCCGTCTACCTGGGCGGCGCCGCCGGCGAGGACCCGAACCGCATCTGGGTGCGCGCCGCCGGCGAGCTGCCCGACGACGTGCTGCTCCACCAGTGCTTCCTGGTCTACGCCTCGGACATGTCCATGATCGACACCGTCATGCGTCACCACGGGACCCGCGGCCCGCTGGGCCCGCCGGCCATGGGCGCCAGCCTGGACCACGCGGTCTGGTTCCACCGCCCGTTCTGCGCCGACCAGTGGCTGCTCTACGCCCAGGACAGCCCCTCCGCCGCGGGCGCGCGGGGCTTCGCCCGGGGCTCGATCTTCCAGGGAGACGGTGCGCTCGTCGCCTCGGTGGCGCAGGAGGGGCTGGTGCGGCCGGCACCGCCGAGCGCGCCGCGAAGCTAGGCGAGAGCGCGCTGTCTCAGGGCAGCCAGCAGCTTCCTGGCCCCCTGGATCTCCGCGGACGAGAGGCCCTCGGCCAGGCGGTTCATCGCGCGGGTCTCCTCTGAGACGAGCGAGTCGTAGACCGCGTTTCCCGCCGGAGTGAGCTCGAAGAGCGACGCGCGACGATGGCGGGGGTTGGGAAGGCGGCGGACCCAGCCACAACGCGTCAGGTCGTCGGCGATCCGTTGCACGCCCTGGCGGCTGCTCCCGCGAGCGCGGGCCAGCTCGCTCGCGGTCGAGGGGCCCATGCGGGCCAGGGCCCGGAGGACCGACAGGCGGCCGGGGGCCACGGGGAGCGCAATCGAGCCGGGTGCGAGCTCGATCTCGCGCATCAGCGCGAACAGGGCAGCTCCTCCGTGGGTGAAGTTCTCTCTCATGGCCAATTGACAATATCATGTCAATCTGGCGGAGGCGAGTTCGCTAGAAAAGAGAGCTGATTGACACTAGATTGTCATTATGTGCTGAACTTGACAACTTCTCAAGAATGAACAATTATCACCGAATGGCCCAGCCCGCAGCCCAGTCCACCTCGACGGGCACCCGACGCGAGCGCCGCAAGGCCGAGACCCGGGCTCGCCTGCTCGCAGCGGCCCGCACCCTCTTCGTCGAGCGCGGCTACCACGCCACCCGGCCCCAGGACATCGCCGAGGCGGCGGACCTCGCGACCGGCACCTTCTACGTGCACTTCGCCGACAAGCGCGAGGCCTTTCAGGCGTTCTCCGAGAAAGCGGCCCAGGAGCTGATGGAACGGGTGCGGGCGGCGGGCGCCGAGAGCGCGGACTTCGAGCAGCGCCTCTACCTCTCCCTCGAAGCCCTGATGGCGTACGCCGACGAGAACCCGGGAACCCTGCCGGCCGCGTTCACGGACTCGGCCGTGATCGCCGCCGAGCTGCCCCAGGGCGCGAGCCTGCAGGACCAGCTCGCCGATTCCCTCGGCCAGGGCCTGCGCCAGGGGATGGAGCGCGGAGCGCTGCGCGCGGACGCCGATCCCGACGTCATCGCCCACGGGATCGTCGGCTTCGTGACGCAGGCGCTGCGTTGTGGAGGGAAACGGAAGCGGGCGCGGAGCGACCTGCTGGGCGAGATCACGCGCTTCGTGAGTCGCGCACTGGTGCTGGAGGAAGAGGAACCGTCATGAGTGCCCTGGTGTACAGCGAAGAAGAGCTGCTCCGCTCCCACGACTACGCGGCGCCCCAGATCGAGGCGGGTCGGCGTCTGCACGGCGGCTTCCTGGCCGATGGAAGCTACGTGCCCCCGCGCCTCGCGCGGCGCGGTCCGGCCATCGAAGCGTGGACCCATGCCCTGCGAGAGAGAGGCGGCGAACTCCTCGCCGCCGACCGTCCCTGCTGGGCGGCATCCGCTATCCGAGTCCGGCCCAGATGAAGCTGCTGCTGCAGGAGGGCCTGGGCCAGACCTTCTGGAACACCTTGACCATCACGGGCCACATCGAGGCCCGCGGCCGCATCCTCGCCGACCTTCCCTTCCCGGACTTCCAGACCGCGATCTGGGAGGACATCTCCGGGATGGGCATCGGTCACCTGAGCGGCGGCCTGCTTCGCGCTCACGGTCTCGACGAGGGCGGCGAGCCCGAGAAGGACATTGGCGGCCACGACACGATGTGGTTCGCCCTGCGCGACATGGCCTTCGGAGAGGTCGACTACCCCGAGCCGGCGGTCCCCGAGACCATCGGGCGACCCGAAGGCCAGCTCGCGCTGCCGCCCGAGATCCCCGAAGGCCATGCCCGGGCGATCTCCTTCCTGCTGAACCTGCTCCTGATCGAGTTCCGCGCCGAGCTCGGCTTCCAGCTCACCGAGGATCTCCTCCGCGATCCCGAGCTGTTCCAGGAGCGCCGGGCCGAGGCCGAGCACGCCGCCGAGATCGTGGGCCGCATCCGGGCCGACGAGGACATCCACGTGAGCTCCCTGCGCCTCCTGCTCGGCGAGCTGCGCCACGTGCACTTCCGCGCTCCCGATGGCAGCCGCGTGCCGGGGCACACGCTCGTCGATCCGATCTGGGAGGGCATCGTGCGCTGGGCAACCGTCGACCAGCCCAAGCTGGCCGCCGAGCAGCAGAAGGAGATGCTGACGAAGCGCATCCTCGCCCACCCGGAAGGGGCACGGATCCTCACCGCCTTCCACGCCCTCGAGGAGAGCCCAGCGTGAGCGACCGACCCCGTACCCTGCGCTTCCGCTGTGATGACGGCCTCGAGCTCGAGGCCGACGCCTTCGGCGACCCGGAGGCCCCGTGCGTGCTCTTCCAGCACGGGGGTGGCCAGACCCGCTACGCCTGGGGCGGGACCGCCGCCGCCCTGGCCAGGCAGGGCTGGCATGCGATCACCCTCGACCTGCGCGGCCACGGCGCGAGTGGCTGGTCTGCTGACGGCGCCTACGCCCTGCACGACTACGCGCGCGATGCCATCACCGTGGCCGAGGCCGTCGGTCAACCTCCGGTGCTGGTGGGCGCCTCGCTGGGCGGCATCTCCGGCCTGCTCGCCACGACCCTGACCGAGGGAGCGGCCTTCGCCGGGCTGGTGCTCGTCGACGTCACACCGCGCATGGACCCGGAGGGAGTCCAGCGCATCGCCGGCTTCATGACCGAGCACATGCACGAGGGCTTCGCGAGCCTCGACGAGGCGGCCGACGCCATCGCCCGGTACCTGCCCCACCGACCGCGGCCCCCGAGCACGGAAGGCCTGCGCAAGAACCTCCGTCTCGGCGAGGACGGGCGCTATCGCTGGCATTGGGACCCCATGTTCATGACCACTCGGGAGGAGGGTCCGAGCTCGCTGCTGAATGCGGACACCCTCTGCGACGCCGCCCGCGCCCTGACCCTCCCGACCCTGCTCGTGCGCGGCCGCATGAGTGAGCTGGTGAGCGAAGACCATGCCCAGGAGTTCCTGGAGATGGCGCCCCACGCGCGCTTCGCCGACGTCTCGGGTGCCGGCCACATGGTCGCGGGCGACCGCAACGACGCCTTCACGGAAGCCGTGGTCGACTTCCTCGACGAGCTGCGAGCGAACGACGCGGCGTGAGTGAAGCGGACGCCGACCCTGCGCCCGAAGCGGACGCCGGCGCCGCGCCGGCGTCGCGCAGTTGGCGGAGCTACGACCACACCCGGGGTCGGCTGATCGTCTCCCTGCTGATCCTGGCGCTCCCCCTGATGGCGACCAGCCTCGCCCAGACCGTCTTCCAGATGGTGGACCTCACCTTCCTGAGCCGCCTCGGCGAGGAGGCCACGACGGCGGCGGTGGTCACCAACCAGTCCATCCGGCAGATCTTCTTCATGCTGGCGATGGGCGGCAGCTTCGGCGCCCAGGCCCTGATCTCGCGAGCCGTCGGAGAGGGGAATACCGACCTCGCCGAGCACGTGACCGGCCAGGTCTTCCTCCTGGGTGCGGGGTTGGCGTTCTGCGTCGCCGCTCTCGGCCTGTTCTTTGCCGAGCCGCTGCTGGCGCTCATGAACGTGAGCCCGGGCGTGCTGGAGCTGGGCGTGCCCTACCTGAGGCTCTCGCTGTTGCTCGCCTTCGGCTTCATCTTCGCCATGCTGTTCCAGGGCGTCCTGAACGGCGCGGGTGACTCCACGACCCCGATGATGGTCAGCATCGTCCAGATCCCCTTCACCCTGTTGGCCGAATACGTGCTGATCTTCGGGCCCGGTCCCTTCCCCGCACTCGGCTTGACGGGCGTCGCCCTGGGCCTTGCGACCGGACAGCTGCTCGGCCTGGGCCTCGCGGCTCGCGTGCTCTTCCGGGGAACCAGCCGGGTGCACCTTCGCCTCCATCACCTGCGCCCGGACCGGGTCTGGCTGGGCCGGATCCTCTCGCTCTCGTGGCGGCCCGGCATGCAGATGATCGGCGGCTTCCTGGTGAACGTGGCCTTCATCGGGTTGGTGGGCAGCTTCGGCGAGAAGGCCCAGGCCGCCTACTCGATCGGCCTGCGGCTGGGGATGGTCGGGCCGATGATCGCCTTCCCCCTGGCCGGAGCGGCCGCCACGCTGGTCGGGCAGAACCTGGGGGCGGGCCAGGTGCCCCGTGCCTGGCGGGCGGTCGGCGTCGGCCTCTCCGTGCACGCCCCGCTGCTCTGGAGCATCGCACTCGGGCTCTTCTTGTTCCGCGAGCCCCTGATGGGCTTCTTCACCGACGACCCGGAGGTGCTGCTCGTCGGCGCCGAGTTCATGAAGTTCCAGGCGGGGCAGTTCTTCTTCTTCGGCCTTTCCTTCGTGTTCTTCCGCACCCTGCAGGGCGCCGGCGACATGACCGTGCCGATGGTGATCTCGATCGGCCTCTCGCTCCTCGTCACGATCCCGCTTGGGTATTGGATGGCGTCGGACTTCGGTCTGGGGATGGGACCGACGGGCGTGTTCTGGGCGAGCCTGGCCAGCGCGGCGTTGAGCACCGCGCTGAATGGCGCCTACCTCGCGAGCGGGCGCTGGACGAGGATGCGGCTTCACTGAGGCAGCGGCCGCTGGATGAGGATGCGGCTGCACTGAGGCCAGCGGACGGCGCGATGGGGGCGTCTGGCCACATCTCCGTGGCCACGGCTCAAGTTGCAGGGCCTTGGTAACCGATCCTGGTTTGGCGACCCTTCGCAGGGCGCCCAGGGGGGATCCATGGTCGACCGACCCGACATCGACCCGGAGGAGACCGAAGAGTGGCTCGACGCCCTCGACTCGGTCTTCCGGACCGAGGGCATCGAGCGCGGCCACTACCTGATCGAGCGGCTGATCGACAAGGCGCGCCGCTCGGGCGCCCACCTGCCCTACTCGGCGACCACGGCCTACCTGAACACGATCCACGTGAGCGAGGAGCCGAAGATGCCCGGCGAGCCCGGGCTCGAGCATCGCATCCGCTCGATCATCCGCTGGAACGCGCTGGCCATGGTTGTGCAGGCGAACCGCGAGTTCTCGGAGCTGGGCGGTCACATCGCCAGCTTCGCGAGCGCCGCGACCCTCTACGACGTCGGCTTCAACCACTTCTTCAAGGGCGAGAACCACCCCGACGGCCCGGACATGCTCTACATCCAGGGCCACTGCTCGCCGGGCATCTACTCCCGGGCCTTCCTTGAGGGGCGGATCAGCGAGGCCCAGCTCCACGACTTCCGGCGAGAGGTCGAGCGCGACGGGCTCTCCTCCTATCCCCATCCCTGGCTGATGCCGGGCTTCTGGCAGTTCCCGACGGTCTCGATGGGCCTCGGGCCGATCACGGCGATCTACCAGGCGCGCTTCATGAAGTACCTGGAGCACCGGGGGCTCGTCGCGGAGACGGGCCGCAAGGTCTGGGCCTTCATGGGCGACGGCGAGATGGACGAGCCGGAGTCGCTCGGCGCGATCGGCCTGGCCGCCCGCGAGGAGCTCGACAACCTGGTCTTCGTCGTCAACTGCAACCTGCAGCGCCTCGACGGGCCGGTGCGCGGCAACGGCAAGATCATCCAGGAGCTCGAAGGCACCTTCCGCGGCGCGGGATGGAACGTGCTGAAGGTGATCTGGGGGGACCGCTGGGACCCGCTCTTTGCCCGGGACAAGAAGGGCCTGCTGCTCGAGCGCATGGAGAGCGCCCTCGACGGCGACTACCAGAACTACAAGGCGAGGGGCGGCGCCTATACACGCGAGCACTTCTTCGGGGCGCACCCGGAGCTGGCCGCCCTCGTGGCGAACCTGACCGACGACGACATCTGGCAGCTGAACCGGGGCGGCCACGACCCCACCAAGGTGTATGCGGCCTACGACGCGGCCGTGAACCACAGCGGCCAACCCACCGTCATCCTCGCCAAGACCGTCAAGGGCTACGGCATGGGCGAGGCGGGCGAGGGCAAGAACTTCACGCACCAGCAGAAGAAGCTCGGCGAAGAGGCACTGAAGAAGTTCCGGGATCGCTATCGGGTCCCGATCCCCGACGACAAGATCGCCGACGCGCCCTTCTTCAAGCCCGACGAGAACAGCCCCGAGATCCGCTACCTGCACGAGCGGCGGGAGGCCCTGGGAGGCTTCTTGCCGACCCGTCGGCCCGAGGTCCCGCGCCTCGAGGTCCCGGACCTCTCGGTCTTCCAGTCGCTGCTCGATGGCTCCGGCGAGCGCGAGATGTCGACCACGATGGCCTTCGTGCGCATGCTCTCGACCCTCACGCGGGACAAACAGCTCGGCAAGTACGTGGTGCCGATCGTCCCCGACGAGTCGCGCACCTTCGGCATGGAGGGTCTGTTCCGGCAGCTCGGAATCTACGCCTCGAAGGGCCAGCTCTACGAGCCGGTCGACTCGGACACGATCGCCTACTACCGCGAGGACCGCAGCGGCCAGATCCTCCAGGAGGGCATCAACGAGGCGGGTGCCCTCTCGTCCTGGATCGCCGCCGGCACCGCCCACGCCAACTTCGGCCTGCCGATGATCCCCTTCTTCATCTTCTACTCGATGTTCGGCTTCCAGCGCGTGGGGGACCTGATCTGGGCCGCCGCCGACTCCCAGACAAGGGGCTTCCTGCTGGGCGGCACGGCCGGGCGCACCCCCCTGGCCGGCGAGGGGCTCCAGCACCAGGACGGGCCCAGCCCTCTCCTGGCGTCGACCGTCCCCAACTGCCGCA
>NYZB01000255.1 GCA_002687015.1 Deltaproteobacteria bacterium
CCCCCCCCTCCCGCCGCTCGAGGAAGTCCGCGACCCGGTGTACCCCCGCTTCCAGCTCCAGGGCCGTCGTGACCCCGTCCCGGGCCAGGAAGTCGTAGCTGCGTGGCTCCTGCCCGTGGATGTGGAGATCGATGAAGCCGGGTGCGACGACCAGGCCGCTCACGTCCACCACCTCGGACCCCGCGATGGGCGTCTCCGAGAGAGCGGCGATGCGCCCCTCGCGCACGCCGAGCCAACGGACCGAGTCGTGGCCCGACTCCGGATCGATGACCCGACCGCCGGCCAGGACCAGGTCGATGGGAGGCTCGGCGGCCAACCCACCGGCGCTCACCAGGAGGATGAGAGGAAGACCGAGGCGGCGGAGACATCGCGTCATCCCAGGAGGATCGCAGAGACCCTCCCCGGACGCCCCGCGATCTCCCAGGCGAGCTGCAGGCTAGGGCGCCATCCGGTCCGGCGCGTCGAAGCCGTGGGGATGGTAGGTGCCGATCACCAGGTTCTCGTGCAGCCCGTAGGCCACCTCGCCCGTATCGAGCTCGAAGCGGGCCAGGGTCTCGTTGAGCGCGGCCCATTCGCTTCGCTTGGCCTGGGTGCTCATGTCGAAGTGGAGGCCTTCGACCTTGAGTGGGCCCTGGTAGTAGCCGTGGCCCCAGCCCTCGTGGGGCATGTAGCCAGTACCGGCCTTCAGATACACGGTGCGCAGGGGCGTGCTGGTGATCCGCCGCTCCCCGCCTCCCGGCGGCGCGAGCTTGATGACGGCCCTCTCGATCTCGCGCGTGCCCGGGATGTAGGTGATGTCCGCATCCGGTCGGCCCAGCGGCTCTTCGGGCTTGTCCACACCCAGGTTGTAGATCTTGACCGCCTCCTCCTGGATGCGGGTGCCGTCGAAGAGCTCGTCGAACTGGACCTTGATCAGGAAGTCGTCGAACTGCATGGGCATCCACTGGTGGAAGAAGCCCGCCGTCCCCTCCATGACGTTCTTGATGCGGATGCCGGGCGGCTCCGCCTCGCCGACGCCGCGCACGCCCCAGGAACGATCGCGTGCACCCTTCCAGCGATCCGGTGTGACCTCGTAGGTCCGGCCCGCCACCTCGAGGGTCCCCTGCCAGGTGCCCACCTGGGCGAAGCGGCTCACGTCCGAAGTCACCCGCCCGTGCTGGCGCTGGAAGGTCTTCGGCTCTTCCTGGGCGGGCACGGTGCCCGTGAAGGTCATGTCGAAGGCGACACCCCACTCGTTGGGCTCGCAGACGACCCGGAGCTTCATCAGTCCCTCGAGGACCTCGACGCGCAGGGGACCCACCGAGGTGTCGAAGCGGTCGCTGCCGAGCTCGCGCGACGCCCGCACCACGGTGTGCTGGTCGCCGTGGGAGATCGACACGAAGGCGTCGGTGACACCCAGGTTCGGGTACTGCCCGAGGCCCGTGATCAGGAACAGCTCGTCGCTCGAGGGATGGCAGTTGAAGTAGAAGCGATCGTAGAAGTTGCGGTCCGAGGTGTGGACGTGGTCGAAGGTCTCGGAAGTCTGGTGCGCCAGGAACTCGTCCATCGGACTGATGGGCATGGGGTGTCTCCTCGAGGTCGTTCCACTCTATGAGAGGGGAGTCGCCCCGGGCAACGGAGAGAAGATCTCGAGGGGACCCGGCCCGCTCGGCCGGACCCCCTGGAGAGGTGATCTCCGTTCCGCAATGGAGGCCCCGCCTCGGGCACGAGCGAACCCCGCTACCCGAGCGCGCATTGACCCGGGGCGAACAGAAGATGGGCCCCTGGGGGGCGGCCCGCGCTCGGTCGTCGGCATCCCACCCAGGTGAAGGCATCGGCCGGAAACGAGAACTCCGGCTCAAACGTACTAGGATCTCGGGTGGGACAGCGCACCCCAGGGGTAAAGGACGCGTGGATCAGATCAGGCGCAATGAGGCGACCTGCGCGCCGAGCGGGACCAGCCCGCGACTTCGCAGGACTCTCGACCGCTTGCGCAGCCGCGTCATGCGTCGGGGGCCGCTCTCGCGGGATCGCAATGGGCGGCCCGTGTCCCGGCCGCTGCAGATCGCGACGGCGCGATTCCTGGTGTCGACGGCCTACGGCGATGCGGATTCGATCCGGGCGGAGCGTCGCACCATCCGGCGCGGCATCCAGGATCTCTTCGGCGTCTCGCGGCGCACCGCCCAGGTGATCCTGGACGCAGCCGACCGCGGCGACCCGCGCGGCGACGAGCCCGCGGAGCGGGTGCGCGAGGCCTTCGGCCTCGACCAGCGCATGCGCATCATGGGCCTGGCCTGGGAGCTCGCCTATACCGACGGCCTGCTGCCCATCTTCGAACGGGTGCTCGCCGACCGCATTGGCGCGATGGCGGGCCTCCGGCCCCACCAGGCCGTCGGGGCGCGTAGCTTCGCCAACCCGCCCTGGATCTAGCCCTCGTCGCCGAGGCACCAGCGAAGGCCGCGGCGCAAGAGCTCGTGGTACTCGGGGAGCTCCCACGAGCAGCGCTCCACCTGCGGGAAGTAGTCCATGAGGGGCTGCATGTCGTAGTGGCCGCGACAGTGGCCGAGGTTGTTGTAGAGCACCGCTCCCTCGCCGAGCGGGCGCAGGTACATGACCAGGTGCTCGTCGCTGCCCGACCAGTCCGAGACCGCGAAGCCCGGCGCCTCGCCCGAGTAGTGGGTCTTGAGCAGGGGCACGAGCTTGTCCTCCTCGTGCATCTCGCACAGGTAGAGCTCGTCGTCGGTCTCGAAGCTCTCGATGCCGCGGACCAGCGGGTGGTCGGGGGCGCAGCTCTCGACCGTGAAGGGCTGGATCGGGGGATGGGCGATGAACTGGCTACCCAGCGTGTGGGCCAGCGTGTCGATCACCTTGGGTGCCACCGCACCGGTCGCGGTGAAGTCGAGCACTGCGTTGGTTCCGTGCAGGGCCAACCAACGGCCGCCGCCTTCGACGTAGGCCTGGAGCGCCTTCTGCTCTTCCGGGCTGGGACGGAGGTCGCAGGTATAGGTCACGAGGAAGCGGCTCTCGGCGATGGCCCCGGTATCCCGGAAATCGTGGCTCACGCGCACCCGCACCTGCTCGTGCTCTGCGAGGAGCTTCAGGAGCTCGGCGCGGGCGAAGTCGATGTCGTGGTAACGCCCACCGGCGACGAGGAAGGCGTCGATGCGTTCGGCCATGCGGAGCTCCTAGGTGTTCTGGACCGTCAATCCGCCGTCGACCGGCACGATGGCGCCCTGGATGAACGAAGCAGCGGGTAGCACGAGCGAGAGGGTGATGTGGGCGACCTCTTCCGGGTCGCCGTAGCGCCGGGCGGGGACGCGCCGCCGTGCGAACTTCGTCTTCATCGGGTCGGGGATCGCCTCGGTCATTCCGGTGTGGATCGGCCCGGGACAGATGCAGTTGACCGTGACTCCGCGCGGCGCCAGCTCCATGGCCAGGGAGCGGGTCAGCCCGACGACGCCGTGCTTGCTGGCGGTGTAGGCCGGGATCCCCCGGGTCGCGCCGAGCCCCTCGGTCGAGGCGATGTTGACGACGCGGCCGGCGCCGTCCACCTCGAGGTAGGGCAGGGCCGCCCGGACCAGCTGGGCCTGGGCGCTCAGGTTGACCGCCAGGGTCCTCTCCCAATGGGCGTCGAAGTCCGGGTGGTCGATGGGCGCCGGCAGGCTGACACCGGCGTTGTTCACCAGGATGTGAAGCCCCCCGAACTCGGCGACCACGGCGGCGACGAGCTCGGCCGCGGCGCCCGGTTCGGCGACGTCGGCCGGAAAGCTGGCCGCCCGCCCCCCCACGCTCTCGATCTCCTTGACGACCGCGGCCGCTCCTTCCTGGTGGAGGTCGCAGACCGCCACCTGGGCGCCTTCGTCCGCGAAGAGGTGCGCCGTGGCCCGGCCCATGCCGCTGGCGGCGCCGGTGATCAGGGCGACGCGGCCCTCGATGGATCGACTGAGGCGGGAGAGGCGCGGCATCGCCGGCATGGTGGCACAGCCTCGCGAATCGGCGCCGCCACGGTCCCGATCCCGGCCCTTCTGGCCCCTCATCTGAAACGACGGTTCTGCCGATGGGAACCAGCGTGCTGGCCGTGGGCCGGCGCGCGAGGGACCGCTGTGCGCCCGCGAGGTGGACGGCGCCCTCGCGATGCGCGCCGCATGGGGATGGAATGCTCAGAATGAATGGGAAACGGGGCGCCCGGGTCTGGGCGCCGCTGCTGGTCCTGGGAGTCGGCCTTCTCGCGAGCCTGGGTCTCGTCAGCGTGGAACCGAGCCGGGAGTCCGGGGTGGAGGCGCCCCGTGCACCGGTGGTGCCGGTCGTCGAGGCGGCGACCGGGATTCTCCAGCTCGAGGTGCGCGCTCAGGGCACCGTGGAGCCCGAGACCGAGACGGATCTCGTCGTCGAGGTCCCCGGCCGCGTGGCGTGGACGGCTCCGGCGTTCCGGGCGGGTGGCTACGTCCGGGCCGGAGAGCCGCTCCTGCGTCTCGATCGCCGCGATGCCGAGGCTGCCCTCGAGCGGTCGCGCGCTGCGGTGGAACGAGCCGCCAGTCAACACGCCCTGGCCAAGGCGACCCTGGAACGGCGCCGTACCCTTCGAGGTGCGGGCGCGGCCAGCCGCGCCGCCCTGGACGAGGCCGAGAGCCGCGCGGCCGTCGCGGCCGCGAACCTTCGCGAAGCCCGGGCGGTGCGCGCCCAGGTGGCACTCGACCTCGACCGCACCGAGATCCGATCTCCCTTCGACGGCCGGGTGCGCGCGCGCCACCTGACCGAGGGCCAGTTCGCGGGCCGCGGAAGCTCGGCGGCACGCATCTACTCGAGCGAGGCGGTGCTGGTGCGCCTTCCCATTGCCAGCCAGGAGCTCGCCTACCTGTCCCTTCCGTTCGGCCCCGACGTCCTTCCGGAGGCCCAGCCCGAGGTGACCCTGGAAGGGCACTTCGCCGGCCAGCCCCATCGGGTTCAGGGCCGGATCGTGCGGACCGAAGGCGCCCTCGATCCCGAAACCCGAATGGTCGTGGCCGTCGCGCGGGTGGAGGCCGCCGCGAGCGAGGGCACGGCGCCCCGCTCACCGGGCCTGCCGATCGGGCTCTTCGTGGACGCCAGGATCACGGGGCGCGTGCTCGAGGGCGTGATCGATCTTCCGCGCGGGGCCCTGCTCGGCCAGGACGAGGTGTGGGTCGTCGACGACGAGTCGAAGGTTCGCGCCCGCCGCGTGACGGTGCTGCGCGCCGACGGCGAGCGCGCCTGGATCAGCTCGGGTCTCGAAGCCGGGGAACGCGTGGCCGTTCGCGCGCTGGGCCTGCTCCGCGAGGGCATGGAGGTGCGCCCCCAGGCGGCCGGAGCCGAGTCGTGAGGTACTCCTCGTCTCGCCCGGCCGGGGTGAGACCATGAACGCCACGATCGCATGGTTCGCGCGCAATCACGTGGCGGCGAACCTCCTCATGGCGCTCCTGGTCGTCGGTGGCCTGCTGACCGTGCCCATGATCAAGCAGGAGATGATCCCGGACATCGACCTGGACGTCGTGACCGTCAGCGTGCCCTACCCGGGCGCCTCGCCCGAGGAGGTCGAGAAGGCCGTCGTCGTAAGGGTCGAGGAAGCCATGGAGGGACTTCCGGGAATCAAGCGGCTGCGCTCCACGGCCTTCGAGGGCATGGGCTCCGTCGTGGTCGAGCTGCAGGCCGGGGCCGACGTGAGCCGCCGCCTCGCCGACATCCGCGCGCGAATCGACTCGATCGACGGCTTCCCCGACGAGGTCAAGCGCCCCGTCGTCAAGCAGGCCGAGGTCGGCCGGGCCGTGCTCTCGATCGCCGTCTCGGGTCGGGTGGACGAGCACGTCCTGACGCAGGCGGCGGCCCAGGTGCGCGACGAGCTCGTGGCGCTGCCGGGCGTCAGCCAGGTCCGGGTCCGCGCGGCGCGTCCCTACGAAGTCCGGATCGAGGTCTCCAAGGCCGCGCTCCAGCGCTACGGCGTGAGCTTCGATGACGTGTCGGCCGCGGTCCGGCGCTCCTCCCTGGATCTGCCGGGCGGCTCGGTGCGGGCACGCGGCGGCGAGATCCTCCTGCGCGCGAAGGGAAAGGCCATCGACGGGCGAGCCTTCGAGGAGGTCGCCCTCGTCTCGCGCCGAGACGGCACGCGCCTGCGCGTGGGCGACGTGGCTCGGGTCGTGGACGGGTTCGCCGAGACCGACCAGACCTCTCTCTTCGACGGCGAGCCGGCCGTGATGGTGACCGCCTTCCAGGTGGGCGACGAGAAGATGCTCGACGTCTCCGAGACGGTGGAGGCCTACGTCGCCAGCGGCCAGGCGACGCTTCCCCCCGGTGTTTCGCTCACGGTCTGGATGAACGCGGCCGACTTCCTCCAGGACCGGCTGGGCAGCATGATGCGCAATGCCCGGGGTGGCTTCGCGCTGGTCCTGGCGGTGCTGGCCCTCTTCCTGCGCTTCCGGCTCGCACTGTGGGTGAGCCTCGGGATTCCGATCGCATTCCTGGGTGCGCTGGCGGTGCTGCCGAGCCTGGACCAGAGCGTCAACTGGATTTCGCTGCTCGGCTTCATCGTGGTGCTCGGCATCGTCGTGGACGACGCGATCGTGGTCGGTGAGAACACGTACGCCGAGCAGCAGCGCACGGGCAAGAAGCTCGAAGGCGCGATTCGCGGCGCCCAGGGAATCGCCATTCCGGTCTTCTTCGGCGTCGCCACCACCATCGCGGCCTTCTCGCCCATGCTCTTCATCCCCGGCTCCATGGGCAAGATGACGGCGGTGCTGCCGATCGTGGTCATCGCCTGTCTGGTCTTCTCGCTGGTCGAAGCCATGTGGGTCCTGCCGGCCCATCTGGGCCACGGGAAGAAGGGAGTCTCCGATCCGCCCACCAGGGGGATCAGCCGGGCGTGGCGTTCTCTGCAGGACCGCGTCGCTGCCGGCCTCGACACCACGATCGAGCACCGCTACCGCCCCGCCCTCGAGTGGGCCCTGGAGTGGCGCTACCTCACCATGTCCGTGGCGGTGGCCTTGCTGCTGGTGTGCGGCGCTGCCCTCGCCGGCGGCTGGATCCGCTTCACCTTCCAGGAGCCCGTCGAGGGTGACCTGATCACCGCGGCCCTGACCATGGCGCCAGGCACGCCGGTGGAGGTGACCACGGCCGCCACGAGCCACCTGGAGCGGGCCGCTCACGAGGTGCAGCTCGAGGCCGACGCGGCCCGCGACCTCTCGCATGGCAGCATCTTCCGCCACATGATGACGAACGTCGGATCCCAGCCGATGTCCAACCACAAGGGGCCGCTTCCGAAGTTCGGTGGCAGCGGCAGCGCGGCGAACCTGGCAGAAGTCCAGGTCGAGATGATCGCCCCGGACTTCCGGGACGTGGGCACGGAGGAGATGCAGAGGCGTTGGCGCGAGCGCGTCGGCGACATCCCCGGCGCGGAGGAGCTGCGTTTCAGCAACAGCATGATCACCGCGGGCGCACCCATCGAGGTGGAGCTGCGCGGGCAGGAGCTGGCCGATCTCGCTGCGGCGGCGAAGGCGCTGAAGGCCCACCTCGAGACGGTCCCGGGTGTCTACGACATCGCGGACTCCTTTCGCGGTGGCAAGCAGGAGCTGCAGTTCCAGGTGCTGCCGGCCGCCGAGACCCTCGGCATCTCGCTGGCGGACATCGCTCGCCAGGTGCGGCAGGCCTTCCACGGCGAGGAGGTGCAGCGCTTCCAGCGGGGCCGTGACGAGGTGAAGGTGATGGTGCGCTACCCGCTCTCGGAGCGGCGCTCCCTCGGCGACGTGGACGCCATGCAGATCCGGACGGCCGACGGGCGCGAGGTGCCCTTCGCCGCGGTGGCGAAGGCCCGGCTGGGACGGGGCTTCGCCGCCATCCGCCGTGTCGACCGGCAGCGGGTGGTCTCCGTCACCGCCGACGTGGACCTCGCCCTGGCCAATGCGAACGAGATCGTGGCCGATCTCGAGGAGCGCGTCCTCCCCGAGCTGCTCTCCGCCCACCCCGGTGTGCGTCACGCCTTCGAAGGCGAGCAGGCCGAGCAGCGCACCTTCCTCTCGGCCATGGCCAGGGGCCAGCTGATCGCCTTCCTGGTGATCTACGCGCTGCTCGCCATTCCGCTGCGCTCCTACATCCAACCCCTGATCATCATGACGGCGATCCCCTTCGGGCTGATCGGGGCCACCGCCGGCCACGTGCTGCTCGGTTACGACTTCAGCATGTACTCGGTGATCGGCCTGGTCGCGCTCTCGGGAGTGGTGGTCAACGCCAGCCTGGTGCTCGTCGACCACGTGAACCACCTGCGCAGACAGGGCGCCCGGCTCGCCGAGGCCGTTCGCGACGCCGGTCGGGCCCGACTCCGGGCCATCATGCTCACCTCGCTCACCACCTTCGCCGGACTCACGCCGATGATGTTGGAGCGCAGCATGTCGGCTCAGTTCATGATCCCGATGGCGATCGCCCTGGCCTTCGGGGTGATCTTCGCCAGTCTCATCACGCTCTTCTTCGTGCCCTGTGCCCACCTGGTGGTCGAGGACATCCAGAACCTGCTCCATGGGCGGCTCGACAAGCGGGCCTCCGCGCGGATCCGGCGAGCACGTCGCGATGCGGAACGAGGTGCCGGGCAAGAGGGGTCGGCCAGCGATCCCCTCCGCGCCGAGAGCTGAGCGGCTCGGGCTAGGGGTGGTTTCGGGCTGCCAGGCGCCACGGTCCCTGCAGGTCCGCCGCCGCATTCGCGTCTCCGATCCGGGCGTGCAAGGCGTAGCTCGGACGGAAGGTCCGCGGTCGAAGTCGAATGTCGGGTCTTGCGGCCGTCGAGCCGGGCGGCCGCCAGAAGGTCGGCTCGAGGCCCGAGTGGCTGCGGGTCCCGACGGGCCCCGGCGCCGGTGCGCTGACATCGGCGACCTCGAGCGGCGGCGCTCCGGCCAGGGCCAGCCAGGCTCCGGTCGCGAAGCCCAGGACCGCGGCGGGCAGGAGAGCGAGGAGGGCCAGTGCGGCCCTCGGGCCTGGCGGTGCGCCTGGCAGGCCTTCGGGTCCGTGATCGGTGTGGGTCGGAAGGCGATTCCGGGTACCGGGGACGATGCAGGCGGCGGCGGCCATGGTGCTCTCCCAGGGGACGTGGAGCCCTTCTCGTCCTCACCCACCGGCAACTTGAGTGCAACTTCCCCGTCATCCCGTCGGTCTTGCAAGGCTTCGAATCCAAAAGGGAATCTCGATCGGAGGGCGGTCGGCTAGGCTGCCCGTGGCGGAGGAGGAGTGGCCATGGCCAGACCGGTCGACCGGAGGGAGTTCCTGCGGCGCGGGACCGCCCTGGGGCTGGGAGGGGGTCTGGCCCCCATGGCGGCCCTGGCCGGGACCCCGGCGAAGCCTGAACCCGGGATCCGAAGGCGGGTGCGTCTGGGTCGCACCGGCCTCGAGATCGGCGACGTCGGTTTCGGCGGTAGCCGCTTGAGCGGCGACGCAGCGACGGTCCACCACGCACTCGAGCGCGGCGTGGACTACTTCGACACGGCGGAAGGCTACACCTCCGGCCGCTCCGAGGAGACCCTGGGGCGCGCACTGCAGGGGCGGCGCGACGAGGTGACGATCGCGACCAAGACCCAGGCCGGGCCTCGGACGCGGGCCGACGAGATCATGGCGAGCCTGGAAGGGAGCCTGACCCGGCTGCGAACGGACCGGGTCGAGATCTTCTTCAACCACGCGGTCAACGACGTGCGGCGTCTGCAGAACGACGAATGGCTGCAGTTCGCGGCGCGCGCGAAACAGCAGGGCAAGATCCGCTTCACCGGGATCTCAGGGCACGGCGGAAGGCTGGTCGATTGCATCTACTACGCCCTCGACCACGACCTCGTGGACGTGCTGTTGGTTGGATACAACTTCGGCCAGGATCCCTCCTTCATCCAGCGCTTCACCGCACATCTCGACCTGGTCGCCGTGCAGCCGGAGCTGCCGGCCGTCCTGGCACGGGCCAAGACCCGGGACGTCGGGGTGGTGGCGATGAAGACGCTGCGCGGAGGCCGCCTGAACGACATGCGGCCCTACGAGGGGGCCGGAGCCAGCTACGCCCAGGCGGCCCTGCGCTGGGCGCTCGGCAGCCCGAACGTGGATGCCGCCATCATCACCATGCGCAGCGCGGAAGAGGTCGACGAGTACCTGGGCTCATCGGGCTGGGAGGCTCCCCACGCGGCCGATGCCGGCCTGCTCATCCGCTACGCGCGACACACCGCGCGCAGCCAGTGCCGCTACGGGTGCGACGCCTGCAGCGGGGCCTGCCCTTCCCATGTCGACATCCCCGCGGTGTTGCGGACGCGGATGTACGCCGAGGACTACGAGGACACGGAGCTGGCCCGGGAGGACTACGCGAAGCTCGAGATCGACGCTTCGGTCTGCGCCGGCTGCCGGGCGCCCTGCGCTCGGGCCTGCCCCTACGGGGTCGCAATCCCCGAGCTGACACGCCGCAGCCACCGACTCCTCGGCTAGAGCCCGTCTCAGAAAGTTCCAGCGTGTCCGGCCCTCCGAGGAAGGCCGACACGCGTTTCACATTTCTGAGACCGGCTCTAGCTCCTGCCGGCGCTAGCATCGCCGCGATGGACGCGATCGACGACGCCTCGCCGGCCTTCGCCCAGGCCGTGGAGTGGGCCCTGGCCACGACCCGCTCGGTGCGGCGCCATCTCGACTGGGAGCGGCCCGTGCCCCGGGAGGTCATCGAGGCCTGCATCGACGTCGCGGTCCAGGCACCGACGGGTGCCCACCAGGAGGCCTGGCGATTCCTCGTGCTCGACGAGCCCGAGCCCAAGGCCCGGCTCGCCGAGCTCTACCGGCGCGCGATGGAGGGGTACGCGGCGCTCCGCCCGGGGAGCGACGGCCCCAAGCCCACGGCCCGGGGCCTCGCCGATCGCCTCGCCGAGATGCCGGCCCTGATCCTCGTGTGCAGCGAGGGCGAGCCCGTGCAGGGCAGCAACGCGATGCACGTGGCCTTCTACGGCTCGGTCCTGCCCGCCGCCTGGTCCCTGATGGTGGCCCTCCGCGCCCGTGGCCTGGGGAGCACCTGGACCACCCTCCACCTCGTGCACGAGGAGGAGGCGGCGCGTGCACTGGGGATCCCCGACGGCGTGACCCAGACCGTGCTGCTCCCCGTTGGCTACATGAGCGGCGCCCGCCTGCGCCCGGCCGAGCGCCGTCCTGCGCACGAAGTCACCTACTGGAACACCTGGGGCTCCCGGGGCTAGCTCTCTCGCCCGGCCGCCTCCCGGTCGCTCGCTTGACGGGCGCCCGGGCGATTGCCACGGTGGCCGGCGTGGCAGGTGTCCCCAACCCCTACGAGCACGACCTCGAGCTCGAACGGCGCGTCCTTCCCCTGGAGGGCGCGCAGAACTTCCGGGATCTCGGGGGCTATCCGGCCGCCGACGGTCGCGAGGTGCGCTGGGGCCAGCTCTTCCGCTCGGATGGCCTGGCCACCCTCACCTCCGCCGACCGCGGAATCCTCGCCGCTCTCGGGCTCGGGCTGGTCTGTGACCTCCGCAGCGACGACGAGGTCGAGGAGGAGCCCAACCGCCTTCCCGAGGGTGTGACCTATCGACGCTTTCCCGTGCAGGATGGCGCGATGCAGCCGCGCTTGATCCGCGCTCGCATCGAGGCCGGGGACATCGACGGCTTCGACGACGACTTCATGGCCGAGGGCTACCGCGGGATGCTGGCCAACCGGGCCCAGCTCTTCGCCGACGCCTTCCTGTCCCTGGCCGCCCCGGATGCGCCCCCCGCGGTCTTCCACTGCACGGCCGGCAAGGACCGCACCGGCGTGCTGAGCGCGCTGCTGCTGCTCGCACTCGGAGTTCCCGAGGAGATGGTGGTCGCCGACTATGCGCTCACCGAGGCCTGCACCCGAAGGCGCATCGAGGCCGTGCGGCTCGTGGTGCGCCTGCGCGGCGGCGACCCCGACGCCATCGCGAGCCTGCTGGGCTCCCGCCCGGCCGTCATGGAACGCACCCTGGTCCATCTCCGCGAGACCTACGGCGGTGCCCACCGCTACCTCGTCGACAAGGCAGGCGCCAGCGAAGAAGCCATCACCACCCTCCGCACCCGCCTCCTCACCACCGGGTAGAGCTGGAACAGGGGTCGGACCCCTTCGTCAGCTGGTGCGGTGCAGGTCGGCGCCGAGGGCGCGCAGGCGGTCGTCGATGCGCTCGTAGCCGCGGTCGATCTGGTGGGCGTTCATGATCACCGAGCGCCCCTCGGCGCACAGGGCGGCGGCGACCAGGGCCATGCCCGCGCGGATGTCCGGGGAGGTGATGGTGTCGCCGTGCAGACGGGTCGCCCCGGTGACCACGGCGCGGTGGGGATCGCAGAGGACGATCCGCGCACCCATCGGGATCAGCCGGTCCACGAAGAAGAGACGGTTCTCGAACATCTTCTCGTGGATCAGCACCGTGCCGGCGGCCTGGGTGGCCAGCACCAGGGCGATCGAGGTGAGGTCGGTGGGGAAGCCAGGCCACGGTGCGTCGTCCACCTTCGGGATCGCACCGTCCAGGTCGTCCTGGATCACCAGCTCCTGCTTGGCCGGCACGATCAGGCGATCGCCCTCGATCCGGGTCTCGACCCCGAGCCGCGAGAAGACCATCAGGATCATGCGCAGGTCGTCGGGCACGATGCCGCGCACCTCGAGCTTGCCCCCCGTCATGGCGGCGATCGCCACGAAGGAGCCGATCTCGATGTGGTCGGGTCCGACGCGGTGGCTCGCCGCTTCGAGCGCGTCCACGCCGTCGATCTCCAGCATGTTCGTTCCGATGCCGGAGATGCGCGCTCCCATCGCGTTGAGATAGCGACACAGGCCCTGGATGTGGGGCTCCGACGCGGCGTTGGCGATGCGCGTGTGCCCCTCGGCGACGGAGGCCGCCATCACTGCATTCTCCGTGGCCATGACGCTGGCTTCGTCGAAGAAGATGTCCGTGCCGCGGAATCGGCCCTCGAGGCTCAGGTGGTACTGGCGCTCCCGGGCTTCGACCTCCGCACCGAGCAGGCGCAGCGCCTGGAGGTGGGTGTCGATGCGTCGCCGACCGATGCGATCTCCCCCGGGTCGGGGAAGCTCCGCCACCCCGTTGCGGTGGAGCAAGCCGGGCGCCAGCAGGAAGGAGCCCCGGATCGCGCGGCCCAGCTCGACACTGGGTGCCGCCTCGCCGATTGCGGACGCGTCGATGCGCAGCTCGCCGCTCTCCGCGTCCCGCTCGCAGGCGACGCCCAGCTCGCCCAGGATTCGCAGCAGGGTCGAGACGTCACGGATCTCGGGGACGTTGCCGAGCCGCGAGACGCCGGGAGCCAACAGGGATGCGGCGAGCACGGGCAAGGCCTCGTTCTTGTTGCCCGCGGGCACGAGCTGGCCATGGACCGGCCTGCCCCCCTCGACGACGAAGCAATCCCCGCTCTGCGTCACGCTCGACTCCCGCAGCTCCCGCGGCGGGAGCGTCTGGTGGGAAGCTAGCGGACGGTCTGGGAGCCGCTCAGGAAGGGAAGCTGGGCTTGCAGGACCCGAAGGCCCTGACCATCGCCCATCGTGAGCAGCCAACCGCCCGCGCCGATGATCCAGACCGCAAACCCGAGAGACACGACCAGGCGCATGCCTCTCTCATCGGTCAGCGGTCCGAAGAGCCTGACCCCGTTCGTACCGGAGTGGTTCCCATGCCGTCTCCGGTCCGCTCAGGCGTCCTCGAACCTGGGTTCCCGCTTCTCGAGGAAGGCCTTCACGCCCTCCTGGAAGTCGCGTGTTCGCGCGCACAGCACCTGGTTGCGGTCCTCCATCGATACGACCGCATCCATGCTGTTCATGTCGAGACTGGCATTCAAGGCTTCCTTCGAGAGCCGCAGGCCCAGGGGGGAGGTGCGCAGCAGGTCGGCCACGAGCTCGCTGGCCTCCTCCTCGAGCCCGGCGTCGGGGATGACCGTGCCGACCAGCCCGAGCTCCCGTGCCCGTTCGGCATCGACGAAGCGGCCCGTCAAGATCAGCTCTGCCGCGACCGAGGCGCCGACCAGGCGGGGCAGCAGGTAGCTCACGCCGACGTCGCAGCCGGAGAGTCCGAGCCTGATGAAGGCCGCATTCATGCGGGCGGACTCGCCGGCGATGCGCAGGTCCGAGGCGAGGGCCAGCATGAAGCCGCCGCCGCAGGCGGGCCCGTGCACGCACGCGACGAAGACCTGGGGCAGCCGCCGCATCTTCAGCGCGAGCTCGGCGATGTGGTGCTGCCCGCGAAGCGAGTCCGAGACCGTGCCCGAGCCGGTTCCCGGGTCCTTCAGGTCGAGCCCCGCACAGAAGGCACGACCGGCGCCGCGCAGCACCACCACCCGCACAGCCGGATCCTCCTTGAGCTCGTCGTAGAGCCCGTGGAGATCGTTCACCAGGGCCGGGTTCAACGCGTTGAGTGCTTCCGGTCGGTCCAGCGTGCACCAGAGGACCGGACCGTCACGGCGCAGGTCGAGGGTCGTGTAGCTCATCGCGGGATCGTAACGCGCATTGCGGGCGCGCCCTGCAGGCCCCCAAGGGCTAGCGTTGCGAGCCCCGACCCATCCGGAGAGCCCACGAATGAAGCTGGTGGACCTGACCCGCCTCCTCGACGCCCGCGATCTCGAGCGCATGCCGGAGGCCGCGCGAGCCGCCGCGGCCGTTCTGGTCCCCGAGGTCGATCCCATCCGTCCGGAAGATCGCGGGGCCGAGATCATGTGCGCCCTCTTCGGCTGTACGAAGGAGGATCTGCCCGACGGCGAGGGATGGGGTGACGAGCAGCTGCGCTTCTCGAGCCACCTCGGCACGCATGTGGACGCGCCACTCCACTACGGCTCCACCTGCGAAGGCGAGCCCTCGCGGACGATCACCGACATCGAGCTCGGGGAGCTCTACTGCGACGGCCTCGTCCTCGACCTGCGCGAGCGTTGCGAGCCGGGCAGGGGAATCGGCGTTCCCGCCCTCCGCGCGGCCATCGAGGAGACGGGCGCCGAGGTCGGCCCCGGCAGTGCCGTCCTCTTGCGCACGGGTCAGGAGCGCTACGGCCTGTCCGACCCCGGCTTCTACCTCTATCCCGGGATGACGCGGGAGGGCACGCTCTTCCTGGCGGAGCTCGGGGCCAAGGTGCTGGGCACCGATGCGGTCGGCTGGGATCGACCCTTCCTCGTGATGCGTCAGGCCTTTGCCGAGAGCGGGGATCCCGGCGAGATCTGGGATGGCCACTTTGCCGGTCGGGAGCGCGAGGTCTTCATCGTGCAACAGCTCGACAACCTCGCGGCGCTACCTCCCTCCGGGTTCAAGGTCGGCTTCTTCCCCTTGAAGCTCGCGGCGTGCAGCGCGGCGCCCGCGCGGGTGGTCGCGTTCGTCGGCGAGGGATAGGTCGAGCGCTTCCCCTGCTAGCCCGCCCAGAGCCAGTGGGCCGCGTAGCCGCGCCAGGGTCTCCAGCTCCGAGCGCGCTCCGCGACCTGGCCTTCGCTCGCCAGAGCGCCGTTGCCGAGAGCCTTTCGCAGCCCAAGATCTCCGGCCGGAAAGGCGTCGGGATCGCCGAGGGCGCGCAGGGCGATGACCTCGGCCGTCCAGGGGCCGATGCCCGGGACGGCGACCAGCGCGTCGCGCAGCTCCTCGGGGTCGGCCTCCGCGCCGAGCCGAAGCTCGTCTTCGGCCACCGCCCTGGCCAGCGCCTTCACGGCATCGGCGCGCCTCCGCGGCATGGCGAGCGCGGCGACGTCGGCTTCGAGGACGGCCTCCGGGCTGGGAAAGTGATGGGAGAGTCCCGGCGGAGCCCCCTCTGCCGGGGCCCCTGCGCTCTCGATCAGGCGAGCCGCCAGCGTGGTCGCACCCTTCACCGACACCTGCTGCCCGAGCACGATGCGGACGGCCGTCTCGAAGGGATCGAAGGCGCCGGTGACCCGCAGCCCCGGTCTCGCGGCGATGCGCTCGGCCAGGAAGGGATCCCGCCGCAGGTCCGCCGCGACCTGCGCGGGATCGGCGCCCAGGTCGAAGAGGATGCGTACCCGCTCGGCGACGAGCGCGAGCCCGGTCGGCGGAATGCCGACGGTGCGCAGGCAGAGCGCATGGTGATCCGGGAGCTTCGACACCTCGATCCAGCCTTCGCCGACCACGCGCCGGTAGCCGCCCTCGGCGACCTGCTCGACACCGGGGAGCACGCGAGGAGTGAGGAAGTCCAGCATGGCCTGCCAATCGAAGGGCTCCCGGTAGGGAAGGCGCAGATGGGTCTCGCCACGGGCCAGCGCGGGCGGTGCGCCGCGCAGCTCGCTGGGCGTGGTGTGGAAGGTCGAGCGGATCGTGTCGTTGAACTGGCGAAGGCTGCCGAAGCCCGACGCGGCAGCCACCTCGGCCATCGGAAGGTCGGTCTCGTCGAGCAGGCGCCTCGCGAAGTGGGCGCGTCGGGTCCGGGCGACGGCGGCGGGGGAGGCGCCCAGGTGGGCGACGAAGAGCCTGCGCAGGTGGCGCCCGCCCACCCCGAGCCGTCTCGCCAGGGCCTCGACCGAGCCGCGATCGAGGGCGCCTTCGTGGATCAGGCGCAGGGCGCGGGCCACCGTGGCCTGGGGCCCGGCCCATGCGGGCGTGCCGGGCGCCGTCTCCGGCCGGCAGCGGCGGCAGGGCCTGTAGCCGGCGCTCTCGCAGGCCGCCGCGCTCGGGTAGAAGCGCACGTTCTCCGCGCGCGGCATCCGCACCGGGCAGATCGGCCGGCAATAGACGCCCGTGGTCCGGACGCTGATGAAGAAGCGCCCGTCGAAGCGGGCATCGCGGGCCTGGCGGGCCCGTTCGCAGCTGGCGGGGTCGAGGGGCACGATGGGGAGATACCCCGTCCTCCGGGCCGTGGCTCGCGGAAAACGGACATGGTCCCCAGACGCTCCCGGCGCTCTCCCGTCGCCGCCGGGGAGGGCCCGGGCCTTCGCTAGGGTCCCCGGATGCCTCGTCCCGGTGCTCCGAGCCCCGCTGCCGCCGCCGTCGCCGCGATGCCCAGCTCGGTGTACTCCCCCCTGGCCGATCGGGTGGGCGCCCGCGAAGGCCCCGTCTACGCGCTGAACGTCGGCGACACCTGGATGGAGCCCTTCGAGGGCGGGCGCATGGAGGATCTGCGGGTCGCGGAGCATCCCGGCCTGCACCGCTACTGCGAGACCGGCGGCATTCCGCCCCTCGTCGATGCCATCGTCGAGAAGGTGCGCGCGAAGAACGCGTTGGCCTGCGAGCGCAGCGAGGTGCTCGTCACCGCGGGCGCGACCGGTGGTCTCGCCTGCGCGGTGAGTGCGCTCGTGGATCCCGGCGAGGAGGTGCTGATCCTCGCGCCCTTCTGGCCCCTGATCCGGGGGATCGTGCAGTCCCAGCGCGGTGTCGCCGTCGAGTTGCCCTTCTACGATCGCGTGCACTCGGTGGCGGATGCCGTGGAGGCGATCGAGTCCAGCCTCGGCGAGCGCAGCGTCGCGCTCTACCTGTGCACGCCCTCGAATCCGACCGGCCGCGTCCTACCGCGCGTGTGGCTCGAGGCGATGGCCGAGCTCGCCCGCCGCCGCGACTTCTGGCTGCTCAGCGACGAGGTCTACGAGGACTACGTCTACGACGCCGAGCACGTCTCGCTGGGGACGCTCGCCCCGGAGCGGACCGTGAGCGTCTTCTCGTTCTCGAAGGCCTACGGGACGGCGGGCAATCGGGTGGGCTACCTGGTCGGGCCCGAAGCGGTGATCCACCAGGCGCACAAGGTCAGCGTGCACTCGGTGTATCACGCCCCCCACGCGGGGCAGCTTGCGGCCCTTCGTGCCCTCCAGCGGGGTCAGCCCTGGGTGGACGAGGCGCGCGACGCGTACCGGCAGGTAGGCGAAGACGCCGCGCGGGTGCTCGGGGTTCCGGCGCCCGAGGGCTCCTGCTTCCTCTTCCTCGACGTGCGCCCCGTCCTGGACGAACGGGGGCTGCTCGGCTTCCTGGAAGACTGCCTCGAGGACGGAGTCGTGCTCTCACCGGGTGCATCCTCGGGCAGCGACTACGAGGGTTGGGTGCGGCTCTGCTACACGGCCGTCCCACCCGACGAGGCGGCCGCGGCCCTTCGCCACCTCGCCCGTCGCCTCGGACGCCAGGTCTGACCGCGGCGTCGTCGGATCCTCCTCCGGGATTCGATCGAGCCAGCCTCCGGGCTTCTCCCCAATTCCCCGCCGATGCGCAGTTCCTGCGCAAGTCCTGGACCACCTGGCCGATGCACCCAGGGTCCTTCGGAGGAGCAGAGGTACAGGACGATGACCACGATCGTCTCGGTGGGCTCGGGCAAGGGCGGCGTCGGCAAGAGCATGCTGGTCGCCAACCTCGG
The DNA here is from genome assembly GCA_002687015.1 of Deltaproteobacteria bacterium. GTDB lineage: Bacteria > Myxococcota_A > UBA9160 > UBA9160 > UBA6930. The sequence goes on from NYZB01000255.1 coordinate 18,255, forward strand.
CTCGGCGCTGGCTGCGGCCGGGCGCCGCGTCGTCCTGGCCGACCTCGACGTTGGCGGAGCGAACCTGGCCGCCCTCTTTGGCATCTTCGATCCGCAGGCCACCCTTGGCGATTTCATGGGCCGGCGGATCGAGCGCCTCGACCAAGCGGTTCATCCGATCTCGGCTCGCCTCGGCCTGCTGGCTGGAGCGGGCGACACCCTGGCCACCGCGAACCCGAGCTACGGCGCAAAGCAACGCCTCTTGAAGGCGCTCTCCCGCCTCGACGCGGACGTGGTCTTCGTCGACGTGGGTGCGGGTACCGGCTTCCACGCCCTCGACTTCTTCCTGGCCGGCGAGTTCCAGGTGCTCGTCGCTGTGCCCGAGCCCCCCGCGGTTCTCGACGCCTATCGCTTCGTGAAGCTCGCGGGCATCCGCGCGGTCAGTCGTGCACTCCCCGGGCGGGATCGGAAGCGCCGCGAGATCCAGGCCGGCTGCTTCGAGGAGGCTCAGGACTTGATCGAGGGCCTCGACCGGGTCGATCCCGCGCGGGTCCACAACGCCCTGTCCGCACTGGGTCAGCTCCGGCCACAGCTCATCGCCAATCGCATCGATCGGGGGGATCTCGCGATCCGGCGGCTGTGCCAGACCGTCAAGTCCTTCCTGGGGCGGGATCTTCCGCTGCTCGCGCGGATTCCGGAGGATCCGGCCGTGGTCCGTTCGGTCGCGGAGTTCCTACCCGTCGTCGAGTCCGCGCCCGGCGCGCCCGCGGCGGTTGCCCTGGAGAGAGCCGCGAGCGCACTCCTCCAGCGCCTGCCGAGACCCCTGCCCAAGCCGACCCGCACCACGCCGCCCGCTACGGCGGTGCCCCACCCGCCGACCTGAAGGGGCGCGGTGTTGCCGGCGCTACTTCCGCCTGGCCGACTCGATGAGCACCGGCTCCGTCGGAACGTCCTGGTGCCCTCCGCTGTTGCCCGTGGCGACCGACACGATCTCGTCCACGACCTCCATGCCCGAGATGACCCGGCCGAAGACCGCGTAGCCGTAGCCGCGCGGATCGGGGCTGGTGTGGTTCAGGAACTCGTTGTCGACCACGTTGATGAAGAACTGCGCCGTGGCGCTGTCGACGACGCCCGTGCGGGCCATCGCCAGGGTGCCCCGATCGTTCTTGACGCCGTTGGCCGCCTCGTTCTTGATCGGGTCGCGCGTGTCCTTCTGCTGCATGTCGGGTGTGAATCCGCCGCCCTGGACCATGAAGCCGGGGATCACACGATGGAAGATCGTGCCGTCGAAGTGGCCCGAATCGACGTAGGCGAGGAAGTTCTCGGCGCTGATCGGCGCGTTCTCGCTATCGAGCTCGATCTCGATCGCGCCCTTGGACGTCGTGAGGATGACCACCGTGTTCTCCTTGGTCGGCGCCGCACAGGCGAGCGCCGCGCTGAGGGCGAGCACGAGCAG
>NYZB01000256.1 GCA_002687015.1 Deltaproteobacteria bacterium
CGTGACGCCGGCCCGATCCGGGGCCTCGGCGAGAGACCAGTCCGCGTTGCCGCGCTCGGCGGTCAGCGCCCCGCCGGCGCTGAGCAGGGCCTCGCGGACGTCCGCTCCCGGCTGCTTGGGTCCGCGGCGGCGGGTCGGTCGGTCGGCCACTTGCGCGGTGCTCATCGATGTAGTTTAATTAAAGCAATAAATAAATACAAGTCCCCGAGCTGGAAGGAGATCCCCATGAACACCCCCTTCGCCCATCTCCGCGCCATCCTGCTTCTCCCCTTCAACGTGCTGGTCGTGGTCCCGGCCCTCCTGCTCTGGCTGGGCTCGGGCCCCTGGGCCGTAGCCGGACCGGCGGAGCCGCGCTTCTGGCTGGCGCTGCTCTGCTTCGGCGCCGGGCTCTCGCTCATGGTCTGGACGATCGGGCGCTTCGCCGGCGAGGGCGACGGCACCCTCGCGCCATGGGACCCCACCGAGAAGCTGGTCGTGAGTGGAGTCTACCGGCACGTGCGCAACCCGATGATCACGGGCGTGATCACCAACCTGGTCGGCGAGGCATTGCTCTTCGGCTCGGCCTCGCTCGCCAGCTGGGCGGCGATCTTCGCGCTCGGCAACGCGATCTACATCCCGCTCTCGGAGGAGCCGGGCCTGGAGAAGCGCTTCGGCGAGGACTACCGGCGCTACAGGGCCAACGTGCCGCGCTGGCTGCCGCGCCTGCGCCCCTGGAGCCCCTAGCCCCCCCCCGCCGGGCATCGTCTTTCGATCTGGCATACAACCTCGGGGCGCTCAGCACCCCGAGGAGTCTTGATGCCGTTCGACTACGTGAGCTTCGAGGAAGCGAGGGATCGCAAGGGCCTGCGCATGGTGGTCGTGCCCGGCGTTCCGAGCCCGTGGGGCGAGGCCGCCAAGGGCATCCTGCACACGAAGCAGATCCCCTGGGTCGCGGTGAAGCTCGACCAGAGCAACGACGCGATGGCCGAGTGGACGGGCGAGCGCAGTGGGCCCGTCGCCATCTACGAAGACGAAGCGCCGCGCAGCGGCTGGGCCGAGATCCTGCTCCTGGCGGAGCGGCTGGAGCCGAGCCCCGCCCTGCTACCGGCCGGCCCGGCCGAGCGGGCCCTGGTCTTCGGGCTCTCCCACGAGATCTGCGGCGAGATGGGCCTCGGCTGGTGCGCACGCAACCAGGGTGTGCACGCCAGCCTGACCGGGGGTGCCGGCTTCCCGAAGCCCGCAGCCCAGTACCTGGCCGAGAAGTACGGCTACCGGCCCGAGGAGGCCGAGCTGTACGGGCACCGGGTCGTGGACATCCTGGAAATGCTGGCGGGTCGCCTGCACGAGCAGAAGGCTGCCGGGTCGCCCTACCTGATCGGCCACGATCTGACGGCAGTCGACATCTACAGCGCCACCTTCGCGGCGATCCTCGCCCCGCTGCCGCCGGAGCAGTGCCCGATGCCCGAGCCGATGCGAGCGGCCTTCGAGAGCAACGACGCGGCCACCCTGAAGGCGCTCGACCCCATCTTTCTCGAGCACCGCGACTTCGTGTACGCGAAGCACCTGGAGCTGCCGCTCTCGCTCTGATGGGGCCGCTGCTAGGGGCAGACGCTCTGGCCGCCCTTGATCTCGGCCGCCGCCGCGCACAGGTCGATCCTGCCGCTTCCGTAGAGGGGATCGGGCCCGGGGTCGCCCAGGTCCGCGCTCGTCGATTGGAGCGCGCTGCGCACGGCGTCCGCACTGGCGGTCGCGTCCAGCTCGAAGAGCAGGGCGGCCGCGCCGCTCACGAACGCACTCGCGAAGGAGGTGCCCGAGAGTGCGGGGTAGCCCTGGTCCGGTGCCGGTGAGATCACCTCGACGCCGGGGGCGGCCACGTCGACGAAGGTGCCGCGGGTGGCGTGGTGGTAGAGCCGGTCGTCGGAATCGACGGCGGTCACGGCGAGGACCGCATCGAGCGCGGCCGGGTAGGAGGGCTGTGCGTTCGGTCCGCCGTTGCCCGTCGCCGCGACGACCATGACGCCCCTGGTGAGCGCCGCGGCCACGACGCGCTCGACCAGCGGGTCCTCGGGCCCGGCGATGCTCAAGTTGACGATCTTCGCGTTCTTCTCGACGGCCAGGTCGATCGCCTTGGCGACGGTGGCCGACCAGCAGCGCGCGTCGAGCTCGCCCGGCGACGCGGGCTGGCAGGCCTTGATCGACAGGATGTTCGCGCCGGGAGCCGCGCCCCAGGCGCCGGTGCCGTTGTCGGGCTGGGCGGCGATCAGACCGGCGACGGCGGTTCCGTGGCGGTCGGCGCTGGTGCCGTAGCCCGTGGTGTCGTGGCTGCCGATCACGCGGCCGGCCAGCTCGGGGTGCTTCGCATCCACGCCGCTGTCGACGATGGCGACGGTGACGCCCTTGCCCGTGGCCGCCGGGTGCAGGCGCTCCGCGCCGATCAGGCCCGGGCCGTAGTTGTAGGCGCCGAGCGGATCGGCGTAGGCGCCGACGGTGTGGTAGCGGCGTTCCTGCTGCGCGAGGTCGACGCGGTCGTCACCCTGGAGTGCGGCGAGCGCGAGCGCGACGGTGGTGCCGCCCGCGGGTACCGAGAAGCGCAGCAGGGTGCGATCGATCGAGGCGAGCGGATCTGCATCGAGCAGGGTGAGGCCGGCCAGGCCGGCCAGGGCCGCTCCGATCCCGGCGCTGCCGCTCGGCACGAGGACCGAGATCCGGCCGGGCTCGAGCTCCGGGGCCAGATCGCGCAACGGCGCCCGCTGGGGGTCGCACTCCGCGTCGCTCACCACGTCCCAGCAGCCGCGGTCCGCTGTGTTCGGGCCGGCGGCCGTCAGCGAGAAGAGGCCGGCGGAGTCGCTTCGTCCGACGTCGGAGAAGGGTGCGTCGTAGCCGGTTGGCGCGCATTCGAGCGCGCCCGGCGAGACGGCCCCGGCCGCGAGCTCGGAGCCGCTCTCACCGAGGAACGCGCCGAGGCGCGGGGCGGCGGGGACGAGGCGCAGGGGCGCGTTGGCCGCGGCACTGCCGCCTGTCTTCTCGAGCTTGCCCCGGAGTGCGAGGCGCGAGCCCGCGCCGGCGTGGACCGCGGCCCCCTCCTGCTGCTGATAGGTTCGGCAGGGGTCCTCGCTGCACTCGGCTCCCGCAGGACATGCCCCGTCGGGGACGCTCGCGAGGAGCGAGCCGTCGCGCAGCTCGTGCCCCTGCTCGCTCGCCAGGCCATGGGAGCGAGCGAAGCCCTTGGCATCGCCACCCGAAGGGCTCCGCGCCATCTGGTGCGAGCTCCCCCCGGTCTGCAAGGCGCGCGAGAGGTCGATGGAGTCGACGTGCTCGCCGCCGACCTGCGCCCGGGGAAGGAGGAGCAGGGCCGCGGCACCCCCGGGTAGGGCGGGCGCCACTGCCAACGGGACGGCCTCCCGAGGCCCGCGCGTGTCTTCCTTCTCGGCTTCGCGCGCGGCGAAGATCATTCCGGCCCTTCGCGTGCGGCCATCCTGGTGCCGTACCTCGAGCTCGACCTTCCACTCCGCAGCGTCGGCCAGGGCGCCGCGGTCGAGGCGCGTGAGGATGCCGCTCGTGACGGGTGCGTCGATCTTCACCTCGATCCGGCCCGGGCGGTCCTCCTCGTCCTCGTCTCGGGCGCTCTCCAGGATCGGTGTCGCAGTCAGGGTTGCGCTCGCGAAGGCATCGGCGTCCGCGGTGCCGACGATGCGCAGCACCTGGCGCCCGGGAGCCAGCTCGATGCGCGCGAGCACCGCCTCGACGTAGCGGTCGGGGTCCGCCGCGAGGGCCGCAGCGGCGTCGAGCCTGCCGTAGCCCGTGAGCTGGTCCACGCCGGCCGGCGCCACGTCGCGGGCGGACTGACGCAGCATGCGCACCACCTGGACGGGCGTGAGCGAGCTCCGGGCCGCCAGCATGCGCGCCGCCACGCCCGAGACGAGAGCGGCCGAGAAGGAGGTGCCGCTGGCGCGAAGGTAGGCGCCCTCCGCACCCACGACGGCTGCGCCGGCAGGCCCGGCCGCGCCGGACACGCGGATCAGGTCACTGCCCCGCGCCCGGAGGGAGAGGATGTCGACGCCCGGCGCCGCGAGACCCACGTCGGAGCCGAAGTTCGAGAAGGGCGCCCGCACGCGGTTGCGTCCGGTCGCCGCCACGACGATCACGCCCGGCACCTGGCCCACGCCCAGGAGCCCGGTCGGCCGGCTGCCATTGCCGGCCGCCACGACCACGACCGCGCCCGCCGCCGTGGCCCGCTCGATCCCCGCCTTCTCGAGGGCCGTGAGCGCCTCGCCGCCCAGGCTCAGGTTGATCACCCGCGCGCCCTGAGCCGTCGCGTAGTCGAGGGCCGCCACCACGTGCGAGGCGCGCCCCCTGCCGCTGGCTCCCAGCACCTTCAAGGGCAGGATGCGGGCGCTGGCACTCAGGCCGGCGATGCCGAGGTCGTTGTCAGTGCGCGCCGCGATCAGGCCGGCGACGTGGGTGCCGTGGCCGACGTCGTCCCAGGGATCGGGCCTTCCGGCGACGAAGTCCCAGCCGATCCGATCGTCCACGTAGCCGTTTCCGTCGTCGTCCAGGCCGTTGAACCTCTCCTTCGGATTGCGCCACACACGGTCTGCCGGGAGATCCGGGTGCAGCCAATCGATGCCGCTATCGAGGATGGCGACGAGGACCGGTTCGCCACCCGCAGCCGGCTTCCACCCCATGTCCAGCAGCGCCCATTGGTCGGGCCCGGGCTGTCCCCAGCTCCCCGACGAGCGGGCGTAGGGATCGGGGCCCGCCAACGCACCGCTCCCCAGCACCAGAGCCAGGCCCGCAAGCGCGGCCACGACCGAACGACGAATCCCCATCGCTGCCCCCTACCCATGCCCCGAGACGCCTCGCAACGTAGCCCCAGGGGCCGGGCGACGCTTACGGGGGATTGACAGGCTCGCCGTCTGGCTTCCCCCGGCCCGACGGCACGATCCCACAGCCCGCCGAGAGGAATGCCATGACCCGCACCGCCCGCGCCCTGCTCACGCTCCTGCCCGCCCTCTCCCTGGCGCTGGCGACGCCGTCCCGGGCCGTGACCAGCGGCGCCTACACCACGGACGTCAAGCTGGCGGTCAAGGACTTCGTGAAGAACGCGACCGAGGCGGCCAAGGATGCGGGGCTGCTCGACAAGGGCATCCCCTGCACGACGAACAAGCAGACCCCCCAGCAGCTCGCTGCCAACGCGATGCGCCGCGCCGTCAACGAGATGCGCATGGCGCAGGCGGGCGAGATCTTCGGCAATGCCACCCTCGACGCGATCAACAAGGTCGCCGGCATGCATCCCGCGACGAAGGGGATCGGCGAGGCGGCCGGGCTGCTCAAGACCTACCTCGGCTCGAAGGATCTCTCCGACTTCGCCGGCAAGGTCTTCAAGGACAAGGTGAAGGGGAAGGTCACCGGCAAGGTCAAGGACGCGATCGGCGAGGACGCGTGGAAGGGCGCGGAGGCCCTCTACAAGGTGATCGAGAAGCAGCTGCAGGAGCAGGCGGCGAAGGCCTTCTCGGGTGTGCGAACGGTTTCGTCCGCCTGCGGCGGCGCGGATGCCAAGTTCACCGTCAAGGTGGACATGAAGGCGCGCCGCATCGAGATCACCCTGACCGGGGACTGCGACTGCTCGAAGGGCGGAGTCAAGAGCTATGCCGGTCTGATCCTCGGACGCGTGCAGATCAAGCAGGGGAAGAAGGGCTTCGAGTGGCGATTCGTCGTGACCGGCATGAGCTTCACCGGCGAGTGCTGCAACGGGAGCACGGGTCGCCCACGCCACTGGGGTGCGGTGCCGATGCCGGATGGCAAGGCCGTGAAGATGGGCGACGACTACGAGGGGGGACGCGGCTGCGACACCGTGGACTGCGACAAGCTCCACGACGAGTTTCGCAAGCAACACAAGCGCCTCCAGGGCGTGAACGACAGCCTGAAGCAGCTCCCCAAGGACGACCCGGCGCGCGGCAACCTCGATGCCCAGCGCTACGCGGCGATCTCGTCGATCCAGCAGATCTGCAAGGACCTGAACGACTTCGGGCACTCGCGCGCCTCCTACCTAGCCGAAGCGCTGGTCTACGCGGCGGACCAGGGAGCGCAGGTGATCAACCTGAGTGTGGGCGGGAAGAACCTGACCCGCGCCGAGAAGTTGGCGATCGACTACGCCCATGCGAAGGGTGCGGTCGTCGTCGTGGCCGCCGGCAACGAGGGAAGCGACGTGGCCGGGTGGAGCCCTGCCGGGCTCGAGCACGTCATCGCCGTGGGAGCGACGGACTCGAAGGACGCCCACGCGGTGTTCTCGAACTGGGGCGCCGGCATCGACCTGGTCGCGCCGGGAACGGACGTGCTGAGCCTGCGGGCGCGGCGCACGGATCTGATGCAGGACATTCCCGGGGTCCGCTACACGGCGGGCGAGGGCTTCGTCGGGGCCGACCGGCGCTACTACCGCGCGTCGGGCACCTCCTTCTCCGCGCCGATCGTGGCCGGCGTGGCCTCGCTGCTGCTCTCGAAGGACCCCGCGCTCCGGCCGGAGGAGGTGGAGCGGATCCTCGTGCACTCAGCGCGCGACGTCGCGACGCCCGGTGTCGACCAGTACACCGGCTACGGCCTGGTCGACGCAAGCGCCGCGCTGCGCGCCGATCCGGCCTACTTCCTGGAGGCGCGCATCACGGGCGCGGCTGCGGCCCAGGTCGGCGGGGCGACGGTGGTGCAGCTGACCGGTACGGCCGACGCCGACCAGTTCGCCCGAGCCTGGATCGAGATCGGTGCCGGCAAGGACCCCACGGAGTGGACCCGAATCGAAGGCGAATTGCCCGCCCCGGTACGCGACGGCGTGATCGGTCAGGTGCCCGCAGAGGCCTTCGGCGGAGCCCCTCAGTGGACCCTGCGCGTGCGCGTGGAGCACTCGGATGGCACCTTCCGGGAAGCGCGTTTCGTGCTCACCCTGGGGTAGCCGAAGGACACGGGAGAACCCCATGCAAACGCCTCAGCTCCTACGCAGCACCCTGGCCCTCGGGTTGGTCCTCTGCTTGATCGCGTTCCCGGCCGGAGCGGTGGTCACCAACGTCTCGATCGTGAGCCAGGGCGAGCCGCTGCCGGGCGCCACCCTGCAGATCGTGGACCCTGAAGGTCATGTCGTGGCCGAGGAGGAGACGGACGAGCACGGCACCCTGGTCCTCGACCTGCCCGAAGGCGAGGGCTACCGGCTGCGAACGCCCGAGGGGGAGTTGGTGGGCGAGCCCTTTGCCGCCGGGGCGACCGTCGTCGTGCCCGCTCCCGCGCATCTGATGCCCGGCACCGCCTCGCTGGCCCACGGCAAGCCCGACTCCCACTTCCCGGAGCTCGATCCGGACGACCCGCGCCTTGCCGAGGTGCCCGAGGAGACCCGCAAGGGCAATAGCCGACTCGGCGAGGCGACACCCTGGCCCCGCATGAGCGCGGCCGTCGGCCACTCCCTGGTCGTCGCCGACTGCAGCCCCGAGCTCGTGGCGCAGCCCCTGGCGATCGGCACGGCAGAGGGTTTCTCCGCCGCCGGTCTCCTCAAGGGTTTTGGCTCCTCGGTGTTCAGCACCGGGATCAGCCTGCTGAGCGGCGGCGCCGTCTCGGTGGGCGGGCGCTCCAAGCGCAACCAGCCGAAGATGTCCCGCGACGTCGTGAAGCGGCGCACCAAGTCGAAGATCTCCCACCCGGAGAACCACACCAAGATGCGCATCGGGTCGAAGATCGAAGAGGACCAGGTGACGCTCTCGATGTACCTGGACAAGGCGAAGGGAAAGGGCACGATCCACGCCGCCTACTTCGAGACCGACGACTGCGTGCGCTACTGGCCCGAGGCCTACCTGGCCTATGCGCTGTGGGGCGAGTGGAACCTCTCGGTCTCCTTCACCGCGACCGAGACGCGCGAGACCTACCAGGACGGCCACCTGGTCGACCGCAGCAGCAGCAGTACGGGGGGCGGCTGGTCGACGGGGTGGCAGCGCTGGCCGGGGAGCTTCTCCGAGATGGTGGAGATCACCGACCCCGAGGCCCTGGCGGCGCTCACCGACTACCAGGTGGCGATCCTCGAGGAGATGGGCGTCCCCGCCTGGCGCCACGCCGGCTTCAGCGCGCCCATGTCGGGCCCCCGCTCGATGGGCGCCGTCTTTCCCGCCGCCCCGGGCATGCTCCAGGCCATGCAGGAGGGCCGCCTGCGCGCCGTCGTGCACGTCACCCGCCAGGTCGACGGCATGTTCCAGACCGCCGCCCTCCCGCTACGCGTCACCCCCGGCGAAAAGGGCCCCGCCTTCGCCGTCCTCGACGGCGCCTACCCCACTCTCAACTAGCAGGACGCCAACCGAGGAATCTGCCCCCTGGGTTGGCGTGTCAGGCTTCGGGGAAGGCCAGACCGCAGCTCGGGCACTCGAGGGCCTCGGGGGCCAGGGGCTGCTCGCAGCCCGGGCAGAGGTCGGCGTCGCCTTCTCCAGGGGGGGCGTCCAGGGCTTCGCGCTCTCTCTGCTGGACCGCGTCGGCGGCGCGCTGCATGTCGGCGGGAGCCACGTACAAGCCCATGTCGACGCCATGGCCGCCGCGGCCGTAGCGGCTGTGGGTCTCGCGGGCGTCGGCGCCGGACGCGCTCCGGGGCGGGTAGGCGTCGACGCGGCAATCGATCCCCTGGGCCTGCAGCAGCTCGGCGAACTCGCGCACCCGCCAGGCGTCGCCCGCCAGGACGCAATCGAGCTCGACGGCGGGCGGCATCTCGGGCTCCGCGACCTGCTCGGCTGCGCCGGGAGGGCCCACGTGAAGGGGCACCTCGCAATCGGGACACTCCTCGGCCCAGGCCTGGAACTCGTCGCGGCAAGAGGGGCAGTGCTTCACGACCTCACTCACGGCAGCGGCTTCTCCAGAAAGAGCGTCGTATTCTGCTCGACGCCTGGTGCGAAGTGCCCGAAGCCGACGCGCGTGTAGAGGGCCCGAGCACGGGTGTTCTGCTCCTGCACCTCGAGGGTGAGCTTGCAGAAGCCGCTCTCGCGGGCATGGGCCTCGGCGGCCGCGAGGAGCTGCTCTCCGATGCGGTGGCCGCGGAAGGCGGGCAGCACGGCCAGGTCGTGGACGTTCAGGAGCGGACGGGCGCGAAAGGTCGAGAAGCCCATGAAGGCGACCAGCATGCCGACCGCAGCGTCGCCCTGCCACGCGAGCCAGGCCCGGCTGGTCGGGTGGGCCAGCAGCCCGGGAACCACGGCCACGCTCACCTCGGCCGGCAGCGCGGCACCTCCGCCCATGGGATCTCGGGCGTAGCTGTCGAGCACGGAGAGGAGGGCGTCCCGGTCCCGCGCCGTGTCGAGATCGGCGCGCTCGATGCGCACGGCCGGGGCCTCCCGTGTCACGCGAGCTCGATCCGGATGCCGACCAGGCGGATCTCGCCATCCTCGTCCACGTGGCCCAGGCGCTGGGCCTCCTTGCGGATGGCCTCCGCGTCGGCCGCGCGCACCACGAGCCCGGATACGCCCTCGCCGCGCCCGTCGCGATCGGCGTGGAAACGGACGAAGCCGCCCTCGTCGAGGTCGATGCGCTGCACTCCGGGCTCTTCTTCGCGCAGGGGCTGGTCGAGCACCTCCGCCCAGCGCGCTCCCATCCCGGCCGGATCGGCGGCCTGCAGCTCGACGCCGACGATCTCGGCCGTTCGTTCCGTGCGCACGTGGGCCTGCCAGTCGGGGCCGCCCCATTCCCACGATTCCGGCGGGTACATCGCGTCGAGGGAGGTGATCGCCCCGCCGATGTCGCGGGGGTGCATGTGGAAGGCGCGAGCCTTCTCGAGCTCGGGAGGCGACTCCCAGACCACCCGCACGCCCAGGGTGTCGACGCGTGCGCGATCGGCCTCGGGGTTCTGGGACTGGAGGATCACCATGTAGCCGCCGTCACCGCCGCGCCGCTCGAGGAGCCGCCCGGCCGTCGTGCCCTCGCGCGCCGGCGACACCACCTCGAGGAAGGTGTCGCCCACGGGGATGACGCCGTTGACGAGGCCAAAGAACCCCACGCCCGGGTCCTGGAAGCCGACCTCCAGGCCCAGCACCGAGCAGAGGGTGTCGGTCGAGCGCTCCAGGTCCCTTGCGACGAGCGCCACCTGCCGCAGCCGCATGGCTCCCCCCTCAGGTCTTGATGCGCGGGAACTTCGGCGGTCGCTTTTCGAGGAAGGCCTGGACGCCCTCCTTGAAGTCCGGCCGCTCGAAGCTCTGGACCATCAATTCGACCGATTCGCGCAGGCTCGGGTCGAGCTCGGACTCGAGCCGCTCCCAGACCTGGCGCTTCATGACCGCCATCGAGGCCGGCGACACCGTGTCCGCCAGGTGCTGGACGTAGCTCTTCACGAAGGGGATCAGCTCGTCGTGGGGCAGCACCTGGTTGACGAGCCCGATGCGCAGGGCCTCGGCGGCGTCGATCTTGCGTGCCGAGAGCAGCAGGTCGAGGGCGTGGGCCGGGCCGACGAGGCGCGGCAGGTTCCAGCCGATACCCCACTCCGCGATCAGCCCGCGCTGGGAGAAGGCCGTCGTGAAGACCGCCCGGTCCGACGCGAAGCGCATGTCCGCGAAGAGCGGGATCGCGAAGCCCAGACCTGCGGCCGGACCGTTGATTGCCGCGATGACCGGCTTGCGCACGGCCATCATGTAGGCGTAGGGCCCGTGAAAGCCCGTCATGGTCGGGTCGCCGGGCTGCGCCTTCGCCAGGTCCCCGGCCTCGCTGCCCATCGCCGATCGGTTGCCTTCGGTGATGCCCTGCAGCCCCTTCAGGTCGGCGCCGGCACAGAAGCCGCGCCCCTCGCCCGTCAGCACGATCGCCACCGCGCGCTCGTCGCGCTCGGCCTCGGCGATGGCGTGCTTCAGCTCGTCGCCCATGCGGGTCGTGAACGCGTTCAAGCGCTTGGGCCGGTTGAGCCGGATGGTCGCGACCGGCTCCTCCACGTCGTACAGGATCTCTTCGTACACGATGGCCTCCTCAGACCGGCGAGGCTACCGCAGTCCGCCGCCGGTTGACGCCCGAGTCAACTCGTCCGCGGGCTACAGCGCCAGCGGAAGGGCCAGCCCAACGATCGGGCACTCGCCGCTCTCGCCCCGCAGCACCAGCACCTCCGGGCCCTCCGCGCGGAACTCCATGGTCGTCTTGCGGCGCAGGAGCTGCTCCCGGCAGGCCCGGGTGGCCGGCAGCACCGCCACGGCGTCCATGGGCTCTGGCCAGCGGATCTCGAGGGCCAGGGGGAAGCTGCCGCGCACCAGGAGGTGGGCCTCGGAGTCGCCGGTCCGGCCCGGGACGGGGCTGAAACGGGCTTGCTCCCGCGGCACCAGGTACTGGGAGCGGCGGCGACCCCGCTGGTCGCGCCACGCCGCCAGGGAGCCGATGCCCACCGGTGAGCAGCGGACCATCCGGTCGTCGCCGACCAGCAGGCCGAAGGGGCCATCGAAGCGGTAGACCGGCCGGGCGCCCGGTCGGACCAGCTCGGCGCAGGGGCCACTGCGAGGGAAGTACAGTTGCCAGCTACCTTTTTTCCCCGTGAGGGTGGCCGCCCGGTAGGGCCCCAGGGCGACCACATCGGAGACCTCGACCGTCCAGGCGGCCTTGATGGCCTCCAACCGCTGGGTCTTTCCCTCTACGGTGACGGGCGCGCAGCCGAGGCCTACCAGCAGCCCTGCCACGCCCATCGCGGTCGCCAGGAGGGCAGAGAGCGGCCCAGCGGAGGGGAGGCGGCACATGGGCGGCCCAGGGTACCGGATCCGGAAGCGACACCGGACATGGCAAACCCCCTCAAGTCCTAGGGGGATTCGCCCGAACTGGGATCTGGCAGGAGGGGCGGATGGCCGATTCGCCGGCGTTCGATTTCGTATGTACCCAGCTGGAAGAGCGGACCGATCTGGACCGTCTCGCCACGCGCGGCACCGTCCGCCTCGCTCTCAAGCAGGCCGGGCTCGAGGCGCGCACCATCACCGCCGACCAGATGAAGGTCGTGCTGGAGAAGGTGCTGCCCGGTGAGCTCTCCGCGCGTGGAATCGACGGCGGGGCCGACCTCTGTGTGCAGCTCAAGGCCGGCCTGGCCGGCATCGAGCGCGGCAGCGAACCGGAGACCCCGGACGCCGTGTTCCGCAGGTTGGGCGGCAGCTAGCTCACGGGCTTCGCCGGTCCCGCGCTACCCCGCGGGGCCATGTCTGGTTGACGCCGCCTCCAGGGGCACCATCCTTGCGGGCTGACGTGGGCGCGTCCGGGGAGTCGTCGCGGGATCTCTCGCGAACCCGGGCCCCCGCTGCCGGTGTCTCATCTGCCCGCGGCCTGTGCCGCGGCCTGCCTCGCCCGAAAAAGGAACTCCGATGAAGCGCGTGCTCCTCTTCCTCGCCACCAACATCGCCGTCATCCTCGTGCTGAGCATCGTGCTCCAGCTCGTGGGCTTCCAGGGCCTGCTCGACGAGCGCGGCGTCGATCTGAACTACGAAGCGCTGCTCCTCTTCGCCGCCGTGTTCGGCATGGGCGGCTCGTTCATCTCCCTCGCCATGTCCAAGTGGATGGCCAGGCGCATGACGGGCGCTCAGGTGATCGCCGAGCCGCGCAGCCAGGCCGAGATGTGGCTGGTCGAGACGGTGCGCCAGCAGGCCGATGCGGCGGGCATCGGCATGCCCGAGGTCGCGGTCTTCGAGTCTCCCGACCCCAATGCCTTCGCCACCGGGGCGCGCAAGGACCACGCGCTCGTCGCCGTGAGCACGGGTCTGCTGGCCAGCATGAACAGGGACGAGGTCGAGGCCGTTCTCGCTCACGAGATGAGCCATGTCGCCAACGGGGACATGATCACGCTGGCGCTGATCCAGGGCGTGGTGAACACCTTCGTGATCTTCCTGGCCCGGGTGATCGGCCACGTCGTCGATCGGGTCGTGCTCAAGAACGAGCGTGGCTATGGCATCGGCTACTTCGTCTCGGTGATCGCCGCGCAGATCGCCCTCGGGATCCTCGCCAGCATCGTGGTCATGTGGTTCAGCCGGCAGCGCGAGTTCCGAGCCGATTCCGGTGGGGCCCGGCTCGCAGGCGCTCCCAAGATGATCGCCGCCCTCGAGCGGCTCAAGGCCGGCCCGCAGGAGGATCTGCCCGAGCAGCTCGCGGCCTTCGGGATCTCCGGAGGTGTCCGCACCGGCCTCCGGCGGCTCATGTCGACCCATCCGTCCCTCGATGAGCGGATCGATCGCCTCAAGGCCGAAAGCGGCATGGCCGCCTGACCGCGGAGGTTGCGCTCCCCGGGGCTCCGAGGCGGCGTATCCATGGCGGGACGCAAAGCGGCGTCGTTCGACGTGGATCCCCCCGCGGCATCAAGGCAGGCTCGCCCCGGGGAAGCGAGGGTGGAGCCGGCCACATGGACGGAGAAGCGCGCCAATGGCGGGGCACCAGCCCCCAGGCCCGGCGCGTGCGAGCCTGGATCGCGCGCGCGGCCCCTCTCGACGCCACGGCGCTGATCACCGGCGAGACCGGCACGGGGAAGGGGCTCGTGGCGCGGGCACTCCACGAGGGCTCCCCGCGTCGGGCGGCTCCCTTCCTCCACGTCGATGCCGGCGCCCTGGCGGAGGGCGTCTTCCAGAGTGAGCTCTTCGGGCACGAGCGCGGGGCCTTTACGGGCGCGGCCGTTCGCCGCATCGGGCGTTTCGAGGCCGCTGCGGGCGGCACGATCTTTCTCGACGAGATCGGCGAGCTCGCGGCCGCGAGCCAGGCCCGCCTGCTGCGCGTGCTCCAGGAGCGCGTCTTCGAGCGGGTCGGTGGGACGATCCCGCTGCATCTGGAAGCGCGGGTCGTCGCGGCAACCAACCTTCCCCTCGAGCAGGCCGTGGCCACGGGCCGCTTCCGAGCCGATCTCTTCCATCGTCTCGACGTGCTGCGGCTGCACCTGCCGCCTCTTCGGGAGCGCTCGCAGGACGTGCCGGAGCTGGTCGACGTCTGCCTTGCAGAGGTCGCGGCGCGGATGGGGAGGCCAAAGCCCGGGGTGGCCGGCGACCTTGCGGTCGAGCTCGCCGCTCGCCCCTGGCCCGGCAACATCCGGGAGCTGCAGAACCTGGTCGAGCGCCTGCTCGTCTGGAGCCCCGGATCGGTCTTGCGGGTCCGCGACCTGGCGCGGGTCGAGGGCGCGCCGCCGATTCCTGTCCGGGCGGCTGGCTCCCTCGAGGCGACCCTGCGCGAGACAGGTGGCAACGTCTCCCGGGCGGCCCGCCGCCTCGGGATCCCGCGCACCACCCTGCGCCGGCGAATCCGCGCCGAGAGCCTCCATCACCTGATCCCGAAGGATTGAGCCGGGGCACCCCGCCGGTCGCGGGCTACGCTGCCTCCGTGCCGATTCGCGCCATCGTCTTCGACCTCTTCGACACGCTCGTGGATCTCTCGATGGACGGGCTCCCGCGCGTCCGGGTGCGTGAGCACGAGTTTCCCTCCAGCCTCGGCGCGCTCCACGACGTGGCGAGCGCCGTGGTCGACATGAGCCTGGAGGACTTCGCCGACACCGTCTTCGCCCTCGACAAGACACTGCGCGCGGAGCGCTACGACCAGGGCCGCGAGCTGCCCACCCTGGAGCGCTTCGAGCGGTTGATGCCCTGGCTGCCCGGCGCCGAGCGCGCTCCGGAGCTGCCCCTGCGGCTCACCGAGACCCACATGCGCATGTTCCGGGGCCAGGTGAGCGCGCTCGACCACCACCCCGAGGTGCTGACGGCCCTCGGCGAGCGCGCCCGCCTGGGCGTGTGCTCGAACTTCTCCCACACCCAGACGGCCTTTCGCGTGCTCGAGGAGGCGCAGCTGCGCTGGCACTTCGACGTGGTGGTCGTGTCCGACGCGACGGGCTGGCGAAAGCCGCGGCCCGAGATCTTCCAGGCGACCCTGGCCGCGCTCGACGTGGCGCCGGAAGAGACCTTGCACGTGGGCGACAACCTGAAGGCCGACGTCGGGGGCGCGGGTGCGATGGGCATGCGCACGGCCTGGATCACCCGCCGCGTCGTCGACCCCGACGAGAAGCTGCGCGAGCACGAAGGTCCGAAGCCGGACCTCGTGCTCGAAGACCTCGCCGAGCTCCCCGAAGCCCTCGACGAGCTCCCAGACGTCGGCGAAGGGGTCTGACCCCTCTGTTGGCGTCTAGCCGTCTGCGCGCAAGAGACGAGATCGGCCCGTAGCGCGGATTCTCGCTCCATTTCCCCCCCGAGCGCGGCCAAGGGTGCCCCCTGCCGGGAGGGCTCGGAACGGGTAAGCGCGGCCTGCCGGACCATCTTCAACAACGGCTCCCGGAACTCGGGTCCGTGACGCTGACGATCGTCTGAGGTCGGTCGGTGCGAAGGGCGAGGCTTGTTGGGGTGCTCTTTTCGTGCATCGTGCTCGTCTGGGCGGGGTTCCGGAAGGTTGGTGAAAGGGGTGGTGCGCGTGGTTGGGGGTTTCGTCTCGGGGCGTGCGTGCGGGCCCGGGCTGCCGAGCGTCCGGCGCGGGGCGTGGGGGCTTCGTTGGGGGTTTCTTGCCCTATTGTGAAAAAGTGCTTGACTGGATTAAAAGATCGCCGTATTCTACACCATCATGAGTCGACGCCTCCCGCAGCAGCTCGAGCTCAAGCACTACGGCTGGGGCGGAAGGCGGCCCGGCGCCGGGCGGAAGCGCGGGCCCAACCCCCGCGTGCGGCATCTCTCCCGGGCGGCCCTGGCCTCGCGACATCCCTGCCACGTCACGTTGAAGGTGCGGCCCGGGGTGCCCTCGCTTCGGTCGGTCCGGCTCGTGCGGGAGGTCGAGAGGTCCTTCTCACGGGCCTGCGAGCGGGGGGACTTCCGGCTCGTCCACTACTCCCTCCAGGCGAACCACGTGCACCTGATCGTGGAGGCTCGGGATGCGGATTCCCTGGGGAGGGGGATGAAGTCCCTGGGATCCCGGCTGGCTCGGGCGGTGAACCGGGTGTTCGGGAAGAAGGGGGCGGTGCTGCTGGATCGGTATCACCACGTGGTGCTGCGGACGCCCACCCAGGTGAGGAATGCGCTCAGGTATGTGCTGCTCAATTCGAGGCGGCACATGAGTCGGAGGTCCCGGGAGGGGGTGGTGCGGCTCGATCCGGCGTCTTCGGGGCGGTGGTTCGCGGGGTGGCGGCGCTCGGCGAGAGACCTCGTGAGACAGGCGCGGGAGCGGCCTGGCGGAAGGGTCCATGCCGTGGCGTGGCCGCA
>NYZB01000257.1 GCA_002687015.1 Deltaproteobacteria bacterium
CGCGCGCGGGCCCGGGGCCCAGCCCGAGGCACCCGACCAGGAAGAGCCCGGCCAGCAAGCCTGCGCCGCCGCTTCCCATCCAGGTCCCATACGTCCTGACCGAGCCGATCGCCATCGCAGGTCGAATCGGCCGGACCGGTGCCGCGATTGAGGGCCGATCCCCTCCGTGGAGGCACCCTGGCGCCCGCTTCAGGCGGCGCTCGGGTCCCGGCTGAGGCGGGCCGAACGGGCTCCGGCGGGCCGGCTCCGGGCCACTCGGACCGCCTCGGCAGCCTCCTCGAGCAGCTCTTCGGTCTCCTCCCAGCCGATGCAGCCATCCGTGATCGAGACGCCGTGGGCCAGGGGGGTGGTCTTCCAATCCTGTCGGCCGGGGCTCAGGTGGCTCTCGAGCATGATGCCCATCAGGCCCTCCTGGCCGGCGCGCACCTGGTCGAGGACGGCGCGGCAAACGGCCCCCTGCTGCGCCGGGTCCTTGCCCGAGTTGTCGTGGGAGCAATCCACCATCACACCGCGGGCGATGCCCAGGGGTGCGAGCCGCTCGTGGGCATCGGCGACGTGGCGGGGATGGAAGTTGGGGCCCTGCCGTCCGCCCCGCAGCACCACGTGACGGTCGGGGTTTCCGCGGGTCTTCACGACGGCGATCGCGCCATCCGGGTCGACGCCCAGGAAGTGGTGGGGGTGGCCGGCCGAGACGATCGCATCGAGTGCGGCCTGGAGGTCGCCCTCGGTGCCGTTCTTGAAGCCGACCGGCATCGAGAGCCCGCTCGTCATCTCGCGGTGGGTCTGGCTCTCGGTGGTGCGCGCACCGATCGCGGCCCAGGAGAGGAGGTCCGCCAGGAACTGCGGCGTCACCGGGTCGAGCAGCTCGCTGGCGCAGGGCAGGCCCAGCCCGCCGATCTCGAGCAGGAGCGAGCGGGCCGTGCGCATGCCCGTCTCCAGGTCGCCGCTGCCGTCGAGGTGCGGGTCGTTGATGAGGCCCTTCCAGCCGACCGTGGTGCGGGGCTTCTCGAAGTAGGTCCGCATCACGACGACCAGCTCCGGAAGCCTCGTGGCGGCAGCGCCCAGCCTCGCGGCGTAGGCCAGGCTGGCCTCCCGATCGTGGAGGGAGCATGGGCCGACGATCACCACCAGGCGGTCGCGGTCGCGGCCGTGGAGCACGTCGCGCAGGGCGTCGCGGGCGCCGAGCACTCCGGAGGCGACCCGGTCCGGGACAGGAAGGCTGGAGCGCAGGGCAGCAGGCGAGGTGAGCCGATGGAGGCTCTCGAGGTTCCGATCGTGAAGCGGTTCGTGCATCGGGGGTCTCCGGCGCTTCTTGCGCCTCGCTGGGCCATGAAAAAGGAAAAGCCCCGAGAGGAGGACTCTCGGGGCTTGGAAGCTCGGGCTGCCGTTCGACTCTAGCTGCAGCGCTCCTTCGCCCCGGAGGTCCAGAACCCCCAGTAGGAGAAGTACGCAAACCAGCTCGCGGTCATCGACATGATGCCATGGAGGTACCGCAGGGCGGGCGTCGGCGCAAACTGGCCCTGGCCTAGGACATGACGGCGAGCTGTCGGCACTGCGCGAGCAGCACGCCCTCCCGCGACCAGATCTCGCCGTCCTCCTCGAGGAAGCCGTCGCGGATCTCGCGCGTGCGGAAGACCACCAGCACGAAGTCGTGGGGAGTTCGCAGGGCGTCGGGCAGGCTGGCTCGGACGTGGACCGTCAGGTCGATGGTGGGCACGCCGTTCGTGGCGACGCCCCGGCAGGAGAACACCGCCGGCACCCAGGCGTCGGAGATCGCCACGATCCGGGCATCGTCGAGGGGCCGCGGCTCGGCGAGCCGGATCCAACCGCCGGAGAGCGCCTCGCTGCCCTGGGTCTCCGTCCAGGGGCCGCCGCCGATGACGGGCCGCTCGTCGTAGTGAGCGTGCATCGGGATCATGGGGTTCGCGCTCTGCGCCTCGATCTCCTCCGGCGGCGGCACCTCGGGCATCCGGGCGTGGTGGAGCTCCTCGCTGGCGCGGGCCTTCGAGAAGGCCGCGACGGCGAGGGCCTGGACGCGCCCCTCCTGGAGCAGGCGCGCGGTCACCGTGGTGAGCGAGCGGCCCCGGCGCTCGACCCTCGTCTCGATCTCGGCGGGCCCCGTCGTGGGCGGGCGCAGGTAGTGCACGGTCAGCGAGCGCAGGCCGCGGCTCGCGTCGTCGACGGCGGCCTTCGAGGCCTGGACCAGCAGCGCCGCGACGTAGCCCCCGTTCGGACCTCGCACGATCCACCAGCTGGGGTCGATCTCCGCGCCGTAGCGCCCCTCTCCCAGACTGCGGACGGCGGTGTGCTGGTCGAAGAGGGAGGCGGCTGCATTCATGGCGCACGAGGGTAGGCAAAAAACGTTTCAATTCCAGTCAGATACGTGAATCCGGGGATGGTCTTGAAAATGACATTGATTTTCGATTTCGATGTGACATCCTCCTGGCATGCTGGTCTGTCACTGCCACGACGTCTCGGATCGTGAGATCCGCCGCGCCGTTCGCGAGGGCGCCTCGTCGCGCAGGCAGGTCACCCGCCAGTGCCGGGCCGGCGGAGATTGTGGTGGCTGCCGCCAGGTGATCGAAGAGGTCCTGTCGGACGAGGACCGGGAGTCGCAGGGCGCGTACGCCCTCGGGCTGGAGCTCTCGCCGGCGCGCTAGTGTCGGCTGGGTAGAGGTCCAGCGAGGCGCGGCGGTCCGCCCGGGTCGCCATCTGGGAGGGAATCATGCCGCAGGGCGATCCGGCGATCATCGAGGCGTTGAACGGGATTCTCACGCTCGAGCTGACGGCCATCAACCAGTACTTCGTGCACGCCAAGATGTGCGAGAACTGGGGCTACAGCCGGTTGGCCAAGAAGAAGCGCGAGGAGTCCATCGACGAGATGAAGGACGCCGATCGCGTCATCGAGCGCATCCTCTACCTCGAGGGCACGCCCAACATGCAGCGTCTCTCGCCGATTCGGGTCGGCGAAGATCCGATCGAGCAGCACAGGCTCGACCTGGAGATGGAGCTCGCGGCGTGCGACCAGTACAACGACGCCATCGCCCTGGCCCGCGAGAAGGGCGACAACGGCACGCGCGAGCTGCTCGAGCGCCAGCTCACCGAAGAGGAAGAGAGCGTCGACTGGCTCGAGGCCCAGCTCCACCTGAACGACCAGGGGGGGACCGAGGCCTACCTCGCCGAGCAGATCAACGAGTAGGTCTGCCGGCTAGAGGGAGAGCTGTCGCAGACGCTCGCCCGCGACCATCGCCATGGCCGCCTGCAGGTTGTAGGACGGAATGAAGCCGTGCATCGGGATGCGCACGGTCTCGTCGCAGGCCCCGATCACCTCGTCGGGGATTCCGTGGCGCTCGCCTCCGACGACGAGCAGCAACGGCACGGTGAGGTCGAGCTCCCAGGGTGTTCGCGTGCCCACGTCCTCGATCGCCACGACCCGCCGGCCCGCGTCGCGGGCGGCCGCGATGCTCGAGAGCGCCGGCTCCCAGAAGACCGGCATGAAGCGATCCGCGCGCATCGAGGCGCGCAGGGCCTCCCGGCGCCCCTCGTGCAGGAAGCTGCCGTCCACGAACACGCCGTCGGCGCCCGACACCTCGGCGGCGCGAATCGCGAAGCCCGTGTTGCCCGGGTAGGCCAAACCGACTAGCAGCCACGCGCAGCCCCCCGCTGCGAGCACCTCTTCGCGGGGCGCATCGGGCGGTGGCGCGATCAGTCCGAGCAGCTCCGAGGGCGGGTCCGTCTTGCTGAGGCGCCACAGGGATTTCTCGCTGCTGGCTCGAACGGGCACCCCCGCGGCACGGGCGGCGTCCACCTGGGCGGCGACGGCCGGGTCCTTCGGGCGCTCGGCCACCAGCAACAGCCGCAGCGGGAGCCCCTCCGCGAGGGCACGGGCGACTTCTTCCGGACCCGCGACCTGCCGGCGCCGGGGCAGGGCGTTCATGCCCGCCGACGCCACAGGAAGTAGGCATTGGCATCGTCGTCCGGCCCGTCGTCGACGTAGCGGCCATGCAGGGGGAGACCTGGCGCGGCCTCGACACGCGCGAGCTCCTCGTCGCTCGCGAAGTGGGCGTAGCGCATGCGATCCGGGTCGCCGTCGAAGGTGGTGAGACGGTCTCCGGGCTCGACGTCCTCGTCGCAGAGGTCCGCCCGGCTCCAGGGGATGCGGCGCTTCTCGGCGTCGCCCACCTCCCTCCAGAACGCCAGGGCGAGCACTCCCCCGGGTGCGACGCGCGAGGCGAGGCTTCGCAACAGAGCCGCGCGCCGCTCCTCCCCCGGCACGTGATGGATCACGGCAATCAGGGTCACCAGGTCGAAGGGCCCGGTCGGTAGGGCCTCGGGGTCCTCCTGGATATCGAGCGGCAGCCAGCTCGCATGGCTCGGGACGTCCTCCCGGGCTCGCGCCCGTTCCAACAGGGCGGCGGACGCATCCACTCCGGTGAAGCGGAGCCCACGGAAGTGGCTCGCGAGAAGGGCGGCCATGCGACCGTGTCCGCACCCGACGTCCAGGACCGTGGCCGGTGGAGCCGGCAGCTCGCGCACCAGGCGTTCCATCCCGGGCCAGGCTCGGGTGCGCTTCGCCGCGAAGAGCGCCGCGTGGGTTCGATAGAATCGCTCGTTGATGGCACGGAGTGAGCGCACGGTGTCCGGAGACATGGCCGGGACGAGTCTATCGGCGTCCCCCGGAGCCGGCGAGGACGCGCTACGGCGGATCATCGCCGAGCTCGTGGAGGTTCCCGGCGAGGGCCCGATCCCGGCCCGCGGCCTCGACGCGATCCTGCGCCGCCATCCCAAGGAGGGGCGCGGCTTCTACTCGAAGCGGGAGATCCTGCGGGCGTTCCGGACCGCACCGGGCGCCTGGCCGATGGCGGAGGCGGCCTTCGCCGAGCGGCTGCGCACCTGTCCGACCCGCTCCCAGTCGGGCGTCCTTCCCGTCACCGTGCTGACGAAGCCCTTCCCCTGCCCAGGTCGCTGCGTGTTCTGTCCCGACGAGGTTCGGATGCCCCGGAGCTATCTGCCGGACGAGCCGGGCTGCCAGCGCGCGCTCGCCCACGGCTTCGATCCCTATCGCCAGACCTGGAGCCGCCTCGAGGCCTACCGCGAGATGGGACACCGAACGGACAAGGTCGAGCTGATCGTGCTGGGCGGCACCTGGTCGGCCTACCCGGAGCGCTACCAGCGCTGGTTCGTGGCCCGCAGCTTCGAGGCGTTGAACGACTTCGGGGCGGGCCTTGATGCGAGGCAGGGTGCGCGGGCGGAGAGCTCGGAGGGAGCCGATTGGGCGCGCGTGGAGCGGGCTCATCGCGAGAACGAGCAGGCGGGCTCGCGCTGCGTCGGGCTGGCCTTCGAGACGCGACCCGATCACGTGAGTCCGGCCGAGCTGCTGCAGCTCCGGCGCCTCGGCGCCACCAAGGTGCAGCTCGGTCTCCAGAGCCTCGACGATTCGCTGCTCCGCGCGAACGGTCGGGGCCACGACGTGGCCACTTCCCGCATGGCGATGGCGCGGCTGCGAAGGGCGGGCTTCAAGCTGCACGTCCACTGGATGCCGAACCTGGTCGGAGCGACTCCCGCCTCGGATCGGCGGGACTTCGCGCGTCTCTTCGACGACCCGGCGATCCGCCCGGACGAGCTCAAGGTCTACCCCTGCAGCCTGATCGAGAGTGCGGCGCTGATGAAGGTCCACGCGCGCGGCGGGTGGCGACCCTACGGACGGGAGGAGCTGATCGAGCTGCTGGCGGACCTGTTGCCCACCGTGCCCGCCTGGTGCCGCGTCACGCGGGTGATCCGCGACATCCCGTCCCCGGACATCGTGGCCGGCAATCGCCAGACCAACCTGCGGGAGGTGGTCGAGGCCCGCATCGGGGAGCGCGGCTCCCGCCTGCGGGAGATCCGCGCCCGCGAGATCCGGCGCAGGCCCGTCGAGGCCGACCGGCTGCGCCCCGTCGATCGCCGCTACGACACGTCCACCGGGGACGAGCACTTCCTGGAGGCCCAGGACGAGAGGGGTCGTCTGGCGGGCTTCGCGCGTCTCTCGCTGCCGAAGGGCGGCGGCGCCCCGGAGGAGCTCCGAGGCTGCGCGCTCCTGCGGGAGGTGCACGTCTACGGCCCGGTCGCGGCCCTCGAGGAGCGGGTGCCCGGTCGGCCGCAGCACGCGGGCCTGGGCTCGCGTCTGGTCGCGCGCGCAGAGGTGGCCGCCCGGAAGGCCGGCTACGGCGAGCTGGCCGTCATCTCCTCCGTCGGCACCCGCGCCTGGTACCGCCGCCGCGGCTTCGGCGACGGCGGCTTGTACCAGCACAAGACGCTGGCTGAGGGCTCGCCCCGAACCTAGGTCGCGAGACGGAACTCCAGGCCCTCGCCCGAGAGTCGGGCGTCGGCTTCGATCCGGGAGCCCTCGGGGAACTCGCCCTCCAGGATCTTCAGCGCGAGCGGGTCCTGGACCATGCGCTGGATCACGCGCTTCAAGGGTCGGGCACCGTAGTGCGGGTCGTAGCCCTTGTCGGCCAGCAGGGTCTTGGCCTCGTCGCTGAGGGTGATCTCGATGTGTCGGTCGCTGAGCAGAGCCCGCACCCGGTCGAGCTGGATGTCGACGATGCGGTCGATGTGCTCCCGCTGCAGCTGGTGGTAGAGGATCACGTCGTCGACCCGGTTCAGGAACTCGGGCTTGAAGTGGGCGCGCAGCGCCTCCATCACCCGGCTCTCCATCTCGTCCCGGTCGCTCTCGTCCATCTCCACCAGGAACTGGCTGCCGACGTTCGAGGTCAGGATCAGGACCGTGTTGCGGAAGTCCACCGTGCGGCCCTGGCCGTCGGTCAGGCGGCCGTCGTCCAGGATCTGGAGCAGGGCGTTGAAGACGTCCGGGTGGGCCTTCTCGATCTCGTCGAAGAGCACCACGCTGAAGGGGCGCCGGCGCACGGCCTCGGTCAGGTAGCCGCCCTCGTCGTAGCCGATGTAGCCGGGCGGTGCGCCGATCAGCCGCGAGACCGAGTGCTTCTCCATGAACTCGCTCATGTCGAGGCGCACGATGGCCTGCTCGTCGTCGAAGAGGAACTCGGCCAGGGTCCGCGCCGTCTCGGTCTTGCCCACGCCCGTGGGGCCGAGGAAGAGGAAGGAGCCGATGGGCCGGTTCGGGTCCTGCAGGCCCGCCCGGGCCCGGCGCACGGCGTTGGAGACGACCTCCAGGGCCTCGTCCTGGCCGACCACGCGGCTGCGCAGCTTGTCCTCCATGGTGAGCAGCTTCTCCTGCTCGCCCTCCATCATCTTGGCGACCGGGATGCCCGTCCACTTGGAGACGATCTCGGCGATCTCCTCGGCCGTGACCTCCTCGCTCAGCACCGAGCCCTCCTTCTGCAGCTCGACGAGCTTCTCCTGCTCGGCTTCGAGATCCTGCTCGAGCTGGCGCAGCAGGCCGTACTGGATCTCCGCAGCGCGCTCGAGGTCACCGCCACGCTGGGCGCGCTGGAGCTCCGCCGTCAGGCTCTCGCGCTGCTCCTTCAGCTCGCGCACCTGGGCGATGGCGCCCTTCTCGTTGTCCCAGCGCGCCTTCAGCACCGAGGCCTGCTCCTGGAGCTCGGCGATCTCGCCGCCCACCTTCTCGAGGCGCTCGGCGCTTCGCGCATCGTCTTCCTTCTTGAGCGCCTCGCGCTCGATCTCCAGCTGGGTGCGCTTGCGCTCGAGCTGGTCGAGGTCCTCGGGCATCGAGTCGATCTGGACCCGCACGCGGCTGGCCGCTTCGTCCACGAGGTCGATGGCCTTGTCGGGCAGGAAGCGGTCGGAGATGTAGCGGTGCGAGAGGCTCGCGGCCGCCATCAGGGCCGCGTCCTGGATGCGCACCCCGTGGTGCACCTCGTAACGCTCCTTGAGGCCGCGCAGGATCGAGACCGTGTCCTCGACGTTGGGCTCACCCACCAGCACCGGCTGGAAGCGGCGCTCGAGGGCAGCGTCTTTCTCGACGTGTTTGCGGTACTCGTCCAACGTGGTCGCGGCCACGCAGCGCAGCTCGCCGCGCGCCAGGGCAGGCTTCAGCATATTGGCGGCGTCGGCGGCGCCCTCGGCGGCGCCGGCCCCGACGATCGTGTGCATCTCGTCGATGAAGAGGATGATCTGGCCGTCGGCCTCACTCACCTCGCGCAGGACGGCCTTGAGCCGGTCCTCGAACTCGCCGCGGTACTTCGAGCCGGCGATCAGCGCGCCGATGTCGAGGGCGACGACGCGCCGATCGAGCAGGGTCTCGGGGACGTCTCCGGCCACGATCCGCTGGGCCAGCCCCTCGACGATGGCGGTCTTGCCGACGCCGGGCTCACCGATCAGCACCGGGTTGTTCTTGGTGCGGCGCGAGAGCACCTGCACCACGCGCCGGATCTCCTCGTCCCGTCCGACCACGGGATCGAGCTTGCCGGTGCGCGCGACCTCGGTCAGGTCGCGCCCGAATTTCGCCAGGGCCTGGTACTTCGACTCGGGGTCCTGGTCGGTCACGCGTGCGCTGCCGCGCACGCTCGCAAGGGCCTGCTCGACAGCCTCGCGGCTCGCGCCGAGCTCGCGCAGGACCCGCCCGCACTCGTCCTGCTTGTCTTCGACGAGGGCGAGAAGCAGGTGCTCGGTGGAGACGTACTCGTCCTTGCGCGCATCGGCCTCCTCGAAGGAGTGATCGAGCACGCGCTGGAGTGCGGGAGACATGGTCGGCTGGCCGCCGCCGTGCACCTTGGGGAGCGACTCGAGCAGCCGCTCGACCTCGTTCTGCAGGCGGTCCAGCGACACCCCGATCTTCTGGAGGATCGGGATGGTGCTGCCCTCGGGCTGGGCCAGCAGCTCGCGCAGCAGATGCGCGGGCGCGATCTGGCTGTGACCGCGGGAGGTCGCCTGGCTCTGGGCTTCAGAGAGGGCTTCCTGACTCTTGAGGGTGAGCTTGTCGAATCGCATGGTCAAACCCTATGCACGCGGGATCGCGTGGCAAACCGGGGTCTCGGCCATGCAGGAGGTGCGCCTGAGGCCCATCGCCTCCGGCGCCCCCCGGGAACGCAGTCCAGTGTCGGCCAGGAGTCTGCGCGGCAGAAGTGACATCCGAGACCCCGAAGCGATCTCTCCGCTGCCGCCCCCGCGAACGCCCACTCACCGCAAGACCACTGCGGGATGGATGGGGTGGTCGCCGGAAGGTTGGTGAGGGACAGAGGGCCTTGGGCGGGGTGCGCCGGCCGGGGAGCGGGGCTTCTACGGGCTGGCGTGGTCGTCGGACGCAGCTGCTCGGGCTAGCCCGGACACTCCGCTGGATCCAGTAGCCCCCCACCCTGGCGCCACCCCTCCTGCAACAGCCAGGTATGCGGCCACGCCACCGCATGCACCCGCCCCCCGGGCCGCTCCC
>NYZB01000258.1 GCA_002687015.1 Deltaproteobacteria bacterium
CCCGGCAGCCGAGGGTGGGCCGGTCTTCGCCTTCCAGGACCAGGTCTCCGGTTCGATGGCCCGCGCCGAGCACGGCCGTCACCGCATCGCGCACCTGGCCGGCGATGTCCTCGCGCTCGAAGGTGTGCTCGAGGAGCATCGCCACGGAGAGGATGGCCGCGAGCGGGTTGGCCTCGTCCTGGCCGGCGATGTCCGGGGCCGAGCCGTGGACCGGCTCGTAGAGGCCCACCCCGCCCTCGCCCAGGCTGGCCGAGGGCAGCATGCCGAGGGAGCCCGTGATCATGGCCGCCTCGTCGGAGAGGATGTCGCCGAAGAGGTTGCCCGTGACGATCACGTCGAAGCGCGCCGGGTCGCGGACCAGCAGCATCGCGCAGGAGTCGACCAGCTGGTGGACCAGCTCCACGTCGTCGTAGTCCTTGGCGACCTCGTCGACGACCTCCATCCAGAGCTGCGAGACCTCGAGCACGTTGGCCTTGTGCACGTGGGTCAGGTGGCGGCCCCGCCGTCTTGCCGAGTCGAAGGCCACGCGGGTGATGCGATCGATCTCGACCTCGTCGTAGACCATGGTGTTGCGCGCTTCGCGGCGTCCCTCGACGAGCGCACGGCCGCGCGGCTCGCCGAAGTAGATACCCCCCGTGAGCTCACGCACGACCAGGAGGTCGATGCCATCGACCACCTCCGGGCGCAGGGTCGACGCCGAGGAGAGCGCCGGAAACACCGTGGCCGGCCGGAGATTCGCGAAGAGACCGAGCTCCTTTCGGATGCGCAGCAGGCCCTTCTCGGGGCGTGTATCGACCGGCATCGCATCCCACCTGGGCCCACCGACGGCACCGAGCAGGACGGCACGGCTCTCCCGCGCCCGCTCGACCACCTCGTCGGAGAGCGGCGTGCCGTGGGCGTCGATCGACGCACCCCCGATCAGCCCCTCGTCCAGCGCCAGCTTCACGCCCGCCCGGTGCGCGGCCACCTCGAGCACCCGGCACGCCTCGCGCGTCACCTCGGGCCCTATGCCGTCGCCGGGGAGCACCAACACCTTGTCCGTCATGTCCGAGAGATCCTTCCTGGGTTTCGCTTCGGGAGTCTCAGATGCCCCGGGGAGCGCTGGGCTCCCGGCGAGCCTTGTGCCAATCGAGGCGATTGATGGCATTCACGTAGGCGCGGCCGCTCGCGACGATGATGTCGGTGTGGGCGCCGTGACCGATCACCCGGCGGCTGTCCTCGGTGATGGTCACGGTCACCTCGCCCTGGGCGTCCATGCCGCCGGTGATGGCCTTCACCTGGTACTGGAGGAGCTCGGCCTTGCTCTCGGTGAGCTCCACGATGGCCTTGAACACGGCGTCGACGGGGCCGTCGCCCTGGGCCGTGGCCTTCTTCGACTCGCCGTCGACGAGGAGCTCCACGGTCGCGTTCGGCGTGGCGAAGGTGCCGCTCTGCACGACCAGGTTACGGAGCTGGAAGCGGCCCTCTTCCTCGGTGACCGAGTCGGCGACGATCGCCTCGAGATCCTCGTTGTAGATGCTCTTCTTCTTGTCCGCGAGGTCCTTGAAGCGCTTGAAGGCCCGCTGGAAGTCGTCATCCACCAGCTCGTAGCCCATCTCGAGGAGCCTCTCGCGGAAGGCATGGCGGCCGGAGTGCTTGCCGAGGACCAGCTCGTTGGAGGGCCGCCCGATCGACTGGGGCGTCATGATCTCGTAGGTGATCGCCGCCTTCAGCACGCCGTCCTGGTGGATGCCCGCCTCATGGGCGAAGGCGTTGTCACCGACGATCGCCTTGTTCGGCTGGACCGGGATGCCGATGATCGACGAGAGCAGCCGGCTCGTCGGGTAGATCTCGGTGGTGCGGATGCGCGTATCCAGCCCGTCGAAGGCGTCGGGGCGCGTCTTCAGGGCCATCACCACCTCCTCCATGGCGGTGTTGCCCGCGCGCTCGCCGATGCCGTTGACGGTGCACTCGACCTGTCGGGCGCCCGCCTGGATCGCCGCCAGGCTGTTCGAGACGGCCAGCCCCAGATCGTTGTGGCAGTGCAGGCTGAAGATCACGTCCTCGGCACCGGGCAGGTGCTCGCGCAGGTAGCGGATCAGCTCGTAGTACTCGACCGGGGTCGTGTAGCCCACCGTATCCGGCACGTTGAGCGTGCGCGCACCGGCCTTGACCGCACAGCCGAAGACCTGGATCAGGTAGTCCCAGTCGCTGCGCGTCGCGTCCTCGGCCGAGAACTCCACGTCGTCGGTGTATCCACGGGCCTGGCGCACCGCCCGGTCCACCTCTTCGAGGACCTGCTCGCGCCCCATCTTGAGCTTGTGCTCCAGGTGGATGTCGCTGGTGGCGATGAAGGTGTGGATGCGCGGCCGGCGCGCCTTCTCGAGGGCGCGCCCCGCACGCTCGATGTCGGCCTCGCCGGTCCGGGCCAGGCTGGCCACGCTGGTCTCCTCCAGCGCTTCGGCGATGGCCTTCACCGACTCGAAGTCGCCCTCACTCGCGATGGCGAAGCCCGCTTCGATGATGTCCACCCCGAGCCGTTCGAGCTGGCGCGCGAGCGTGAGCTTCTCCTGCAGGTTCATGCTGCAACCGGGGGCCTGCTCGCCGTCGCGCAGGGTGGTGTCGAAGATCCGGATCCGGTCGTCACTCATGCGATGCCTCCCCGCTCGAGGGGACTCCCTCGGCCTCGGGTTGGATCTCCTCCAGGGCATTGCCCGTCCGCCAGCGCCAGATCCACTCGATCGGCCCCCAGGCGACGTAGACGATGCCCAGCAGGAAGAGAGTGACCCGGGGCTCGACGAGGATCACGATCAAGCCCAGCACCATCAGCACCGTCGACGAGGGATGCGAGGCGTCGATGCGCAGGTCCTTGAAGCTGCGGTAGGGAATCGGACTTACCATCAGCACCCCGAGCAGGGCGATGCCGATCCCCGAGAGCGCGGCGGGAAGGTCCAGCGGAAGACCGCTCTCGCGCAGGAAGCCGGCGAACCAGACGGACGAGAGCACCATGCCGGCCGCCGAGGGGCTGGCCAGGCCGTCGAAGCGGCCCTGGTAGCGCGCCGGGGTCACGTTGAAGCGGGCCAGGCGAAGGGCGGCGCAGACCGCGTAGACGAAGGCCACCACCCAGCCCGTCCAGCCCAGCTGCTGGAGCGCGCCGGCCTGGTAGGCGAGCATGGCGGGCGCGACGCCGAAGCTGACGGTGTCGGCGATGGAATCGTACTCGGCGCCGAAACGGCTCGTGGCCCGGGTCAGCCGCGCGACCCGACCGTCCAGGACGTCGAAGATCCAGGCGATGAAGATGGCCAGGGCCGCCCGATCGAGATCCCCACGCGCCGCCAGGGTGATCGACCAGAAGCCGGCGGCCAGGTTTCCCGTCGTGAAGAGCTGCGGAAGCAGGGCGACGGCGCGGCTCGGCGGGCCACTGCGCGGCCGGCGCCGGCGGCGACGACGCCTCTTCCCCTCGGGAGCCGACTCCTGGCTTCGGGTCGTCGGGTCCGTCGTCATCCCCGGCTTCCTCCGGCGGCCGCCGCCTCGGCACCTTCCGGAGCCAGCTCGGCGATCGCGCTGCTCCCGCCGCGCACCCGATCGCCCTTCTCCACGAGCGCACGGCTGCCGAGGGGCAGCACCACGTCCGTGCGGGAGCCGAAGCGGATCAGGCCGTAGCGCACGCCCCTCTCGAGCCACTCCCCGATCTCGGGGTGGGTGAGGATGCGTCGGGCGATCAGGCCGGTGATCTGCACGACCTCCACCGGGCAGCCGTCAGCCATCTCGAGGTGCATGCGGGTCTGCACGTTGCGGGTCTCGGCATCCCGGTTGAACGCGGCGAGATAGGCGTCGCCCGAACGCTCGATGGCCATCACGCGCCCCGCCACGGGGGCGCGGTTCACGTGGACGTTGAAGACCGAGAGGAAGATGCCGATGCGCAGGGCCTTGTCGCCCGAGGGCGTCTCGATCTCGCCCACCTCGATCACCCGGCCGTCGGCAGGAGAGAGCACGAGCCCCTCCCCGGCGGGCAGCTCGCGCTCGGGGTTGCGGAAGAAGGCCGCGACGAAGACGCCGAGCCCCGCCACGAGCCCGCCTGCGATCACCAGGTCGAGACCGAAGAGCAGCCCGGACGCGAGGAACAGCGGGACGCCGAACCGGTAGACGTCCGGCGCGAACCAGCCGGTGAGCCTCTCTTGGAACCGGCGCTCGGTCACGGCGTGCCTCCCCCTCTTCGCGCTCCGCTAGTTCTTGGAGCGATCGACGAGCTGCTTCTCCTTCAGCCAGGGCATCAGGCTGCGCAGGCGCGCACCCACCTCTTCCATCGGATGCTCGGCGGCGCGGCGGCGCATGGCGTTGAAGGCCACGAAGCCGGCGCGGTTCTCGAGGATGAACTCCTTGGCGAACTCTCCGCGCTGGATCTCCCCCAGCACCTCGCGCATGCGCTCCTTGACGCCCGCGTCGACGACGCGCGGACCGCGCGTGAAGTCGCCGTACTCGGCCGTATTGGAGACCGAGTAGCGCATGTTCGCCATGCCGTTCTCGTAGATCAGGTCCACGATCAGCTTGACCTCGTGGATCGTCTCGAAGTAGGCCATCTCCGGTGCGTAGCCCGCCTCGACCAGGGTCTCGTAGCCGTTGCGCATGAGCTCGGTGAGGCCGCCGCACAGCACGGCCTGCTCGCCGAAGAGATCCGTCTCGGTCTCCTCGCGGAAGGTCGTCTCGATGATGCCGGCCCGCCCGCCGCCGATGCCCTTGGCGTAGGCCAGCGCCACCTGCAGGGAGTCGCCGCTCGGGTCCTGGTGCACCGCGACCAGGCAGGGCACGCCCTTCCCTTCTTCGTAGTGCCCGCGCACGGTGTGGCCCGGGCCCTTCGGCGCCACCATGAAGACGTTCACGTTCTCCGGGGGCTGCACCGCCTGGAAGTGGATGTTGAAGCCGTGGGCCACGGCCAGGTAGTCGCCGGGCTCGAGCCCGGGCTCGATCTCGTCGGCGTAGAGCTGGGCGCAGGTCTCGTCGGGCACCGTCAGCATGATCAGCGAGGCCTCCCGGGCCGCCTCGGCCGGCGTCGCCACCCGCAGCCCGGCTCCCTCGGCCTTGGCCCAGGAGCCCGAGTCCTTGCGCAGGCCGACCACGACATCGACCCCCGAGGCCTTCAGGTTCTGCGCGTGGGCGTGACCCTGGCTGCCGTAGCCGATCACCGCGACGACCCGACCCTCGAGCCGGGCCAGATCCGCGTCCTTGTCGTAGTAGATGTCCAGTGCCATGTCGGGGGTCTCCGTGGGGGCTTCGGGGTCGGCTCCCCAGGGGTCGGGGGCAGCCCTTCCGCTGGACTCCGCCTGTGCGCAGGGGCACTTACGGGTCCGGGTTGGCCTCGATCACGAGGGCGAGGGGCGAGGCTACGAAAGCCCCGGAGGGGTGTCAAAGAGCCCCTGGCGGGTCGCCCGCACCCCACTCACGGAAGCCCTCCAGGAGCCGGCTCGAGGGGCTCGCCGGTCCGCTTCACCTCGGCCTCGGCCCGGCGCAGATAGCGGGGCAGGAGCGCGTCCGCGGCCACGGTCTGGCCGGCGGCCAGGGCGTCCAGCGCCAGGCTGCCGATCCATGGGGCACGAGCGCCGACCTCCGGTGCCCCGACCCTGGCGAAGGCTCCGGGACGGGCCTCGAGGACGGCCTCGGCCCCCGCAGCCGCATCCTCCCCCACGACCAGGGTGCTGCCCTCGGGGAGTCGCTCCGCGATCGCGGCGGGTGCGAGCACGCTCTCGGGCCAGAGCGGCGGGGCCTCCGGCCCGGGCCCCTGCCAGGCACCCGCGTAGAGCTCGCCGCGCCGCGCATCGAGAAGGCTCGCCACCGGACCGGGCGCCGCCGCGGCCGCAAGGCGCAGGGCCGCCAGGGTCGAGACCGGCACCACGGCACGCGCCTCGCCGAAGGCCAGCCCCTTGATCGTCGCCATGCCGATTCGCAGGCCCGTGAAGGAGCCGGGCCCTGCCGAGACGGCCAACGCGTCGACGTCCTCGAGACGACACTCCGCCTCACCCAGAACCCGGTCGATGGCCGGCAGCAGGCGCTCCGAATGAACCCGAGGCCCCTCGGCCGAGAGCTCCGCCACGACCCGCCGGCCCTGCAACAACGCCACGCTCAACACCCGCGTCGCCGTCTCGATCGCCAGCACCCAGGGCCCACCCCCCGGCCGCCCCCGACCGCCCCGCCCAGCCTGAACCCGATGCCGAGGCTGCTCCCGCTCCAATCAAGACCCTCCCCACGAAACGCCATCCAAGGGGTCCGACCCACTCGAGCCCGCGACCAGGATGTTCGCGAACCTCAGGCGAGCCCGCAGGCGCCGCGGTGGCAAGGGGTCGCGACCCGAAGGCGTACACGGGTACGTCGAGGGGAGCGCAACGCAGCCACCGCGGCGCCTGCGGGCTCGCCCCAACGGGCGTCTACAGCCCTTTCATCCATTCGAAGAAGGTGGACCAGTAGCGCGACACGTCATTCCAGAAGGCGAAGCCCATCAGCGCCACGATCAGCAGCACGCCCACCTGCTGCACGAATTCTCGCGTCTGCGTGGACAGGGGGCCGCGCTTCACGGTCTCGACCAGGGTCATCAGGATCTGCCCCCCGTCCAGGACCGGAATCGGCAGCAGGTTCAGGATGCCGAGGTTGATGCTGATGAACATCAGCAGGCTCAGGAACTGGTCCCAGCCCTGTTGGAAGGCCGAGTGGGATTGCTTGGCGATCTCGATCGGGCCGCCGATCGCCTTGCGCGAGATGTCACCCGCCACGAGCTTCTCGAGCCCGCGCAGGTAGAGCGCGGTCGCGTCCCAGGTCATGGCCATGGCGCGCGGCACTGCGGCCACGGGGTTGCGCACCCGATCGAGTGCCGTGGCGCCGCGCAGGATGGCGTTCGCTCCCTGGATGCCGATCAGGTACTCGTCGAGCCCCTCGACCTGGGAGGGGACCTTCTTCGGCTCCAGCGGGACAGTGCGCGTCTCGCCGGCTCGCCCGAACTCGATCTCGAGCGTGCGGCCGCCACTGCCCAGCACGGTCTCGCGGAAGGTGAGGAAGCTCCCGATCGGGCGGCCGTCGACGGCCAGGAGGAGATCACCCGCCTGCAGGCCCGCCCGCGCTGCCGGCATGTCCGGCGAGACGGCCTGCACCAGCACGACGGCCGGAATCACGCCCAGGGCCTCGGGTGTGCCGAGCAAGGGGGTCTCGACGGTGTGCTCCCGCTCCTCGGCGTCCTCGCCGATTCCGGTCACCCGCGCCACACGTAGGCTCACCCTGGCGTCGGGGTCGCCCGCGGCGACCGTCGCCTTGCGGTAGGCGCTCGCGAAGGCGGGCCAGTCCTCGACCTCCTGCTCTCCGACTGCGACCACCCGGTCGCCGACCCGCAGGCCGGCAAGGGAGGCCGGCGTGTCGGTCGCCCGCAGGCCGAGCACGGCCTTCTGGCGGGGATGCTGGAGGCCCAGCCAGCCGATGCTCTTGTCGTCGCGAAACACCCGATCCACGCCAGCTTGGGTGGCGATCTCGAGAGTCCGCTCGAAGGCCTCCCCGTCTCGCTCGAGGTCGAGCCCGACGGTCGCGCCGGGGTTCGCGCGCACGTGGCCCTCGACGTCCTCCCACCAGATGACGGGCTCGCCGTCGAGGGCGACGATGCGGTCACCCGGGAGCAGGCCCGCGGCGGCGGCCGGAGAGGCCGGCTCCACGGTGCCGATCACGGAGGCCGGGCGGTCGAGACCCACCCACAGGGTGCCGAGCAGCAGCAGGACCGGGAGCAGCAGGTTCATGGCCGGACCGGCGAAGAAGATCGACAGCTTCTTCCAGGCCGGCTGGGCGCCCAGGCTGTGGGCACGGTCGGCCAGCACCTCGGGCGACTCCTCCTCGCCGGGGATCTCGCCCAGCATCTTCACGTAGCCACCCAGCGGGATCCAGGCGATCACGTACTCGGTGCCGCTGCGCTCCCAGGCCAGCCGGAACCGCCCGATGCCGATGGGCGAGCCGAAGCCGATCGAGAACTTGAGCACGCGCACGCCGCACAGCTTCGCCGCGATGAAGTGCCCGAACTCGTGCACCGTGACCAGCACGCCCAGCATCAGCACGAACGCGAAGAGGAATTGGAAGCCCGTGGCGAGCTGGCTCATGTGCCCTTCTCCTGGGAGTCCCATCGGATCAAACCCGGCCCTCCTCCAATCGTTCCTCCGCCTTCGCCCTCGCCCAAGCGTCGGCCCGGAGGACCTCTTCGAGGGAGCCTACGGCTTCGCCGGCGTGGCCGCCGAGCCACTCCTCGAGAACGGCGCGATTCGTCCCCGCGATCGCCGGGAAGGACAGCCCGCCGGCCAGGAAGGCGGCGACGGCCACCTCGTTGGCCGCGTTGAGCACGGCGGGAGCCGCCTCGCCCCCCGCCAGGGCGCGGAAGGCGAGCTCCAGGCAGGGGAAGCGTTTGGTATCCGGCGCCTCGAAGTCGAGGCGACCGACCGCGGCCAGGTCGAGCCGGGGCATCGGCAGGGGCAGCCGCTCGGGATGGGAGAGGGCCAGGGCGATGGGCCCTCGCATGTCGGGCAGGCCGAGCTGCGCCAGCACCGAGCCGTCCACGAACTCGACCAGGGAGTGGACGATCGACTGGGGATGAACCACCACCTCGATGCGCTCCGGCGGGACGTCGAAGAGCCAGCGCGCCTCGACGACCTCGAGGCCCTTGTTCATCAAGCTGGCCGAGTCGATCGTGATCTTCGGCCCCATGTCCCAGTTGGGATGGTCCAGCGCCTGCTCGACGCTCGCGCGGGCGATCTCGGTGCGGCTCCAGCTCCGGAAGGGCCCCCCCGACGCGGTCAGGATCAGCTTCGCCACGTCCTCCCTGCGCTGACCCTGGAGGGCCTGGAATATCGCGCTGTGCTCGCTGTCCACCGGGAGCAGCTCCACGCCGCGGCGCGCGAGCTCGCGGCGGACCAGCGCGCCCGCCATCACCATGACCTCCTTGTTGGCCAGGGCAATCCGTCGGCCGGCGCGGATCGCCGCCAGGGTGGGCTCCAGGCCGACGGCGCCGACCAACCCGGCGACGACCAGGTCGGCGGGGTGCTCGGCCACGGCCACCAGACCCGCGGCGCCCGCGCGCACCTCGGGGGCTTCACTGCCGAGGCCTTCCCGCAGCTCCTGGGCTGCGGCCTCCTCGGCGAGGGACACCAGGGTCGGCCGGAAGCGCTTCACCTGCTCTGCGAGCCGCTCGACGTTCCCCCCGGCGGCCAGAGCCGTCACTTCGAAGCGCTCGGGGAATTCGGCGACCACCGAGAGCGTCTGCTCGCCGATGCTGCCCGTACTGCCGAGCAGGGCGAGCCGCTTCGAGGGCTCGCTTCCGGGCTTCAACGCGTGGCCCCCGGAAGCTGCGCGCTGGTCTTGCCGAAGCGGCGCTCGCGCTGCTGGTAGTCCGCCAGCGCAGCGGTCAGCTCGGCGCGCCCGAAGTCGGGCCACATGCACTCGCTCACGAGCAGCTCCGCATAGGCGATCTGCCAGAGCAGGAAGTTCGAGACCCGCCGCTCGCCGCCGGTGCGGATCAGGAGATCGACGTCGGGCAGCTCGGGCTCGTCCAGGTAGGAGGCGAAGACCTTCTCATCGAGGCCGTCGGCGTCGAAGCGTCCCGCCTCCTGCTCCCGGAGCAGGCGTCGCGCGGCCTCGACGATCTCGCCGCGGCCTCCGTAGGAGAGGGCGAAGACGAGCTGAAGGCCGGTGCCGTCCTGGGTCCGGGTCACAGCATCGTCCAGGCAGCGCCTCACGTTCGGAGGCAGGCGATCGCGTTGGCCGATGCTGCGAATGCGGCAGCCCCGCTGGATGACGTCCGGGAGCTCCTGCTCGAAGTACTCCTCGGGGAGCTTCATCAGGAGGTCGACCTCGGTCTTGGGCCGGTTCCAGTTCTCGGTGGAGAAGGCGTAGAGGGTCAGGAAGCCGATCCCGAGGTCGTCGGCCGCGCGCACGATCTCCCGCACCGCGTCCACGCCGGCCCGGTGTCCATCGGAGCGGGGCAGACCGCGCTGCTCCGCCCAGCGCCCGTTCCCGTCCATGATGACGGCGACGTGGTTCGGCATCGCTTGGGGCGAGAGCTCACTCATGGTGGGATCCGCGTTCCCGGGCCCTCGGGGCCCTAGACCTGGAGGATCTCCTCCTCCTTGGCCCCGGTCATCTCGTCGATCTTGGTGACGAACTCGTCGGTCATGTCCTGGATGCTCTTCTCGGCGCGCCGCCGGTCGTCGGCGGGGACGGCGCCCTCCCCCTCGAGATCCTTGAGCAGCGAGACCGCAGTGCGGCGCGCTTCGCGCACGCCGATCTTGTGCTCCTCGGAGGTCTTCTTGACCTGCTTGACCAGCTCCTTGCGGCGCTCTTCGGTCAGCGGCGGGATCGGAAGGCGGATCACCTTGCCGTCGTTGTTCGGCGTCAGGCCCAGGTCGGCGGCCTGGATGGCCCGCTCGATGTCGCCCAGGGAGCCCTTGTCGTAGGGCGAGACCACGATCAGGCGCGGATCTGGCGCCGAGAGCGTCGCCAGCTGCTTCAGCGCCGTGGGCGTGCCGTAGTAGTCCACCTGCACGCCGTCGAGCAGGGCCGGGTTGGCGCGGCCAGTGCGGACCTTCTGGAGCTCGGCGCCCAGGCTGCGGGCGGCCTTGTCCATGTCTCCACGGGCCTCGTCCAGTACGAGTGCAACGTCCTCCTCCGCCACGGCCGAATCCTCCCTGCTACGCGCCGACCACGGTGCCGATGGTCTCACCTGCGACGACCTTGCGGATGTTGCCCGGCACCGTCATGTCGAAGACGACGATCGGCAGGTGGTTCTCCCTGCACAGGGAGATCGCCGCCTGGTCCATGAACTGGAGGTTCTTCTCGATCACCTCGCGGTAGTCGAGCCGCTCGTAACGGGTCGCGTCGGGGACCTTCTCCGGATCGGCGCTGTAGATCCCGTCGACCTTGGTGGCCTTGAGCACGACGCTGGCATGCACTTCGGCAGCCCGCAGGGCGGCCGCGGTATCGGTCGTGAAGTAGGGGTTGCCGGTGCCGCCGGCGAAGATCACGATGCGCTTCTTCTCCAGGTGGCGCACCGCGCGGCGCCGGATGTAGGGCTCCGCGACCTCCTGGATCTCGAGCGCCGAGAGCACCCGGGTCGGGAGACCCAGGGCCTCCAGGGCATCCTGGAGTGCGACCCCGTTCATGATGCTCGCCATCATGCCCATGTAGTCGGCGGTCGAGCGGTCCATCCCCTCGCTCGCGGCCGTCACGCCCCGGATGATGTTCCCTCCGCCGATCACGATCCCGATCTCGGCACCCAGGGCGTGCACGTCCCGGATCTCCTCGGCGAGCCCACGCAGCACGGCGGGCTGGATGCCGAAGCCCGCGTCGCCGGCGAGCACCTCACCAGAGAGCTTCAGCAGGATCCGGGGGTAGGCGGCTTTCATTCGGCGGGCGAGTCTCCCAGGCGGAAGCGTACGAAACCCGCCACCGACACCGGGTTCCCCGCGGTCTCGGCGGCGGCGGCCACCACCTGCTGAATGGTCTGGTCGGGGTCCTTCACGAAGGCCTGCTCCAGCAGGCACACCTCGCCATAGTACTTGCGGATCCGGCCTTCGACGATCTTCTCGATCACCTGGGGCGGCTTGCCATCCTGCTCCGCCTGCTTGCGGAAGAGCTCGGCCTCCTTGTCGATCAGATCCTTGGGAACACCGTCCCGGTCGACCGACACAGGGGAGGGATCCGCGGCCGCCACGTGCATGGCCAGGTCCTTGGCGACGGCTGCGAGGGCATCGCTCGGCTCGTCGGTCTCGAGCGCCACGAGCACGCCGAGCTTCCCTCCGGCGTGGATGTACCCGCCCACGCAGCCCGAGCCGACCGCGAGCCGCTCGGCCCGCTTCAGCACGATGTTCTCGCCCAGGGTGCCGACCGCGGAAGCGATCGTGTCGCTGAGCTTCTCGCCGCCCTGCTCGACGGCGGCGAGCGCCTCCGGGCCCACGCCCTCGCCGTGGTGCGCGGCGGCACGGGCGATGCTCGCCGCCAGGGCCTGGAAGGCATCGGTCTTCGCGACGAAGTCCGTCTCGCAACCGAGCTCGACGATCCCGGCCACGGGTCCCTCGAGCGACATGGCGATCGTGCCTTCGGAGGTCTCCCGCCCGGCGCGCTTCACGGCCTTCGCCAGGCCCTTCTCGCGCAGCAGCTCGATGGCGCGATCCATGTCGCCGTCGGCTTCCGCCAGGGCGTTCTTGCAATCCATCATTCCCGCTCCGGTTCGTTCGCGGAGCGTCTTCACGTCGGCGGCTGAAATGGCCACTCGCTTCTTCCTTCCTCTGCTTCCGAGTGCTGTTGCGTCCGGCTCGGCGTGCGCTGCCGCTCAGGCGGCGCCTTCGGGGTTGGGGGTTTCGCTGGCGGGCGCTTCAGCAGGGGCCTCCACCGCGGTCTCGGCAGGGGCCTCCGCCGGAGTTTCGGCAGGCGTCTCCGCCGGGGCCTCGGCAGCGGCGGCGGTCTTCGGGGCCTCGCCCTCGGCCTCCGCTTCGGCCGGCGCTGCCTCGCGGCGGGGCCGGCCGGTCGCCGAGTGGGCACCGCCCGCCTGGCGGCCGCGGCGACCGCTCTGGGGCTGCTGCCGGATCTCGACCACGCGGCGCCCGGTCGAGACCTCGGGTGCGGCTTCGCCGTCGGCGGGCTGCTCGGAAGTCACGCGCTCGTTGAAGAGCTCGGCGCCTTCCATGCACGCATCCGCCATGAGCTCGCAGTAGAGCTCGATGGCACGGATCGCATCGTCGTTGCCCGGCACCACGAAGTCGATGCCGCGGGGGTCGCAGTTGGTATCGACCACCGCCACGATCGGGATGCCGAGGCGCCGCGCCTCGGAGATCGCGATGTGCTCCTTCGAGACGTCGATCACGAACATGACGTCCGGGAGCCGCGACATCTCCTTGATGCCGTCCAGCGACTTCCGGTACTTCGTGACCGAGCGGTTCAAGCGCGAGAGCTCCTTCTTGGAGAGCTCGGCCACCTTCTCCTCGTCGGCGAGGATGGCGAGCTGGTCCTTGAAGAGCTCGATGGACTTCTTGACCGTGCGGAAGTTCGTGAGCATTCCGCCGAGCCAACGGTTGTTGACGAAGTACTGCCCCGAGCGCTCGGACTCGATGCGCACGGGCTCGCTGGCCTGACGCTTGGTGCCGACGAAGAGCACCTTGCCTCCCTGGGCGACGATCTCGCGCACGAACTCGAGGGCGTAGACCAGCCGCGGTGCGGTCTGGTCGAGGTCGATGATGTGGATGCCGTTGCGCTGACCGAAGATGTGCTTCCCCATCTGGGGGTTCCATCGCCGGGTCTGGTGACCGAAGTGGGCACCGGCCTGGAGCAGGGAACGGACATCGGCCGAGCGCTTCTCGCGCGGCTCGGGGCTGGGGGCCGCAGCTTCGGCCGGGGCCTCGGCCGGGGCCACCGGCTGGCTGGCCGGCGCCTGGACGGACGGATCCGCCGGGGTCTCGGACATACACGTCTCCTTCGCGGTTGGTCCTCCGCCCCGGCCTGTGTCCTCCCCACCCGCCGGCAGAAGCCGACGGACCGCTGGGGCAGCCCGGAACGTGTGAAGTGGCGAAGAGTTAGCAGACCCCTCCCCCCCTGTCCCAGCCCCCCAGACCAACCCCCCGGGGAAACCCGAACCGATCACAGAGCGGTCA
>NYZB01000259.1 GCA_002687015.1 Deltaproteobacteria bacterium
AACCCGATGCTCGGCCACCGCGGCTGCCGCCTCGGGGTGACCTTCCCCGAGATCTACCGCATGCAGGTGCGCGCCATCGTCCTGGCGGCCTGTGCCGTCAGCGCGACGGGCGTCGACGTCCATCCCGAGATCATGGTGCCGCTGGTCGCCCACGTCCGGGAGCTCTCGCGCCTGCGCGCCCTGGTGGAGGAGGAGATCCGCCAGGTGCTGCTCTCGCATCCGGACGCCCGGGTGAAGCCCGCGATCGGCACCATGATCGAGGTGCCGCGAGCGGCCCTCACGGCCGACCAGATCGCGGCCCACGCCGACTTCTTCTCCTTCGGGACCAACGACCTCACCCAGACCGGGTACGCCCTCTCCCGGGACGATGCGGGGAAGTTCCTTCCCGACTACATCGAAGAGGGGATCCTGGGGGACGATCCCTTCGTCTCGGTGGATGAGGAGGGGATCGGCCGGCTCATGCAGATCGGAGTGGAGGGCGGCCGCCGGACTCGCAAGAATCTCAAGGTGGGGATCTGTGGCGAGCACGGGGGTGACCCCAAGAGCATTCTGTTCTGCGCTCGCCTTGGCTTCGACTACGTGTCCTGCTCGCCTTTCCGGGTGCCGGTGGCGCGGCTGGCTGCCGCCCAGGCGGCCGCAGAGCTGGGACGGGAGAAACGCCGATGATCCTGCTCCGCGTGATCGCCATGCTCCTCCTGCTCGGCCTCCTGCCCGGATGCGCGAGTGTCCGCGAGCTCTGGCCCTTCGGGCGCGAGCCTGCCGGGCCGGCGCCCGATCTCGAACAGGGCCTCTCGGTGGCGGACACGGAGACCGTGGTGGCCTTCTACGAGCGGGCGCAGACCTTCTACGGGCGGCTCGCCCATCGCCGCTTCAACGACATCTCGACCTATCGGGACGAGCAGCTTCGGGACTACTTCCGCAGCGAGGCCGCATTCTCCGACTACTATGCCGGCCTGGCCCAGGCGCTGGCGGAGGCCCACTTCGAGCGGAACCGGCCGCTGACCCTGGACGTCGTGGAGTTCCGGCTGGCCGGCCCCGGCGAGGCCGAGGTCGTCACCCGGATGGTGGGCGAGAACGGCCTCCCTCTCCGGCGAGGCAACACGGATCTGGAGCGCACCGATCGCTGGGAGCGGCTCCAGGGAACCTGGTGGATCATCCCGGGCAAGCTCTAGCCCCCCTGCCACCTGCGGCTTGCATCGGGCCACTCACGGCCGGCCGATGCAGCCAGGCTTCCCCCGGTGACCCCATTCCGGGGTTCGAACCGGCAACTCGAGAGAAGCCCCGTTCCTCCCGGCGCGGACTCACGGTCACAATTTGGGAAAAAACTTCCCTCCCAGAACAGCAGTTCATACCCGCGGGGGGTCACTTACTGCCTGTAAAGGACAGTGATTCCGCGAGGTTGAGGTCTTGCCCCCTCATGCAGTCGATTCTGGCACACCCCTTGCTTTTTCCCTGGCCGGGACGCAGTCCCCACCACCTTTGAGAGCCACCCACCCGCCAGGGAGAACCAGTGCTGAGCCGAGAGACCCCCCCGTCGCCGACGGCGGAGCGCGCCCCCCGCCAAGCGCCCCGCCCGCCCACCGCCAAGACGAAGACCCCCCGCCGCCGCGCATCGCGCCGCCAGGACTCGCCCTGGGAGAGCGATGCCGAGCTCGTCCAGGCCATCCTCGGGGGCAGCCGCGCCCACTTCGACCTCCTCTACAAGGCCTACTTCCCCCGTGTCTACCGCTTCGCCCTGAAGCGGCTCGGCGACCCCGGCGAAGCCGAGGACGTGACCCAGGAGGTCTTCGTGACCGTGTTCAAGGCGCTGGCCAGCTACGCCGGCAACTCGAGCCTCCTGGTCTGGATCTTCGGGATCACCCGCAACAAGGTGAACCGGCGCTTCCGCGGCGTGCGGCCGCGCTTCGAGTCCATCGACGGGGTCACGGCCCTGGAGCTGGCCGCGCCCGAAGCCCCGACGGATCGCGCCGTCGACGCCCGCCGCATGCTGGCCCACTGCGAGGAGGTGATCGAGACCCGGCTCACCCCGCTCCAGCGACGCATCTTCCACCTGAAGCACCTGCGTCGGCAGTCGATCCGCTCGATTGCCCAGGCCCTCGGCAAGTCCGAGGACGCGATCAAGGCCAACCTCTACCGGATGCGCCGTTCGATCGCCCAGGCAGCACCGGGGCTGGAGCAGATCCTCCAGGCCTAGGCCCCCACGCCAAGGGCTCGCCGAGCTCTCCACTCCAGCCCCCCGGCTTACCCCCGGGGGGCTGCCGTGTTTCGGGGCGCAGGTTTTTTCGTGCCACGAATGGGGTTCCCAGGCCACTTCCCTGTCAGGAGATCGAACGGTGGGGGGCCCATCTTGATCTCCGTCCTGGGGAGGGCGAACGCGAGGAGTCCGCGTTGGCCCGGGGCGAACGAACCCAACACGATGCATCCTGCCGGACACGAGCGGCAGCGACCGATCCGATCCAGTTGTGGACGGACGAGCAGCTCCTCGAGGAGGTGCAGGCCGGAAGCGAGCCGCACTTCAACGCCCTCTACGAGCGCTACTTTCAGCGCATCTTCAGCTTCGTCTACATCCGCGTACGCAACCACGCCGACGCGGAAGAGCTGACCCAGGAGACCTTCACCGCGGTCTTCCGCTCTGCGGACGGCTTCTCGGGTCGCTCGACCCCGCTGGCCTGGATCTACGGCATCGCCAAGAACACGGTCTTCAACCACCTGCGCCGGAATCGGCTGCACGGGGAGAGGGTCGAGCAGGCGGGGCCCGATCCGCTGGTCTCCGATTCGGCGACCTGGGGTTGCAACCCGGAGGAGCACCTGGAGCTGGAGCGCTACACGGCAGCGATCGATTCGCACCTGCGTTCCGTCTCCGATTGGCAGGCCGAAGCCTTCTTACTGCGCCACGTGCACAACCTGACGATCCAGGAGATTTCGGCACGCACGGACCGATCGGGAGATGCGATCCGGTCCGGGCTGTACCGGGTGAAGCGGCTGTTGTTGGAAGCTGGGAACTTCGAGAGCGCGCCGGGAACGATGTGACGCCGCGTCTCGCAGAACGCCTGCGAAGAGCGTTGCGCTACGCGAGGGGACTCCGCGCGCCGCGCGAGCGAGCATCCCACGAGATGAGAGAGTCGGAGCGAAGAGTGAAACGAGAGCTGGCAAGCAAGTTCTCCATGGAGGAGCTTCAGGAGTTCCTCGAAGGCGACCTGCACCCCTCCCAGGCGGATCCGGTCTTCAAGGAGAAGCTGCGCGCCGATCTCTGGGAGTTGGTCCAGGCTCGCTACGGGAAGCCGCCCAAGGAGCCCAGCGATCTGGAGTAGCCCGGAAGGCCCCCGCAGGCCCGGGGCTTCCCGTTCCGGCGGAGACCCTTCATACTCGCTCGCCGTGACGCGCGACGAGTTCGAGCAGGGCAAACGCGAGCTCCTGAACCGGGGCAACCGTCGGAACCCCGATGTCTACAAGGTCGGCCAGGGAGCGGATGCGCTCGTGGTCAAGGACTTTGCGGCCAGAGGCCCCTGGGTTCGCGCCACGATCGGGCGCTGGGTCACGGGCCGGGAGGCCCGCGCCTGGCGTCGGCTTCGGGGCCATCCGAACGTGCCGGCCTTCAGGGCTTCCATCGATGCGCTGGCCTTTGCCGTCGAGTACCGGCCCGGCCGGCGGATGTCCCGAAGGCTGGCGGACCAGGTGCCCGCGGACTTCTGCGATCAGCTCCAGGAGGCCGTCGCCGAGATGCACCGCAGGGGTGTCGTCCATCTCGATCTGCGCCATCGAAGCAACGTCATGCTCGGTGACGACGGCATGCCCGTGCTCATCGACTTCGGATCCGCCCTGCTGCTGCGCCCCGGGAGCCTCGTGGCGCGGGTCCTGCTCGGACCCCTTGCCTGGATCGACCGGCGTGCGGTTCGCAAGTGGCGGTCCAAGCTCGCCGCGGGCGCTCAGGCCTCCTCGGGGGCCTCGCCCGCGGGCGGCAACTCAGGAAGCGGCCGGGGCGCCAACCGTCCCACGTAGTGGCGGAAGGTCTCCAGGGTCAATCGAGCATCCGCGAGTGCGCGGTGGGCGACCGCCCCGGTCGCAAGGCCGGCGGTGGTCGCGGCCTGCCGTAGGGAGAGGGCGGGGAGGGTTTCGCCGGCCACGAGCGACCAGCAGTAGAAGAGCGTCGCCAGATCGATGACGTGGTAGTCGAAGGGGTAGGGGATCTTGCAGCTCTTGTAGCCGCGCTCCAGGAACTGCACGTCCATCCTG
The DNA here is from genome assembly GCA_002687015.1 of Deltaproteobacteria bacterium. Classification (GTDB taxonomy): domain Bacteria; phylum Myxococcota_A; class UBA9160; order UBA9160; family UBA6930. The sequence goes on from NYZB01000259.1 coordinate 4,234, forward strand.
ACATTCTGGCCCGCCGGCACGATGGTCGTGCCCTTGGGGAACATCGCAGCCAGCTCGCTGAGGGCCTGGCGGACGTGGACGCCCTCGGCCTTCCAGACCGCCTCGTCGTATCCGAAGATCGCGGCGGCCTCCGCCGTGATCCGGTCGGGGCGAGGAACGACCTTCCACTCCTTCTCTCCCTGCTCCTGGAGCCGGTAGTCCGTCAGGATCACGCCGATCTCGGTGATGTCGTGGAGCTCGGGGTCGAGACCTCCGAACTCGCAATCCAGGAACGCGAAGGCGAAGTTCGGCAAGTGGGCCTTCCGGGCGGGCCACCCCCAACAGGGCGATTCGGGGTGGGGCGGTCCGCAGTGGACGGGGTTGGCGCTCCCTACGGGAGTCGAACCCGTGTTTCAGCCTTGAGAGGGCCGCGTCCTAGGCCACTAGACGAAGGGAGCGCTGAAGGGGCGGAACCGTAACCTGCTTCCGCCGGGTGTCAATGGCGCGCGGACGGCGCGTGCGGGCGGGGGACGAGCCTCCCAGGTGACGCAGAACGTCTTCCGAGCGCCGGAGATCGTCACTCCCGACATCGGGGTTTCACCGGGGTCCCGACCGGCCTCTGCTGCCGAGAGGGGCTTCGCGCCTACAGGTTGCACGCCGAGCTGCCGATGCGAGACGCAGCTACCGGCGTTGGCACGTCGGTTGCTTTGCTCCCCCACGAACGCCGATTCGAGCTCAGGCCCGCGGGCCATGGAACGCTTGGCAAGTCGCCTGCGGACCCGGGGCTCGGAGAAGGAGACAAGACCCCATGCGAAAGCTTCTCAAGCGCCAGGGTGGCTTCACGCTCATCGAGTTGATGATCGTGGTCGCCATCATCGGCATCCTCGCCGCCATCGCCATCCCCAACTTCCTCCGCTTCCAGCTCCGCTCGAAGACGAGTGAAGCCCGCACCAACCTCGCCGGTATCCGTACCGCCGAGGAGTCGTACTTCGCGGAGTACGGCCAGTACGTCGCGCAGGCGACGGGTACCCCGGCTGGTGGTGGCGGCAACACCAAGACCACCTGGGCCAGCGGTACTGGCTTCGACACGATGGGCTGGTCGCCCGAGGGCTCGGTCTTCTACCTGTACGCTGCGACCATCAACGGCGCCAGCACCGCCTACACCGCCGAGGCGGCTTCCGACCTCGACGGCGACGGCACCTTCTCCGACTTCGCCTACGTGCACCCGGTTCCGGGCGCCACGGCTGGCGTGGCCGCGGCAGGCGTCGGTGACGGCACCTGCGCAGCCACGGGCGTGTGGGACGCGGGCGCGGGCGCCTCGACCCTGCTCAACGCCGTCGGCGGGTGCGAAGCTCAGGACGGCCAGTCCCAGTTCTAGTCGAACCGGACTGAGACCTTCGAGAGGGGGGTCGGCGCAAGCCGCATCCGGTCCCCGGGGCGACCTCGGGCCCGGCCTCCGTCGTCGCACCGGCTTGTACCGGAATCGGGGTCTTCGACCCTTCGAACCCGCTGGGCGCCTTCAACACCGTGGGGCCCTGCACCCTGAACGACGGCCGAAGCGAATTCTGAGGGGCGAAAAGGGGCTCAACATGACAGTGGGGGATCGCTCGGGCTTCACGCTGATCGAGCTGATGATCGTCGTGGCGATCATCGGGATACCCTCGCGGCGATTGGCATTGCCAACTTCCGGCAGTTCCAGACGCGCACCAAGCTGGTCGAGGCGCGCGGCAACCTTCCGGCAGTTCCAGACGCGCACCAAGCTGGTCGAGGCGCGCGGCAACCTGAAGTCCATCGCGACGGCCGAGAACGCCTACTACACCGAGCAGGGTGCCTACCTGGCCGCAGCCGCGACACCACCCCTCGCACCCTCATCCGTGAAGCAGGTCTGGGCGGGCGGCGGTCTGGCGGCCTTCGACACGATCGGCTTCATCCCCGAGGGCTCGCTCTTCTTCCAGTACGCGGTCGACATCAACGGCGCCAGCACCGCCTTCACGGCCGCGGCTCTCGGCGATCTCGACGGTGACGCCATCACCTCGGACTTCGGCTACGTGCATCCGGTGCCCGGGGCCACGTCCGGAGCGGCCTCGAGCCTGGCTCTGGCCTGTGCCGGCGGCGGTGTGATCGACCCGGCCCAGCCCGCGGGCGCCTTCAACGTCGTGGGACCCTGCGCGCCGGCCGATGGACGATCGGAGTTCTGACGGAGGAGCGGAAGGTGTCGGGGAGGGGGATCCAGACGAGCTTGCTGTTGGCCATGGCCTGCCTGATCGGCGTCGCCCATGCCCAGCTGCCGCCCGAGCCGCGGCACGCCCGCCAGGAGGGCTTCCTGCCCGATCCCGCTGCCGCGCGGCTGGCCTCCTTCGGCTTCGATGCGCTGCTCGCGGATTTCTACTGGCTCCAGGCCGTGCAGATCGCCGGGGGCTCCGGGAGCCCCGTCGGCCAGAGCCACAGGCTTGGCGCCCTGCTCGATCTCGTCACCCAGCTCGATCCCTGGGTGGATCACCCCTACCGCTTCGCCGCGCTCTGGATGACCGACGACGAGGCTGCCGTCAGGAAGGCCAACGCGCTCCTGCATCGCAGCTTCGAGTACCACCCCGACGACTGGCGCAACCGCTTCTACCTGGCCTTCAACCACTACTACTACCTGGGGGAGGATGCCGAGGCGGCAGCGGTCCTGGAGCCCGCCATCGATCTTCCCCGGGCGCCCCGCTACCTGGGGCGTCTGGTGGCTCGTCTCAGGAGCCAGGAGGAGGGTCTCGAAACGTCGGCAGCCTTCCTCCAGGAGCTGGTGCGCCGGGCCCCGGACGAGTACGCGAAGGCCGGCTATCTGCGCGCACTCGACGAGATCGAGACCGAGCGCCGTGCGCGGATCCTCGATCGCGCCCAGCAGGTCTTCCGGGAGCGCCAGGGTCGTGAGCTCGCCCGTGTCGAGGAGCTCGTCACGGTACCGCCGGCCGTGCTTCGCCGGCTTCCGCCCGAGCCCCATGGCTCGGTCTGGGAGCTCGACGGCCAGGGCACCATCGTCTCGGCCGAGCTCCGCTACCGCTACCGGCCCAAGATCGACGGCACCAGCCGCGGGCTCATCCAGCAATTCCGAGAGAAGTCACAGACAGGGAGAGGGGACTCGTGAACGGCTCCGACGTCATCGTGAAGGTGTCCGGACTCGTCAAGGACTTCCGGCCCGGCTTCGGCCTGCGCCGCAAGAGAGTCCTGCACGGCATCGACTTGCAGGTGCGAAGAGGCGAGGTCTTCGGCTTCATCGGCCCCAACGGAGCGGGGAAGACCACCACCCTGAAGATCCTGATGGGTCTGATCCGCGCGACGGAGGGAAGCGCGGAGATCCTGGGACACGATGTGCGTGAGACGGCCTTTCGCCGCCACGTCGGCTTCCTTCCGGAGGGCCCCTATTTCTACGACTTCTTGACCGGCCGCGAGATCCTTCGCTTCTACGGCAAGCTCGCGGGTGGCCACGCCGCGAGTCCCGAGAGCCATATCGACGAGCTGCTGGAATGGGTCGGGCTGTCGCAGGCCGCCGACCTGCGCCTGCGCGCCTATTCGAAGGGCATGCTCCAGCGCATCGGCATCGCCCAGGCCCTGGTCCACGACCCGGAGGTCGTCTTCCTCGACGAGCCGATGAGTGGGCTCGACCCGATCGGGCGCAAGGAGATCCGCGACCTGATCCTGCGCCTCCACGGTGAGGGGAAGACGATCTTCATGAACACCCACATCCTGTCGGACGTCGAGGTGATCTGCGACCGCGTCGCGATCATCGCCGAGGGGCGTGTCGTGCACGAGGGCGGGGCGCACGTCCTGCTGGAGCGCGAACGGCAGCCCTTCGACATCGCCGTGAGCGGCCTCGACCCCGAGCTGGCCGAGTCCCTGGTCACCGAGCTCGACGCCGAGCTGCGCGGACGCGGGGAGCGCGTCGAGGTGCGGGTGCGGGAGAAGGACGTGGACCTGACCCTGGAGCGGATCCTCGCGAGGGGAGGGCGGGTCCGGGGCGTGGCCCCGGTGAATGCGGCCCTCGAGGAGCTCTTCCTCAAGGCCGTCGAGGGCGGCCCCCACGAGGAGGAGGGAGCGTGAAGCACCATCTCCGCGCCATCTCCGCCATCGCGACCAACACGGTGCGCGATGCGGTGCGCAACAAGGTCCTCTACATCCTGCTCTTCTTCGCCCTGGTGTTGATCGGCACCAGCTTCCTGCTGGCGACCCTCTCCTACGTGGAGCGGGAGCGGATTCTCCAGGACGTGGCCCTGGCCTCGATCCGTCTCTTCGGGGCGGCCATCGCGATCTTCATCGGGGTCGGCCTGGTACACCGCGAGGTGGACCGGCGGACCATCTACACGATCCTCTCGAAGCCCGTGTCGCGGGTGGACTTCCTCGTCGGCAAGTACCTCGGGCTCGTGACGACCCTGTGGATCCAGCTCGCTGTCATGTCGGCGGGCTTCGTCGCCGTCTCTCTCGCATCGGGGGCACCGGTGAACGGGGGACATGGCATCGCCCTGGCCCTCACGGCTCTGGAGCTGGCTGTCCTGGTCGCGATCGCCACCCTGTTCTCTTCCTTCGCCACCCCCTTCCTCGCCGCCTGCTACAGCGTCGGGCTCTACATGGTGGGCCACGTGACCCGCGACCTGCGCGCCCTCGGTGCGCTGTCCGATGCGGAGAGCGTGGGGGTGCTCACGACATGGCTGCACCGCCTGCTGCCGGACCTCGAGTCCTTCAACTGGACCATCGAGGCGGTGCACGGGCTGCCGATTCCCTACGACCAGGTGGCCTGGGCTGCACTCATGGGCGTGGGCTGGTGTGTGGCCTTCCTCACGACCGCGGCGCTCGTTTTCGAGCGGCGCGACTTCCGCTAGGCGAAACGGCCGTGACGCAGACGCTGGGCGCCAAGACGGGCCGCGGCTAGGGTCCCACGAAGACGTGACTGCCTTGGAACAAGCCTGGGTCCTGGCCGGCCTGGCCTTCGTGTGGGGCCTCGCCGTGGGCTCCTTCCTGAACGTGGTGATCCATCGCGTTCCCGAGGGCGAGTCCATCGTGCGGCCCCGGTCTCGCTGTCCCGGCTGCCGCACGCCGATCGCCGCCTGGGACAACATCCCGCTGCTCTCCTACCTGTGGCTGCGCGGGCGCTGTCGACAATGCGGGGTGGCCATCCCGGCGCGCTATCCGCTGCTCGAGCTCGCGACCGGTCTGCTCTTCGCGGGCCTGGCCCTTCGCACGGGCCTGCATCCCCTGCTTCCCGTGTGGATGGCCTTCACGGCCGCGCTGGTCGCGGCGGCCGCGATCGACTTCGATCACCAGTTCGTGCCCGACGGGATCTCGCTGGGCGGCCTGGTGCTGGCCCTGGTGGTCGTTCCGCTCGCCAAGCTGGCCGGCGGCGTGCCCTACGGGCCCGCCCTGCTCGAGAGCCTGGCCGGAGCGGGCCTGGGGGGCGGTCTGCTCTGGATCGTCGGCTTCGGCCACGCACGGGTCTCCGCCGCCCTGGGGCGCACCTTCCCCCACTGGCCCGGGGAGGACGAACCCCTGCCCACACCCGGCAGCCTCGACTACTGGACCTGGTTTCCGGGCCTGGGCTTCGGCGACGTGAAACTGATGGCCCTGATCGGCGCCTGCCTCGGGCCCCTGGGTGTGTTCTTCACGATCGCCGTCGCGGCCCTGATCGGCCTGGTCTGGGGCGGCGTGGCCGCCGTCTTTCGGGGTGCGGCCGATCTGCCCTTCGGCTTCGGCCCCTCGATCGCGCTGGCGGCCCTGGCGGCTCTG
>NYZB01000260.1 GCA_002687015.1 Deltaproteobacteria bacterium
GCAGTTTGCGGCCCAAGCGCAGCAGTATCAGAACAATTATCCGCAAGGGCAACACAATCTGATCCTCTTGAACAGGCAAATCAAGTTGGTCGCCGCATCGTATCGGCTTTCAGGAGCCTTCCCGTGGCTGATCGGACAGACGAGCTGCGTTCTTGGTACGTCCGACAAGTAGGTATTCCGTCAACCAAGCGCCGACGGGGGGACCATCACCCGTTTCGGGGAAGCCGCGTCTTCCGTGCGAGTCAACGGGCGGCAGCGCCGTCCCGCGCCGGGCCGGGATCGTAGACGCGAAAGAGCTGCGTCCACAGGAAGTCGTGGGCCTGACCGAGCCGGTAGCCCGCGGCGCTCATCTCGCGGTCCATCGCCTCGATGTTGGACACGTGGCCCGCGCCAGCGAGCCACTGGAGGGGTGCGCCCAGGTCGTCCCGGTCATCGAGGTGGAAGCCAGCGTCACGGATCCGAGCACGAGTACCGTGTTTTCCTGGATCCTGCCCGTGTCGAATGGACACTCCTCGAGCATCCTGGGGACCTGGGGCGGCGGGTCGGCGTTCGTGGGAACCTCTACCGTCTCCCTGCCGACGACTACCCCCGTGAGCAAGGTCACGATCGTCGCGGGGAGCCACAGCTCCCTGAGCGTCACTGCGGGCGGCTCCGTGACCGGTGGCGTCCAGCGGGCCGATGTGTGCGCATTTCTCTTCAAAACCTGCGCCATCGCCTACCGCCTCGAGCTGGGCACCACGGCCACGAATACATCTAGCGGGTTCGGCATCTTCCACACGGTGCAGAATCAGAAGTAGACCATCGGCCAGGTGGCCGTCGGGGGGCTGACGCTGCAAGGCCAGGCGGAGCCGAATCTGACCACGACCGGATCCTTCAACCTGACGCCGGGCGGTGCTGGAACCATCCGACTCGTGAGCGCCTACACCTTCAGGCAGACCATCCCGACCTGCGGTGGCCTCTTTACTACGGCAGCCCCCACGAGTCTTCGCCTGCTCTATGTCCCCGAGGTGGGCACGGTGGGGCTCTTGGGCTCGGCATGGGTCTGCTTCGCACTTTCCCGGCGCCTGCGCCGCTAACGCCGGCCGCGGCAGGAAGGGCAGAAGCCGCGCCGCTTGCAGGCGAAGGGAACGAGACGATCGTGGCCGCAGGCGTCGCAGTGGAGCCTCAGGAAGCCGTGAGAGGGGATCCGCCCCTACGTCGCGGATCTCGCCTCTACCGCGCAGGCTCCTAGGTGAGGACGGCGCGGACGCGGTCGAGGAGACCACCGAGGCCGCTGCGGTCGCGGTCGAGCTGGAAGTACTGATCGCCATCGTCCTTGATCAGCAGCCGGACCTTCTGGCCCGCGAGGGCTTCTTCCGGCGGGGTGTCCTCTTCGGTGGCGTGGTCGAGGCGGGCGAACACGCGGGTGCCGTCCAGGTTCACGACGGCGACGTGGATCGGGCCGGGCTGGTCGCCCGCGGTCACGTGGATGGTCGTGGCGGCCTCGATCAAGGCGCGGGCTCCGTGCAGCTGGGAAGGGTCGGGCACGGGCCGGGCCTCGCGCGCCTCGAAGTGAAGGCGCGGCTGGGGCACGGCTTCGGGGAGCCGAAGCGAATCGCTGCGTTCGATCACCGTCACGTAGACGTTGTTGCCCGGGCCGCCGATCGAGTGCGCGATCCCCAGACTCGCCCCGTGCACCTGGGCCTTCGGGTTCGGGAAGCGATCTTGCAGCTGCAATGCGCATTCTGCGATCTGGAAGAGGCCGGTTCCCCCCACGGGATGTCCGCGGGCCTTGAGACCGCCGGACAGGTTGGTCGGGATCCGTCCGGCCACGCCGCTGATGGGATGGCTGAGCGGGTCGCCGGGCATCTGCTTCGGATCGCCTACCAGCGCCTCGACGACCTCGTCGTCGCTCACCAGCCCGAGGTCGACCAGGTCGATGGGCAGGAGGCTGTTGAAGGCGTCGTGGGCCTCGACGACGAGCCCGGCCAGGTGCTGGGGGTCGCGAATGCCCGCGCGGTAGTAGGCGACCCGCGCCGCCTGCCGCGTGGCATCGAGGTGGTCGAGCGCCGCGCGGTCGAGCACCGAGGAGCTCTCGGTGGCCGAGCCGAGGCCCGCGACGCGAAGCGCGTCGGGCCGCGCCGTCAGGATCACGGCCGCGGCGCCATCGCAGATCGGTGAGCAGTCCTTGCGCATGAGAGGCGTTGCGACGGGCAGGTTCTTGGTCTCGTCGAAGTAGGCCTCGAGGGGTTCGGGCTTGCCGTAGAAGGCCGCCAGCGGGTTCTCGGCGCCGAGGGCGTGGGCGCGCCGCATCAGTCGCGCGAGGATCGGGCTCGCCTCGTCCCGGCGAATGCCGCGGCTCGCGAGCCAGCCCTGGGTCACCAACGCAATCAGGCCCGGCATCGTGAACCCGAAGCGCCGCTCCTCGGGGTCGACGGTCTTCGACATGATGCTGGTGGCCACCTCGGTGGTGACCGTCTTCATGCGCTCGCCCGCCAGCACCAGGACGCTCTCGCACTGCCCCGAGGCGACCTTGTAGCAGGCCTCGTGAAAGGCCGCGGCGCCGGTCGAAGAGGCCGTCTCGCTGCGCACCGCGGGCACGCCCCGCAGGCCCAGCCGGTCGACCACCTTGGCTGCGATGTTGGCGCGGTTCTCGAACTCCTCGCTGTCCATGATCCCGATTTGGACCGCGTCGAAGGCGCGCACCCGGGAGTCCTGGAGTGCCTTCGCGAAGGCCTGGGCGAAGAGGTCGAAGACGCTTCCGAAGACGCGCCCCGTCAGGTCCACCTTGGTGAGGCCGACCCCAGCGATGTAGACCGGCTTGGACATCCCTGCCTGTTACTCTTCGTCGCCAGCGCTCGCGAGCTGGAGCGGAGACGACACGACATCGTGCCACGGCCGGGCCCCGATCGTGAGGGGTGGGTCGCGAAAGGAGGGAGGACGATGAGCCGAGCTCGGATCTTGATCTGGGGGTTTCTGCTCGTGGCTCTGGTGGGTGCGCTCTGGTGGGGCAGCCGACCCCCGAGCCTCGCGCCCGGAAGCGTGGTGCTGATGAAGCTCCAGGGGAGCTACGAGGAGGCTCCGGTCAGCCCGGCCGCACGCCTGCTCGGGCGTGGGGGAAGCTCCCTGACCTTCCTGCTCGGGGAGCTGGCCAAGATCGAGCGCGACGACCGGGTCGAGACCGTCGTGTTCCGCATCCGCGGCCTGACCCTCGGCTGGGCGCGGGCCGAGGAGCTGCGCGACGCGATCGCGCGGCTCGGACAGAAGGGCAAGAAAACGGTCGCCTACCTGGAGATCGAGGGCTTCGGCAATGGCTCCTACCTGGTGGCCAGTGGCGCAGAGCGCATCGTGGCGGCGCCGGGGCACCGCAACCCCTTCGTGGGCCTGGCGGCCGAGTACATGTTCCTGGGCGGCTTCTTCGAGAAGCTCGGAGTGGAGATCGAGTACGAGCGCATCGGCCGCTTCAAGAGCGCGGTGGAGAGCTACGCCAAGGAGGAGATGTCCGAGGCGAACCGCGAGATGAGCACCGCCCTCCTCGATTCCGTCGAGGACCGCTTCCACACCCTGATTGCGGAGGGGCGCGACCTCCAGGTCGAGGAGGTCGAGGCGATCATCACCCAGGCACCCACGGGCGGTGAGCTCATGAAGGAGCTCGGGCTGATCGACGCGATCCAGCCCTGGTACGAGTTCGAAGACCAGTGGGAGAGCGACAAGCGGGTCTGGCTCCCCACCTACGCACAGATCCCTCTCGAGGCGTTGGACTTCGAGCCGCAGGCGACCTTTGCCCTGGTGTACGGCTCGGGTCCGGTCCTGGTCGGCGAGGGAAGCTACCAGGGAAGCTCCTCCGTCCTCGCGTCCGACACCGTGGCCAGCGCCATCATCGACGCGGGGGAGGATCCGGAGATCGACGCGATCCTGTTCCGCATCGACAGCCCCGGTGGCTCGGCCCTCGCCTCGGACATCGTCTGGCAGGCCGTCGAGCGGGCCAAGGCGAAGAAGCCGGTGGTCGCCTCTTTCTCGGACGTGGCCGCGTCGGGCGGCTACTACGTCGCGGCGGGTGCCCACAAGATCGTGGCGCAGCCCACGACCTACACGGGCTCGATCGGTGTCTTCGTCCTCAAGCCGGTGCTGGGCGGGCTCTTCGACAAGCTGGGTGTCGGCATCGAGGTGATGACCCGCGGCCCCCACGCCGACCTGCTCCTGGGCTCGCGCCCCCTCGACGCAGAGACTCGCGAAGTGCTTCGCGACGACGTCCGCAGCGTCTACGACCTCTTCCTCGCACGGGTGGCGGCGGGAAGATCGATGAGCCCCGAAGACGTCGACGCCATCGCCCGCGGCCGGGTGTGGACGGGAGTCCAGGCCCTGGAGAAGGGCCTCGTCGATCGCCTCGGCGGCCTGCGCGTGGCGGCCGTCGAGGCGCGCAAGCTCGTCGGCATCGCAGAGGATGCCCCGGTCGTGCTCGTGCAGTATCCGCCTCCCCGCCCCTTGCTCCAGGAGCTGACCGAGGCGTTGGGGAGCGTCTCGGTCGCCATCCAGACGCCGGAGCTGCCGCTTCCGAGTACACTGCAGTCCTTCGTGCGTATCGTGGGCCAGCTTCCGCCCGGAACTCCCCTGGTGGTGCCACCCGGCCTGCTCACGATCCGCTGAGCTCGGAGGCCCCCCATGCATCTCGACCGACGATTCGAGGTCCCGGCTTCGCGGCAGGCCTGTGCCGCCGTGTTGGCCGAGGACGAGATCCTCACCAGGCTCTTCCCGGACGCGCAGAGCGAGATCGTGGAGCGCAGCGAAGGGCACAAGACCGTCGTCTCCCACTACCGGGCGCTGGGCCAGGAGGGTGAGGCGACCTTCCACTTCGACTTCGAGCGCGATGGCAACCTGCACTTCTCCAAGGTCTGCGACGGCCGCGTCTGGAAGCAGCTGGACGGGACCGTGCGGCTCGACGAGCGCGGGGGTCGCACCCGGGTGACCCTGGAGATGGACGGCCAGACGAAGGCGCTGGTGCCCGAGTTCACGATCCGGGGCCCCATGAACCAGCAGATCGAGCAGATGACACGCGCCCTGCGCCGGCGCCTGGAGGCGTTGAGCTAGCCCGATGTCCGAGGTCCTCGCAAGCGACGGCGTGCGGCTCTATGCCGAGGCCACCGGCTCGGGCACGCCGCTGGTGCTCTCGCCCGGCTACTGCCAGACCCACGAGAACTTCCGCGCCCAGGTCGAGCCCCTGGCCGCCGCCGGCTATCGCGTCGTGCTCTGGGACTATCGCGGCCACGGCAAGAGCGAGGTGCCCGAGAGCGAGGAGGCCTACTCCATGGCCCAGGTCGTGGACGACCTGGGCCGGGTCCTCGCCTGGGCCGCGCCCGGCGAGCCGGCCGTGGTCGGCGGCCTCTCGTTCGGCGGCCTCGCCTCCCAGCACTTCGCATTGGATCACCCGGAGCGGGTGGCCGCGCTGCTGCTCATCGCCAGCGGTCCGGGCTTCAAGAACCCCAAGGCCCAGGCTGGCTGGGAGGCGCAGGTGGGCCGCATCGCCGGGCGCCTCGAGCGCGTTGGCTTCGAGGGGTACACCTCGGGCCGTGCGGCTCCGAACTCCATCGGCCTGAAGCCCGACCTGCCCGCCGCACGATCCGCCGGCCGCGCCATCGAGGCCCAGGATGCCCATGGAATGGCCCGCTTCGGCCGCCGGGTCACGGCCCCCGCCCCCTCGACCATCGAACGTCTCGGGGCGATCGAGGCCCCGGCACTCGTCCTGGTGGGCAGCCTCGACGCCGCCTACCAGGCCGCCAGCGAGGTGATGACCGCTCGTCTGCCCCACGCCGAGCGCGTGGTGATCGAGGACGCGGGCCACTGCGTCAACATCGAGCAGACCGAGGCGTTCAACCGGGCCGTCCTCGACTTCCTGTCCCGCAATCTTCCCGCGGGGGCCAAGCCCACTCCTCGATGACGCGCTGACGAAGGGGTCCGACCCCTCTGGTAACGTCTTCCCGTGGGGAGGGCGGGGCCGGTGCGGGCGCAACCCTTTCGTGGGGCTTGGGTTTCCAGAGTGAGGTGGAGTCGAGCGTGCCGGAGGCAAGCGATGAAGACGTCCGGCTGATGCTGGCGTTTTCGGGTGGCGACGAAGCCGCCTTCGACCTCCTCTTCGATCGCTGGTCCGGCCGCCTGCTCCGTTTCCTGGAACGCATGGTGAGGGACCCGGCCGTGGCCGAAGAGCTGCTGCAAGAGAGCTTCCTGCGCGTCCATCGGGCGCGAGATCGCTACCAGCCCCAGGCGCGCTTCTCGACCTGGCTCTACACCATCGCCACCAACGTGGCGCGCAACGAGCTGCGGCGCCCCTTTCGCCGCAGCCCCCACGACAGCACCGATGACGAGGGCGACGGCGCCCCCCTCACCCTCGTCGCGGACGCACCCGCCACCGACGAGGTGGTGGAGGCCCGGCGCCAGGGCGATGCGGTCGAGGCCGCCCTCGAGACCCTGCCCGAGCGGCAACGCTCGGCCCTCTGGCTCTCGGCCGTGGAAGGGCTCTCCTATGCGGAGGTGGCGGTGGCGCTCGAGACGACCGAGAAATCCGTGAAGGCCCTGGTGCACCGGGCGCGCGTGGCACTCTCCAGGCAGATGGGTTCGAAGGAGACCCCCCATGACTGACGACGACCGACCGATCGAGCGGGAGCTCTCCGCGCTCCTCGACGGTGAGCTCACTCCTGACGAGGAGAGCCGGGTTCGCGCCGCCGTCGAGGCGGATCCCGTTCTCGCGCGGCGACTGCGCGAGCTCGAAGAGGTCGACCGCGCCCTGCTGGCTCTGCCGGCCCGGCCCGTGCCCGCCGATGCCAAGGCGCGACTCCGCGCACGCATCGCCACGGAAGCCGAGGATGCGCAGCGGCGGCGGCCCGTCACGGCCGCGCGCCCGGCATCGCGCAGGCCCCGGCGAATCCGGCGGATCGCCACTGGCGCTGCGATGGCCCTGGCGGCGGGTCTCCTGGCTCTTCTGCTGCTGCCGATGGATTCGGGAGACGAGACCGTGCCCGAGCCGACGCCGATGGCAGAGCGTGGGCCCGAGCCGACGCCGATCGCGGAGCGGGTGCCCGAGCCGCCGTCGATCGCCGAAGAGATGGAGGACCTCCCCGACCTGCTCGCCCCTGAAGAGCCGGCCCTCGATGAGGACACGCTGGTGCTCGCCGGCAAGCTGCCCGAATCGGATCTTCCGGTCGTCGAGGTCCTCGACTGGCTCGAGGTCCTCGACGAGCTGGAGGCGCCGGAGCAAAGCGGATGAGGAGCCGGGGCTTCCGATCCTGCACGGCCGCGATGGCCGCGCTGCTGCTGCTCGTCGCCGTGCCTCCCGCGTTCGGCCAGCGCCGGGACGCGCCCGGTGTCCAGGAGCTGCGCGACTCGGCACCGCCCTCCCTGCGAGAGTGGATCGAAGGCCTTCCCGAGGCCCAGCGGCGCGCCGCCGTTCGTCGCCTTCGCAACATGCCTGCAAAACGCCGCGCCCGCTTCTTCCAGCGCTGGGATGCCATGGACGACGTGGAGCGCAAGCACTTCCAGCAGCGGATGGAGAATCGCAGACGCGCTGCCCAGGAGCGCGATGCCCGGGCCCCTCGGGACCGGGACCGGCCGGCCAACGACCGCCAGGCCCTGCGCGACCGCGTGAAGGAGATGACCCCCAAGGAGCGGCGCGCCTTCCAACGCCAGCTGCGGGAATGGAATCAGCTCGACACCAAGAAGAAGGACGGCATGCGGCGTCGTCTCAAGGGCTTCCGCCGGCTCTCCGCCGAGGACCAGGAGCGCATGGTCGAGGAGCGCTTCCGGGGCAGGAGCGCCGAGGAGCGCCGGAAGATCCTCGAGGGTCTGCGGGCTGCTTCCCGCTCCGCTCGCTGAGCGCGCGGCTCCACATCGCCTACCCTGGCCCCTTCCTCGCCTGTCCCGGAGGTTCCCGTGGCGAAGGTCTTCCCCGCGATCGACGAGCGGCTCCAGGAGTGGATCCGCCGCCAGCACATGTTCTTCGTGGCGACCGCCCCGCTCTCCGCCGAGGGCCTGGTCAACCTCTCACCGAAGGGCCTCGATTCCTTCGAGATCCTCGACGAGCACACCGTCGCGTACCTCGACCTGGTCGGCAGCGGGGCCGAGACCATCGCCCACCTGCGCGAGAACGGGCGGATCACCTTCCTGTTCTCGGCGTTCGAGGGGCCGCCCAGGTTGCTGCGCCTGTTCGGGCGGGGCACCGCCTTCGAGCCCGGTGACGCGGGCTTTGCCGAGCTCGTCGAGCGCTTTCCCACCTACGCGGCGACGCGGGCGATCATCAAGGTCGAAGTCACCCGCATCGCGGATTCCTGCGGCTACGGCGTTCCGCTCTACGAGCACGAGGGGCCGCGACGCCAGCTCCTCGACTGGGCCGATCGCAAGGGCGAGGACGGTCTCCGCCGGTACCAGCTCGAGAACAACCTCGAGAGCCTCGACGGCCTCCCCTCTCTCCGAGCCGAGACCCTTCGCAAGCCCGGAGACCCGTGAGCGCCTGGCAGGGCCTCGCCCAGGACCTGTGCCGCATCTTCCTCGGCTGGAAGCTGCGCGAGGACTACGACGCCCTGCTGGCGATCGGCGAGGGCGCCTTGCATCTCGACCTGCGCAACGCCGAGGCGTGGTGCGACGGCGACCCCCTTCCCCCGCTCTTCATCGCCGGCGAGCTCCGAAGCGAGGTCGAGAAGTGCGCGGCGGGCTCACCCGATGGGGACGCCCTGGAGCTCGCCACGCTCGACGCCGAGTTCCAGACCCGCAGCCAGTGGCGCCCCGAAGGTGAGATCCCCGTCCTGGAGATCGCCTGCCGCGTGCGCCTGCGGGTGGCCGGGCGCGACGTCGAGGCCGAGGCCGGCAACCAGGGGAGCGCGCCCGCCTCCGACTGAGGCGGCCTACGCGTCGCCCGGCATGGGTGCACACCCCGATCGAGCCTCACGGATCGGCCTGGCGCGAGACTCCCTTTTCTTCCGCCCACCTCTTGAGCGCTCGCGTCCCGCCGCGAAAGTGGAAGGCCCGTTGGCCCACGCCGCGCATCAGCTCCGCCAGGTGGGCGCTCTTGAGACCGTACTCGCAGTAGAGCACGTAGGGCTGGTCCTTCGCGAAGGACGCATAGGCGTCCCGGGCGTGGCCGAAGTCGAGGTGCAAGGCGCCGGGGTAGTGCCACTGCTCGTACTCCCGGCGAGTGCGCAGGTCGAGCACCCGGGATCCGTTGGGGATGTCGTCAGTCTCGATCTCCGGGATGCCGCAGGCGTCGGGGTCGAGGCTGCGCAGGTCGAGCACCTCCCGGTTCGCGAGCGCACGCGCGAGGATCTCCGGGTCCATGTCGGCCTCCTGCTCGGCGACCACCGCGAGACGCGCTGCGGTGGCCGGCTTGCGCGGGACCATCGCGCAGTACTCGTCGACCACGGCCGAGAGCGGGGCCGTGCCGATCTGCTCGGCCTGGCGGATGATCTCCTCCTTGTTGCTTCCGATCAACGGCCGCAGGATGGGAAGAGAGGTCGCCTCACTGATCGTGCGCAGGTTCACCAGGGTCTGGGAGGAGACCTGTCCGACGGCCTCGCCGGTGATGATCGCCTGGCCGTGGCTCCCCTCGGCCACCGCTTCGGCGGCGCGCAGCATCAGGCGCTTCAGGATCACCTGCCAATAGCGGGGCTCGGAAGCGCGCTGGAGCTCCCGGGACACGGCGCTGAAGTCGATGGCGTGCAGACGGGGGCGCGTCCCGTAGGACCAGCGGTTGGCCAGCACCTGCATCACGCGCAGCGTGCCGAGCTGGTGGCTGAAGCCTCCCAGGTTGCAGAAGACGTAGTCCAGGTTCACGCCACGTCGCAGCAGCTGCCAGGCGGCGACCGGCGAATCGAAGCCTCCCGAGACGAGCGCCACTGCGCGATCTCCCGAACCCAGCGGCAAGCCACCCGGCCCGGCCCGGTTCTCGCGAAAGAAGTAGGCGTGGCCCTGGAAGAGCTCGATGCGCGCCGTCACCTCCGGGTTCTCGAGGTCGACACCGCCCGCGTCGGGGAGGAGGCGCGCGCCGAGCTCGACCTCCACGTCGCGTCCCCGCACGCCAGGCAGGGCGTCCGACCCCACGGTGCGCGCCCGAACGGCGAAGCGCCGGCCCCTCACGGCGTCTCGGAAGATCTGCTCCCCGCGGTCGACGACCTGGGCCAGCGAATCGACGGCGAGCCGCTCGGAGGGCGCCAGCGACTGGAGCCCGAAGATCCGCTCCAGGGGCTCGAGCGCGCCGGGCTCTTCCGCGAGGACCAGGATGCGGTCGTAGTGGCGCTCGATCTCGTACGGCAGGCCGCTCTCGTCCAACGCATCCCGCACGTTGCGCAGGAGCCTCGTCACGAACTGACGGCGGGTGGCCCTGGCCTTCGTGGAGAGCTCCCCCGAGAGGCGCAGCAGTGCCAGCGTGGGCTCGGGCATCCAACAAGGGTAGCGGCCCCTGGGGCTCGCACGCGCAAGCAGGGGTTCAGCGTCGTGCAGCTCGTGCGCAGCTTTGTCGGGTCGTATACGCGCCCTGCCGCCTCGACGATTGGTGTATTCTGCTTCGCCATGCCCGACGAGATCGAAGTCTCTTTCGTCATGCCTTGTCTGGACGAGGCGGAGACGCTCGAGGCTTGCATCCGGGCGGCCCAGGAGGCCATCGAGACGGGCTCCCTGAAGGGCGAGGTGGTGATTGCCGACAACGGCAGCACGGACGGCTCCCAGGAGATCGCCACCCGGATGGGGGCGCGGGTCGTGGAGGTGCCGGAGCGCGGCTACGGAAGCGCCTTGATGGGTGGCTTCCAGGCCGCGCGCGGCCGCTTCCTGATCATGGGAGACGCGGACGAGAGCTACGACTTCCGGGAAGCGCTGCCGATGATCGAGGCGCTGCGCGCGGGCGCCGACCTGGTGATGGGCTCGCGTTTCCGCGGGCGGATCGAGCCGGGAGCCATGCCGTGGTCGCACCGCTGGATCGGGAACCCGGTGCTCAGCTTCATCGGCCGCCTCTTCTTTCCTTCGCCGGTCTCCGACTTCCATTGCGGGCTTCGCGGCCTGAGCCGCAAGGCCTTCGAAGCGCTCAACCTCCGGACCACGGGGATGGAGTTCGCGAGCGAGATGGTGGTCAAGGCCTCCGCGCACGGCCTGCGCATCGCCGAGGTCCCGATCACCCTCCATCCCGACGGCCGCTCGCGCGCACCCCACCTGCGCCGCTGGCGCGATGGCTGGCGCCATCTCCGCTTCCTGATGACCCTCTCGCCCCGCTGGACCTTGTTCCTGCCCGGTCTCGTGTTGCTCGGGGTCGGTGCCCTGCTGCTGGCCCTGGTCGGGCTGGGCCCCCTGGCCCTGGGCTCGGTGACCTTCGACGTGCACACGATGCTGGCGGGAAGCCTGTTCGTGATCGTCGGCTACCAGGCCGTCACCACGGCGATCGCGGCCCGCATCTACGCCTTCGAAGAGGAGCTGGGCCCACCCGTGGCGTGGATGGGTCGCGCCTTCGAGGTCTTCACCCTCGAGCGGGGCCTGCTCGCGGGTGCGGCGCTGGCGGGTGTCGGCGCCTTCCTGATCGGCCAGCTGACCTGGCACTGGGCACAGACCGGCTTCGGGCCCCTAGAGACCTCGGTGACCCTTCGGCCGATGGTGCTGGGTTCGACCTTCATCGCCGTCGGGATCCAGACCCTGCTGATGTCCTTCCTCTTCAGCATGCTCGGGATCCGCCGGCGCCGGTCGCCCTGATCCGTGAAGAGCCTCGATCGCATCCTGCAGGGCTGGAGGATCGCGAAGGCCGCGCCCTGGGTTCGCGCGGGCGACCGCCTGCTCGACATCGGCTGCTACGACCGGAGCCTGATCGATCGCGTCCACGAACGCGTGGCGAGTGCGGTCGGGATCGACGTGCTCACCGAGGGAGCCGACGACGAGAAGGTGCGGATCGTGCAGGGCTCCTTTCCCGACGATCTGGCGGCGCCGCCGGAGAGCTTCGATTGCATCACGGCCCTGGCGGTCTTCGAGCACGTCGAGGATCCCCGCGCCTTCGCCCGGGCCTGCCACCGGCTCCTCTCGCCGGGTGGGCGGACCGTGCTCACCGTGCCGCACCCCGCCGTGGATGCCATCCTCGCCGGCTTGATCCGGCTGCGCGTGGCCGATGGGATGGCGGAGGAGCAGCACCACGGCTTCGACGTGACCGCCACGCCGAGCTTCTTCGAGCTCGAAGGCCTGAGCCTTCGGGCCGCCACCCGCTTCCAGCTGGGGCTCAACCGGCTCTTCGTGTTCGAGAAGGCGGCGTGACGGCGGGGCGGGCCGCCGGCCGCCCTACTCGACCGGGTCGGCGCCCAGGTAGCCCAGGGCCTCGAGCCTCTTCCGGGTCTCCGGGTCGAGCGCGCGTTCCTCGCGGGCCCAGTCGGGCGCGGCCGGGATGCCCTCCGCGAGCTCTCGCCGCAGGCGCGCGACGATCTCCCCGAGCTGCGGGTCTTCGCCGATCGCCGGCAAGAGGTCGCGACTCTCACCGGGGTCGGCGGCCAGATCGAAGAGCGAGAGGGGCTCTGCCTTCGGGAGGCGCTGCCGCGGCTTCTCGAGTCCGACACCGCCGCCGGGCTCGGAGACGAGCTTGTAGCGCCGATCGCGGGCGCTGCGGTGCGCGGGCTGGGCGATCACGCCCTCGGTGACCACGACCCGCGCAGAGGCCTCGGGCGCGAACCAGGAACGCCCCGCGTCGGGGCCGGGGCACTCGACACCGAGGTAGGCACAGAGCGAGGCGCGCACGTCGATCAAACCCGTCGGGCAACCCGTGCGCTTTGGCGGGCCGGTGCCGGGCAGTCGCGCGGCCAGTGGGATCCCCGTCTCCTCCTCGTGGAGGCCGTGGCCATGGCCGCCCCATCCCCTCTCGTAGAGCGCCTCGCCGTGATCGGAGGTGACCAGGATGGCGAGCTCCTCCGCATCCTCGCGTCGGTCGAGGCTCGCGAGGAGGTCGCCCAGGCCGCGATCGAAGCGCTCCACGCCCTGGTCGTAGACCAGCTCCATCAGTGCGAGCGACGGCGCGACACCCCGCTTGGCCCACGGCCTTCCCCGTCCGTCTCGCGCAACCCGGCGGATCATGGCCCTGGCCCGTGGGGTCATCGGGCGCGCGTCGGCCTCCAGCAGGGCGCGCTGTGCCTCCAGGACTGTGTCCTCGACGGGCGTGTAGGGTGCGTGGGGATCCATGTAGTGGACGTAGAGGAAGAAGGGGCGGCCGTCGTCGGGAAGCTCGTCCAGCCAACGGCGGGCGGCGGCGGTGACGCGCTTGCCGGGCGCGGTATTCGAGGCCAGGTGCGCGTCGAAGTGTTCGAAGCCCTGGGCGAAGCCCAGGTCAGAGCGGAGCCAGGGATTGCTGACGATCGCGGCGGTCCGGTAGCCCGCTGCGGAGAGCGCCTCCGCGAGTGTGATGACCTCGTCGGGCAGGACGTCCGAGGCCACCGAGCTCCCACCCCTCTTGCCGCGCAGATCCGGATGCGACACCACGCCGTGCTGGGACGGGTAGAGCCCCGAGAAGAGCGTCGCGATGGCCGGCTTCGTCCAGGGAGCCTGGGTGACGGCCGCATCGAAGAGGAGCGCTCCCTCGGCGAAGCGATCGAAGGCGGGGGTTCGCGCCGGCCCCCCATAGGCGCCCAGGCGGTCGCGGCGCAGGGTGTCTCCGAGCACCAGGACGACGCTGCGCGGCCTGGCCTCGGTGGCCACGAGCGGCTCGCAGGCGCTCAGCTCGCGTGGCCCGGTGTCCTCTCCCGCGCTGCAGGCGGCGAGGACCAGGAGGGGAAGCAAGCGCAGTAGATGCCGCCGGCCTCGCGGGTTCCGGCCGGAGGCCACGGGAGGTTGGCTCTGCAAGCCCCTCCCGCCTTCGGGAGCCCTTGCAGCCTCGATCGTCGTGAAACGGGCTCTACCCACAGGCGCTCTCCAGACAGGGGCCCTCGATCCGTTCGCCGCGACGGATCGTCGAATCGCCGAGCCGCAGCTCTCCCTCCAGGTCGCCCGCACGGAACTGGTAGGGGCCGATGGCGCTCACCTCCGAGCTCGGAGCCGCCTCGGTCGGGTAGGGAAGGCGAATGGCGTAGTGACCCTTCGAATCGGCGCGGGTGCGCCTCAGGTAGAAGATGCGATCGGCGCCCACCCGAAGGGGCAGTCGGATCTCGATGGGCTGGTTTGGCTCGGCTCGTCCCTCGACCTGGGCGCCTTCGACGCGCTCGAAGACGCTGATGCTATAGCCGGGGGGCGGGACCCAGAGCGAGCCGCGTCTCGCAGGCCGCTTTGCGTGGAACACCATGCGGTGTTGATCCAGACCGGGCGAGTGCTCCGTCTCACTGCCGAAGCTCCGGCTCAGCCGATAGGCCATCGTCGCGGGTGGATAGCGCTTGCGCGAATCACCGGCGCCGGCGCCGAAGCGATCGGCCACGACGTAGCGCACCTGCATCTCGTCCAGCAGCGCGACGGCTTCGGCCTCGTCCCTGCTCTCGAAGTAGCGCCAGGATCGCTCGAAGTTCTCGCGGCCTCCGTAGACACCGAAATTGTCCTGCACCATCGGCCGTCTTCCGTAGTAGCGGAGAGCATGGCCGGAGCCCCAGGCCGAGAGCACCGCATACTCGGGCTCTTCTTCGGGGTCGAGCCAGCCCCGGGTTTCCGGCGTCGCGCGCGCCACGAACTCGCCCACCTCGCGGAGGGGGCCCCGGCGGAGCTGCAAGGTCGTGGTGCGCGGCGTCTCGCCACGCAGGCTGGCCACGGTTCCGAGCACGGACGAGCGGTGGCCCATGGCGCTCGGGATGAGGAGCAACAAGCCGAGGGCGGCAAGGCCTGGGTTCCGCGTCCTCGGGTAGATCCGCACGACCTCTTGCGCAGCGAACCCGAAGACCAGGGCGAAGCTGGCGGAGAAGGTGTTGACGAAGCGTGTCTGCGCGACCGCGGCGGCGAAGAAGAAGGCGGACCAGAGGGCCAGCACGGCCGAGGCGCCAGAGCCGCCTCGGACGGCACGGTGCGCGACGACTCCCCAGGCGAGGGGGAAGACGGGGAGTAGCCAGGAGAGCTTTCGGAGCGCGACGCGAGCGCTCAGCTCGCCGCCCGGTGCGACGAACAGGGAACGCAGCTCGGTCACGTGGGTCTGGAAGTCCTCCTCTTCGCCGAACCAGCCCGCGCCAGTTGCGAGCGAGTCGCGCAGCTCGGGGACGGACAGCAGGGCGGCGAGCACGCCGAGGGCTCCGGTCGTGACGGCAAAGCCCACCCGGGCACCTCGTCCGGCCAGCGCAGGCAGGTGCCGGATCGCGGCAGCCAGCAGACCCAGGATCAGGGCTCCGGCCGTGAACCACACGGGCTGCAGGTTGCAGAGCACGAAGGGAGACCAGGTACCGAATTCCTGCCACTCGTTGCCCAGGGCGAAGGGCGCGACGACCAGGGCCGCGACCGCGTGAGCCACGGCGAGAGCGCCGGCCCGCGAAGCCGCCGTCGGGGCGTCGCGGGCTGCCAAGGTCCAGACGACGACCACGGCTTGCACCAGTGCGGCGTGAAGCAGCGCCCCCGGCCAGACCGCAACGACACCGCCCAGGCTCAGGCCCAACGCAAGGGCCGAAGCGCCGCGACGGCCGGTGCTCTCGAAGGTTGCCATGGCGGCGGCCAGGAGTCCGGCGGTGAGTAGCGCGACCGCGACGTGATGGTCGAGAACGCCGAGGCCGCCGTGGTGGGCGGCGGCCGGCAGCACGGCGAAGATCCCCCCCGCGAGCCAGCCCGCGAGGGGCCCGGCATGGCGACGGGCGATGAAGAAGACGGCGACGGCCGTCAGGGCCCCGAGGAGGGGCGGCGCCCAGGCCACCACGCGCTCGACGGCCAGGGGGTCGCCCGGGCCGACCAGCAGCCGGGCGAGGGCCGCCACGCTCCAGTCGAAGGCCGGAGGCCAGACGACTTCGGCGCCGTGGGGGTGGTTGAGGTAGCGGTCGAAGGAAAGGACCTCCGGAAACCTCTCGACCGTGTACTGGATCCGCCGAAGGTGGTACAGCTCGTCGGCAGAAGCGCCGAACACCACCTCTCCGTCCGCGAAGACCCGGCCGAAGGAGAAGGCCCGGACGAGGAGCGCCGACGCGAAGACCAGCAGCCCCCCGAGCCAGCTCGTTGCCGGGTGGTCGGCGGTCGCGGGGCGGGCATGGCTCGGGCGCTCGGGCACCCGAGCAGCGTATCCTGTCGCTGCTCGGAGGGAAGGGGGGAGCCATGGCCGTCGCGACACCAGAGACCCGGGATCGCAGGCAGCGCATCGCGCGGCGGATCCTGCTGGCTCTGGCACTCGCAGGTGGCGCTCTCGCCTGCAAGGCCCCGGCGGTCCGACCGAACGTGGTGTTCGTTCTCGTCGACACCCTCCGCAAGGACCATCTCGGGCTCTACGGCTACCCGCTGCGCACGTCGGAGACCATCGATGCGCTCGGCAGGGGCGGCTGGGTCTTCGAGAAGCACATCGCCCATGCGAGCCAGACGGTTCCTTCGACCCTCTCCATGATGCTCTCACGCCTCCCCGTCGATCACGGCTTCGCCCACCGCCGAATCAGGCAGTTCAGCGACCGGCCGCCCCGTTTTCCGGACGAGTTCCTGTTCTTGACGGAGGTCTTCCGGGAGGCCGGCTACGCCACCGCCGCGGCCGTGGGCAACCGTTTCCTGAGCCACAAGACCGGCTTCAGCCAGGGCTTCGAGTTCTTCTTCCAGGCGAAGGTCGGTGACAAGCTCACCGCAGCCAGCCTGCGCTGGCTCGAGGCCCGGCGCACCCGGGAGGACGAGCGCCCCGTCTTTCTCTACGTCCACTACGTCGATGCCCACTACCCCTACGTCGATCCCAAGGAGCACCCGGACAGGGTCGCCACGCCGGCTTCCGGCCGGCTGCTCTTCGGGAACGGGCTCGTCGCCGACATCGCCGAGGCCGATCTCGCCTTCACGCGTGCGAGCTACGACGCCGGCGTAGCGACCGTCGATGACGAGATCTCGAAGCTCGTCGCCTATCTCGAGGAGCGAGGGATCTTCGAGGACACGATCTTCGTGGTCACCTCGGACCACGGCGAGGAGTTCGACGAGCACGGCGGTCTGGGGCACGGCACGACGGTCTACGGCGAGCAGGTGCGGATCCCGCTGGTGGTGAGCCATCCCCGCGAGCTGGAAGCCGGGCGCAGGATCACGCGACCCACCCAGCACCTCGATCTGGCTCCCACCCTGCTCCGGTGGGCTGGCATCCCCGTCCCCGAAGCGTTTCGCGGCCAGGATCTGCTGGGCGAGGAGCGCCCGATCCTCGCCGACAATGGCGTCTGGCGAGCCGTCCACGCGGGAAGCCGCAAGCTGATCCTGAACACCGAGACCGGTGAAGAGGTGGTCTACGCCCTCGACGACGAGCTGGATCGCAGCCCCGTCGAAGGGCCGGTCGCTTCGGACCTGCGCGAGGCCCTGGCGGCCTACCTCCAGCAGGAAGACGCGGGCGGGACGGGCCCCAGCTCGGCGGAAGAGTGGTCGGAAGAAGAGAAGGAGCAGCTCCGGGCGCTCGGCTACCTGGAGTAGCGCGGCGGCGTCGAATCGAGGGGAGAACGCCCCGGGAAAGCGAAATCCGTGCCCCATCGACCGGGAGGATCGCGCTAGGGTTGGGGCGCCGTTGAACCGAGACCAGCCGGGCTTCGACTCTCCGGGATGATGATGCGACCTGTGTTCCGCATGCACTCCAAGGCGTCCTTCCGGACCCTTGGCCTTGCGCTCCTGATGGGCGGCCTGGCCTGTCCCGCCCTCGCGCAGGGGTCGGAACCCGGCCCGGGGGGTGACGCCAACCCGCTGCAGCTCGCCCTGCCGAGCGCTTCCCTCGCGGCGGAAGACGAGATCGTGATCTCGACCGGGGAGACGCCCGCGGAGGTGCGCGATCGCCTCGCGTACGAGATCGACGACGTCGA
The DNA here is from genome assembly GCA_002687015.1 of Deltaproteobacteria bacterium. GTDB lineage: Bacteria > Myxococcota_A > UBA9160 > UBA9160 > UBA6930. The sequence goes on from NYZB01000260.1 coordinate 17,874, forward strand.
CGTGACCAGCTTCGCGGTGCGGGGCGAGGGCGCAACGACCTTGCGCCTGCCGACCGCGCTGGCACCCGGTGGGCACGTGCTGCGCGTGACCGAGCTGCTGCCGGACGGGCGGGTGCTCGAGCGCGGTCTCTTCGACCTGGACGTGCGTGGAGCGCGGATCCAGCAGGCGTCCCTGATCGGCAGCGTCGACGTCGAGCTCACGCGCCGGATGGCCGACCACGAGATCCTGGATCCGCCCGAACGGGTCCAGCTGCGAGGCGCTGCCATCCTGACCGGACGGGCCAGCGGTGAGGACTGGGAGGCCAGGGCGATCCTGCCGGTCGTCTTCGACGAGCACGCCGGCATGCCGAGCTCGGGAGTCCTGGAGCGCCGCGATTGGGATCTGGGCGCCTTCCTGGTGGAGGGCCGCCGCGGGCCGCTGGGTGTGCGCATCGGCCACTTCGCACCGGATCCGCCCAGCCTGATCCTCGAGGGCTTCCATCGGCGCGGGGTCTCGGCCTCGCTGGATCTCGCGGCGATCGGCTCGCGGGTGACGGCCTGGAGTCTGCGGGCCGAGCCGATCACGGGCTTTCGCGAGGGCATCGGCCTCCAGGACCGCGATCGCCGTGTCTCGGGCGTGACCTTCGAGGGCCAGCCCGTGGCCTTCCCCGGCGGTGTCCTCGACCTCGCCGCCACCTTCCTGCGCGGTCGATCCGGTCTGGGAGGCGAGGGCGTCGCCTACGACGGCTTCCGGCTCGTCGAGAGCGGGACCGCCTGGAGTGCACGGGCCGATGCGCTCTTCTTCGACAGCCGCTTGCGACTGCGCGGCGAGTACGCGCGCACCCGCTTCGACCCCTTCACGTCGATTGCCGGCACCTCCGAGCGGGACGACGCGTGGTCGGTGCTGGTCGGTGTCTCGCCGTTCCAGGATGCCGCGCTCTTTGGCGAGCCCTTTCGCGCCGACCTCGACCTCGAGTTCCGCGAGGTCGGCCGGCTCTTCCGCAGCGTCGCCAACCCCGCAGCCCCGTGGATCGCTACCTCCAACAGGCGCGGCTGGGCCTCGCGTGGGGCAGCTTCACCGGGAACTTCAGCTTTGGTCGGGAGCGGGACAACGTCGACGGCCTCGACTTCCTGCCCCGGTTCCGCACGGATCTCTTCGACGGGCAGCTCGGCTGGTCTCCCTACTTCGTGACGCCCGCCGACAGCCTGTGGCGGAAGATCCTGGGCCAACCCTATGTCCAGGTCGGCTGGGCGCGGGAGCGGCTCAAGCCCGTGCACGCCCCGGACGAGGGCGCGCTCCTGGGCGCCCGCGCGCTCGCACGCGCGCAGACCGTGATCACCGACGACCAGGGTGCGATCATCGCCTCGTTTCCGGGCGCCGCCTTCCTGGACCCGACCGCCAGTGTCTTCGGCACCCCTGCACTGGTCGCTGCCGACCAGTACTTCGATCCCTTCGACGAGCTGCCGGTCCTGATCCTCTCGGATCGGTCCTTTCGCACGAGCTCGCTCACCTTCGGCTCGAGCTACGAGCGCGGAAGCTGGTCCCTCTCCCAGACGGTCATGCGTTTCGAGGACCGGACCCGCCAGGAGCCGGACGCCCGCAGCGATCTGACGGGGCTGACCGGCTCCCTCTACCTGGGGAACCGGGGCTCGGTCTCCCTCTCGGTGCAGCGTCAGCGCGAGAAGTTCGAAGACCAGGGTTTCCAGCGCACCACCTGGCTCGGCAACGTGAACCTCACGGGCCAGCTCGTGCCCGAGGTGCTCGACGCTTCCATCACCGGCTCCCTGACCCGCTCGCGGGATTCGATCTCCTCGGTCGACTCGCGCATGGTGATCCTGTCGGGCCGGCTCGACTGGCACGCCTGGCAGGCGCGCCCCAATCGCCCAGGGCTCTCCCTCTCACTCTTCGGAACCTGGACCGATCTCCATGACAGCGTGAACCGCGCCATGGCGATCGACACCTTCCAGGTCTTCCTTCAGGCGACACTCCGATGGCCCATCGCACGACAGCTCTGATCCGCAGTCTCCTCGTCCTCTTCTCCCTGCTCCTCGCCGCGAGCCAGGCCTCGGCGATCGCGTCGATCCTGGTCACGCCGAGCCACGCCCCGCTCCCGGCCCAGCGACCCGTGGACACCTCGTCCCTCACCTTCGTGTGGACGGTGACGGCGGCGCCCGGCCCCCTGCGCACGATCTCGTCGCCGGGCGGATCCTTCGTCCTCGACATCGGCGGGCGCAACGTGTTGGCGAGCACCGGTCCCCTCGCTCCCCTGACGGCATCCCAGACGACGGGACCGGCGGTGTTCACCGAGGCGGTCGAGGTCCCCGCCGCCGTCGTCGACCAGGCCATCCGACAGGGCGCTCGGCGCATCCTCTACGTGCGCTCCTTCGCGGCGACCTACACGATCCAGGAGCTGGTGCCCCCCCCTACCTTCCCCCCTCCGCCGCCCCCTGGCGTCCTGGTGAACCGCAACGTGCGCACCACGGCCGAGGCCGCGGCGGTGATCGACCTGAGCACGGGCATGGGCGGGCCCCTGCGCATCTTCCGCGCCCAGCTGCGCTTCGACGACGGCTCGCCCCTGCGCGTGATCGAGGAGGACACCCGCCTGCGCGCCTTCGCCGATCTCTCGTACACGGGCGGGGGCACGATCGAAGGAGTCTGGGAGCTGGCCGACGCCAACACCACCGTGGGCAGGCCGGTCTTCACGCCCCTGGTCTACGTGCGCCGCTTCCTCGGCGCTGGCCAGCGGGTGACGATCGAAGCGCCGCCCCTCCCCACCCACCTGCTGGGCAAGCACCTGATCCGTTTCCGGGTGACCCAGCCAGCCGGGGCGATCGAGGATCCGGTGATCGAGTACCGCGTCTTGACGCGAGCCATCCTGCCGAAGGTGGCGCGCATGGCCACCGGCGGGCCGCGTTCGAACGCCCAGCTGGGCCCGGACACGCTCTTCCAATGGGAAGCCGTTCCGGATGCGGCGGCCTACCAGCTCGAGCTCCTCGGTCAGGGCCCGAGTGCGCGGGTGCCGCTCTTCACCGAGCGCGGCCAGGTCTTCCGCGACACGCGGAGTCCGGGCGGCGAAGGCCTGCCCTACGAGCGGGCCTTCGCCACCGAGACCCTGGCTGGAGAGATCTCCGAGGCGGAGGCCTTCCACGTTGCCGGCATGTTGCTGCCCGCCGAGCGGCTCGAGAGCGAGCTCTCGGCCGTGGCCCTGCGCCATGTCGAGATGGGCCACCGGTACCTCTGGCGGGTTCGTGCCCTGGCCGCAGACGGCTCGACGATCGGGCTGAGCGCCCTCCGGCCCCTTCGCGCCCCGGGCGCGCCGCCGCCGTCGATCGACGCTCCGCCGCCCGAGGGGGCGCAGGCGCCGGCCTCGCCGGCCCAGGAGCGGACCCCTTGAGCACCGCGGACGAAGAGCGCGAGCTCATCGCCCGCATCGCCACCCGGGACGAGAGGGCCCTGGAGGAGCTGTATCGGCGCTTCGAGCCCCGAATCATGGCTTTTGCCCACCGGAGATTGAACGATCCGGCTGGCGCTGCCGACACTCTCAACGAGGTCATGTTGGAAGTGTGGAAGAGCGCCGAACGCTTCGAGGGCAGGTCCAGTGTCGCGACCTGGATCCTCTCGATCACCCGCCATCGGGTGATCGACCGCCTGCGGGCCCGAGGCGGACGCGTCTTCGAGGAGATCGACGAGGGCGAAGAGGACGCCGGCGCGATCGACGCCGAGGCCGCCCTGGCCGGCGCCTCCGATGCGGGCGCGGTCCGCGATTGCATCGAGGAGCTTCCCGACGCCCAACGAGAAGCCGTACACCTCGCCTTCTTCGAGGACATGGCCTACGCCGACATCGCGAGCATCATGGAGTGCCCCGAGGGCACCGTGAAGACGCGCGTCTATCACGCCAAGAGGGCATTGAAGGACTGCCTAGCCAACGCGGAGATCTCCCATGCCTGAATTGGACCGACAGGAGCGGCGCGCCATCGAGAAGCTGCTCCCCTTCCACGACTCCGGAACCCTGGATGCCGAGGAGACCGCCCGCGTGGAGCGGGCTCTCGAAGCAGACGCCGAGCTGCGCGAGGAGCTGGCCTTTCTGCACGACCTGCGAACCGGCGTCCACGCGGCGACCGAGGTGCCGAGCGCCGGCGACCTGGGCTGGGCGCGGCTGCAGAGCTCGATTCGGCGGGAGCGCCGCAAGGAGCTGGTCTCGCGTGCCTGGCGACCGGCCCTGGCGCTGGCCGCGGGTCTGGCCCTGGTCGTCCAGGGCATGACGATCTTCCGGCTGAACGAGCAGAACGCCAGTCTCGCCGGGGGGCCTCCGACCGCCGAGCTCCAGATCACCTTTGCGCCGGACGCTCGGGAGGTCGAGATCCGCGCCCTGCTCCAGGAGGTCGGCGCCACGATCGTCGACGGCCCCGGTCCCTCCGGTGTCTATCGTCTCGACATCGAGCCTGACCCGGCCGGCGACGCCCAGTGGCAGGCGCTGATCGGGCGCCTCGAGGGGAATCCGGAGCTCGTCGAGCACGTGGCCCGCGAGCGCGGGGAGTGAGTCTTGCGGCCCCGCGCCACCATCGCGGCGCTGCTGGCGTTGGCCCTGCTCCTGCTCGGAGCGGGTGATCCTCCCACTCCCGGTGCTTCGGGCGGTCCGTCTGCGGGGGCGGTGTCGGGCGGCGGCGGGGCTCCCGGCCGTGGCCCCGCCAGGCCGGTCGCCGAAGGCACCTCCTCGGGTGGTGGCACTGCCGAGGGGGGCGAAGGCGGTGGCTTGTTCGTCCCACCGCCCGGAACCGAAGCGCCCTCCGACACGGAGCGGCGCGTTCCGCGCAGGCCGGGTGGAGAGCCGCCCACGACCACGACGCTGCCCCGGCCCCCGGGCAAGGAGCGCCCCTCCCAGCGCATCGATCCCGGCGGCGCTTCCCTTCTCGGTGGCCCCTCGCCCGGTCGGCCCGAGGCCGGATCGGCGCCGCGTCCGCCCGCTGCCGAGACGGCGGAGCCCGGACAGATCGTGGTGCTCCACGCCGACATGCCGTCGGCGATCCGCTTCGCCCGCGACGAGGCGAAGCGACTGAAGGTCCGCGTGCGCGAGCCCCTGGGCTCGTTGGGCCTGGTCCTGTCGGTGTTTCTCGTTCGGGAGGGCTCGGCCAGCGAGGCTCTCGACGAGCTGCGCTCCCGCTACCCGGAGCTCGCGATCGCGCTGAACCACCGCTACGCGCTCGGAGGTGGCCGCAGCTACGGAGCCGAGCTGGTGAAGTGGGGCCCCGCACCCGAGGCCTGCGGCCGCGGTCTCGAGATCGGTGTGCTCGACACCCTTCCCGATCCCTCGCATCCCGCCCTGGCCGGCGCTCGCCTGGAGCTGAGGTCGGTGCTGCCGGCGGGACAGGACGCCGCGCCTCGGGATCACGCCACGGCCATCGCGGGTCTCCTGGTCGGGCGCCACGAGAGCGGCTTTCCCGGCCTCCTGCCCGGCGCAAGGCTCTCCGTCGCAGGCGCCTTCCGCAAGAGCGATGCGGGCACCGTCGACGCGGCGATGGATCGATTGGTGGCCGGGCTCGACTGGCTGCTGGGCCGCGACGTGGACGTCATCAACTTCTCCTTCGTCGGTCCGGCCAACGTGGTCTTCAGCCAGGTGATCCAGCTCGCCGCCGAACGCGGCGTGGGTCTCGTCGGCGCGGTGGGCAACGAGGGCGCCGACGCGGAGCCGGGCTTTCCGGCCCAGCTCGACGCCGTGCTGGCCGTGACCGCCGTCGACGCCTCGGGCAAGATCTACCGGTGGGCCAACCGCGGTGCCCAGGTGGAGCTGGCCGCACCCGGCGTGGACCTCTGGGTGCCTCGACCCGGGAGGAAGGGCCACTACGTGTCCGGGACCTCCTACGCGGCCCCGTTCGCGGCGGCGGCACTCGCCGTGGCCCGCGAGAAACGAGGCGCCGAGCCCGCTCGGAACTGGCTCCTCGCCAGGACCCGCGACCTGGGCGCCACCGGGCCTGACGCGACCTTCGGCGAAGGCCTCCTGCAGATGGATGGCGCCCGCCCCTGCGGCGGCGCCTGAAGGCGCTGGAGGGCCCGGCCACCCGTAGAGGTGTCCTATCGTCGGCCCATGGGCGGACGCATCCACGTCGAGAAGGAAGGGCCCCTCGGGTGGCTCGTGTTCGACCATCCCGAACGGCGCAACGCCATTTCCGGGGAGATGTGGGCGGCCATTCCCGAAGCGGCCCGCGATCTGGACGAAGACCCGGAGATCCGCGTCGTGATCCTGCGGGGCGCCGGTGAGGTCGCCTTCGTCTCCGGAGCGGACATCTCCGAGTTCGAGGAGCGGCGCACCGGCGCGGCCAAGGCCCTCGCCTACGAGGGGGCGACCGGGCGGGCCTTCGGCGCGCTCCTGAACATCGCGAAGCCCGTGCTCGCCATGATCCACGGCTTCTGCGTGGGTGGCGGGATGGCGACGGCGCTCGCAGCCGACCTGCGCTACAGCGCGGACGACGGGGTGTTCGCGATCCCCGCGGCCCGCCTCGGCCTCGGCTACCACGAGTCGGGGCTTCAGGCCCTGGTCGCGCTGGTCGGCCCCGCGACCGCCAAGGAGATCTTCTTCACGGCCCGGCGCTTCAGCGCCGAGGAGGCGCTGCGGGTGGGGATCCTCACCGAGGTGGCGCCGAAGGCCGAGCTCGAGGCGCTCGTGCGCAAGCGGGCCACGGCGATTGCCGCCAATGCGCCCCTCACGCTGGAGAGCGCGAAGCGCATCGTCCGGGAGCTGGGCCGGGACGAGAGCCAACGGGACCGGGAGGCGATCCAGGCCTCGATCACGCGTTGCTTCGAGAGCGAGGACTACAAGGAAGGGGTCCGGGCCTTCCTCGAGAAGCGCAAGCCCGTCTTCAAGGGCCGGTAGGGGCCGCAGCCCCGGGCCGGAGAGGTTGCCGTGGGGTGGGCTGCCGTCGCGTCCTCCTGCCCGCGGACTGTGACCCGGCCCACAGACGTGCTCCAGGATTCGGGGCAGCATGCGTCGAAATCGCTACACCACGCTTCGTCCTCGCCGACCGGGAATAGGGATTCGGGGTGGCTTCCCTTGCGGGTGCCATCCGCAGTACCGACACTCCGCGAGGCGTGTACTTGGTTTTCTTGGGGGTTGGGAATCGCAATGCAGCGACGATTCATCGGAAAGTTGGTGACCACGAGTCTGGTCGTTCTCCTGGCGGGTGCTCTTGGCACCGGCTGCGCGCTCTTCGGTGACGACGAGGCGGATGCCGGCGGCGGCGGTGGCAGCGGTGAGTTCGACGCGGGCGATGGCGGGATCGGCGGCGGCGGCGGGATCGGAGGCACCGGCGGCATGGGCGCCGACGGCATGAAGGTCGCCGAGCTCGAGACCATCTACTTCGACTACGACCAGGCGACCATCCGCGGCGACCAGCGTCCCACCCTGCGGGCCAATGCCGAGGCGGCGGGCCGTCACGCGGAGTGGCGCACCATCGTGATCGAGGGTTACTGCGACGAGCGCGGCAGCGAGGAGTACAACCTCGCGCTGGGCGAGCGCCGGGCCAACTCGGTCAAGCAGTACCTGATCGACTCCGGCGTGGCCTCCACCCGGGTCGACACCGTGAGCTTCGGCGAGAGCAAGCCGGCGGTCCAGGGCCACGACGAGTCGGCCTTCCGCTGGAACCGGCGCGCCGAGTTCCGGGTCATCCAGTAGCCAGGGCCGCCGAGAGGCGGCTTCCAGCCTATTCAGACGGGCGGGGGCATGTGCCCTCGCCCGTCGGCGTTTTCTGATACCGTTGCCGGATTCCCGAGTCCCAGGAGGATCCCCCCATGCCCGTCCACGGCGGAAAGCTCGCGGCCCGCGCTCTCAAGGAAGCCGGCGTCGATGTCATCTTCACCCTCGCCGGTGGCCACATCATGCCGATCTACGACGGCTGCATCGACGAGGGCATCAAGGTCGTGGACGTGCGCCACGAGCAGGCGGCCGTGCACGCGGCCGACGCCTGGGCGCGCTGCAACCCGGGCAAGATCGGCGTCGCGGCGATCACCGCAGGACCTGGCGTCACCGACGGTGTCACGGGCATCGCCAACGCGTGGCGCGCCAACTCGCCCATCCTGGTGTTCGGCGGTCAGGGCCCCTTCGAGAACCTGCGGCGGGGCTCTCTCCAGGAGATGGATCACCTGGGCGTCGTCCGGCCGATCACGAAGTACTGCGACGCGATCTACCAGACCCATCGGATTCCGGAGTACATCGAGCTGGCGATTCGGCACGCGATCTCCGGCATCCCCGGGCCCGCCTACCTGGAGATCCCCATGGATGTGTTCATGGGCCAGTGCGAGTGGGAGCAGGCGCCGGTGCCGAAGATCCGCACGCAGGCGCCGCGCATCTCGCCGGATCGCGCGGAGCTGCGCAAGGCGATCGAGGTCCTCGAGAGCTCCGAACGGCCGATGCTGATGGCCGGAACCAGCGTGAAGTGGTCCGAGGCCTACGACGAGATGAACCGTTTCATCTCCGAGACCCATATCCCCACCTACACGAACGGCATGGGCCGCGGGAGCGTGCCGCCGGACTCACCGGAGTTCTTGAACCGCTCCCGCCGCGACGCCCTCAAGCAGATCGACTGCATCGTGCTCGCGGGAACGCTGCTCGACTTCCGCCTGCGCTTCGGCCAGAGCATTCCGGCCGACGCGAAGATCATCCAGCTCGACATGGACAACACCTTGATCGGGCAGAACCGACAGACCGACGTCCCCCTGGTCGGCAACCTGGCATGCAGCTTCGACCTGCTGCTCGAGGAGATGAAGAACGCGGGCGTGCAGCTCGACTTCACGAGCTGGCGCGACCAGCTGCGCGAGATCGAGACCAAGGCCGAGGCCGAGGTCCAGGCCGCACTGAACAGCGACGAAGTCCCGGTCGATCCCCAGCGCATGTGCCGCGAGGTTCGCGACTGGCTCGACACCCAGCCCGATCCGATCGTGATCGGCGACGGTGGGGACATCGTGGCGACCGCGGCCAAGATCCTGCCGGTGAAGGGCCGTGGTGCCTGGATGGACCCGGGCCCGCTCGGGACGCTGGGGGTGGGTGCGCCCTTCGCCCTTGCCGC
>NYZB01000261.1 GCA_002687015.1 Deltaproteobacteria bacterium
AACGCCGGAAGCAGGGCGTCCCGGCCGAGCCATGAGCGTAGGGTGCCCGCCGCCCCGCGATCCCAAGAGGAGGAGCGAAGCGGCCCCCATCAGCCGACCGGGTCGGAGCGGCGAGAGCACGGGAAGATCGTCCCGATTTCCGTCGGGTACCCCCGGGGCAGCTGCGCCCATTGACAGGGCCCGGGCCAGATCAGAGCCTCAACTGCCGTGGCGACGACGTACTCCAGCCTGATCGAGCCGCTGCGACGGGCGCGGGTCCGCTTGCATCGAAGGCGGCGCGAGCGCCGGAAGGCGATGCTGCGCGGCTTCCACCAGGATCCGGAGCTCCTGTGGAGAGCATGGCTCCACTTCAACGGTCTCTCGTGGCAGAGCCTACGCGAGTACGACGGTGGCCTCCTGCGCGCGGTTCAGGACTTCGGCTACCTCGGGTGGCCCCGCAAGATCCGGGACGACGTGCAGGGGCGGGATCTCCTGGAGGTCGGCTGTGGTCGGGGCCTGCACGCCGTTGGCTATGCCCTGGTCGGCGTTCGCCGCTACGTGGGTGTCGAGCCGACCCTCGACCTGGACGAGCACCGGGCCACCCATCGCGGCACCCGCGAATCCACGTCCCTGGGCTGGAGCGCGCGGCAGGTGGCGGCACGGATCCCGCGGCTCCATTTCGAAACGGGTCCCTTCGAGAGCGCCGCCCCCGACGAGCGATTCGACGTGGTGGTCATGCACAACGTGACCGAGCACCTGATGGACATCGAGACCGTCTTCGCCCGCACGGCCGAACGGATCCGGCCCGGCGGGCTCTTGATCTACCACCACCACAGCTTCCAGTGCTGGAATGGTCATCACCGGCGGCCGAAATGGGTTCACCAGATCGTCCCGGGGGATCCGGAGCAGGCGCGTTTCGTGGACTGGAATCACCTGGACCTGGATTCCCAGTCGGAGAGCTACTTCGATTCGATCTGGGTCAATCGCATCCGTCTCCACGAGCTGCGGGCCTTGACCGAGAAGCACTTCGAGGTCGAGACCTGGGACGAGGTCGAGACCGACGAGGGCAGGGGGGGCGGCAGGCTGACTCCGGCGATCCTGGCTCGCCACCCCGCCTACACCGAGCGGGAGCTCCTCACCCAGGGTGTCTTCTGCCGGGCGCGGAGGCGTTGAGGTCGGCCGTGGATCGCATCCTGATCGTCGACGACGAGGAGAGCATCCGCCGCTCGCTGGCGGGCATCCTCTCGGACGAGGGCTTCGCCACCGACGGCGCCGAGGACGGCGAGAAGGCCCTGGCGGCGCTGCACGGCGAGGTGCCGGACCTCGTCCTGCTCGACATCGCGATGCCCGGCCGCGACGGCATCGAGATCCTGGAGGAGCTGCGCCGGGTCTGGCCCGATCTTCCGGTGGTCATGATGAGCGGGCACGGCACGATCGAGACGGCCGTGCGGGCCACCCAGCTCGGGGCCTTCGACTTCGTCGAGAAGCCGCTCTCCCTCGACAAGCTGCTGCTCACGATCCGCCATGCCCTCGAGCGGTCCCGCCTGCAGACGGAGAACCTGCGCCTGCGGGCCGAGACCCTGCGCGCCCACGAGATCCTGGGCGAGGCGCCGCCCATCAAGGAGCTCAAGGCGCAGATCCAGGTGGCCGCGCCCACCAACGGCTGGGTGCTGATCACTGGAGAGAACGGCACCGGCAAGGAGATGGTGGCGAAACAGATCCACGTGCAGAGCAAGCGCGCGGATCATCCCTTCGTCGAGGTCAACTGCGCCGCGATTCCCGAGGAGCTGATCGAATCGGAGCTCTTCGGCCACGAGAAGGGGGCCTTCACCGGCGCGATCGCCCAGAAGCGGGGCAAGTTCGAGCTGGCGAACGAGGGCACGATCTTCCTCGACGAGATCGCCGACATGAGCCTGCGCACGCAGGCGAAGATCCTGCGCATCCTCCAGGAGCACAAGTTCGAACGGGTGGGCGGCACCGAGACGCTGGAGGTCGACGTGCGCGTGATTGCCGCGACCAACAAGAGCCTCGAGAAGGAGATCCAGCAAGGGACCTTCCGCGAGGATCTCTACTACCGCCTCAACGTGATTCCCTTCCACGTCCCACCGCTCCGGGAGCGCAAAGGCGACATCCCGATCCTGGCCGAGGCCTTCGCGGCCGAGTTCTGCGCGGAGTCCGGAGCCCGGCCCAAGGAGATCGCGGCACGCGCGGCCAAGCTGCTCCAGGCCTACTCGTGGCCGGGCAACGTGCGGGAGTTGCGCAACCTGATGGAGCGACTCGTGCTCATGTCGCCGGGACCGAAGATCCGCGACCGGGACCTGCCCGAGGAGATCCGCAACGGCGGCCCCGGCGGCGCCTCGGACCGGGCCGAGGGCGGCGCGGCGCCCACTCTCGACGTCGCGCGCAAGGACTTCGAGCGGCGCTTCCTGCTCGAACGCCTCGAAGAGAATGCCTGGAACATCTCGCGAACGGCGGAGTCGATCGGGATGGCGCGGGAGAGCCTCTCGCGGAAGCTGCGCACCTTCAAGATCAAGGTGCCCCGGGAGTGAGCCCCCCGGCGTGGGGCGTTCGACGGGGCGACCCCGCGGACGTGGCGGCCCTCGCCCACCTGGTCGCCCAGGTCCTCCCGGAGGCCGGGGACGAGGCCTTCCTGCGAGGGCTCCTGGTCCGGCCCGCAGCCGAGTTCTGGCTGGGCGGGGAGCAGGGCGGGCCGCCGGCAGGCTTCCTGGTGGCTCAGCGCGTGCCACCCGAGCTCGAGATCCTGTGGCTCGGGGTGCTGGCCGAGGCCCGGCGGGCGGGTCTCGGACGGGCTCTCCTGGGGGCTGCGGGGCGCGACTGTGAGTCGATCCACCTCGAGGTCCGGGCGGGCAATCGGGCTGCGCTCGCCTTCTACCGCAGCGAGGGCTTCGGCGAACGGGGAAGGCGCCGCTCCTACTACCCCGGGGGAGAAGACGCAATCTCGCTCCAGCGGCCGCTTCGCGACATCCCCCGCGGGTAAGGACAGGCCCCGTATTGTTTGCCAAACCTCAATGGTTTGGATAGGTTACGCGGGCTTTGATCTCGTGGATGAAGTGGGCGGGCTGTCCACTTTTTTCGTTTCTGGAACCTGAGTGTGTAAGTGCCTGTGAGTGGTCGGGAAAACCTGTGACCGGGTCCGCACGGACTCGGAAAGGGTGGCATGTACCGGGACATCCCGGATGGGTACCGAGGATTGATCGAGCCGATCGTCATGGACCACGGCCTCGAGCTGGTGGATGTGGAGCTGCGGCAGGGCCGCGCGCCCTGGGGCGTGCGCGTCATCGTGGACACATCGCAGGCCGACGGGCGCGTGCCGGTCGATCGATGCGCGGAGGTCTCCCGGGAGATCGCCGTAGCGCTCGACGCCGCGGACCTCGTCCAGAGCCGGTACACCCTCGAGGTCTCCTCTCCCGGACTCGACCGGACCCTGGCGCGGGACAAGGACTTCCACGCCGCCTGCGGCGCCCAGGTTCGCATCGAGACCCGCGAGCCGGTCGAGGGCCGCCGCCGCTTCAAGGGAACCCTGCTCGCCTTCGACGGTGAGGTCGTGGAAGTCGAGGTGGACGGAGAGCCCCGCGAGGTGCCCTTCGCCGCCATCGCCCGCGCTCGCACCGAGTACCAATTCACCAAGGACGACTTCGCCGCCGGGCCGCGCCGCGCCGGTCCTGCGAGCTGAAGCCCGTGGAGACGCGATGAACCTCGAACCGCTCAAGCGCGAGATCGACCAGATTGCCAAGGACAAGGGCATCGATCGCCGGACGATCATCGGCGCGCTCGAAGAGGCCATGAAGCAGGCTGCCCGCAAGAAGTACGGGCAGGAGAAGGAGATCGAGGCGCGCTTCAACGAGGAGAGCGCCGAGATCGAGCTCTTCGAGTTCCGCGAGGTCGTCGAGGTGATCACGGATCCGGAAACCCAGATCCGCCTGGCGGCGGCCCAGGAGTTCGATCCGGAGGCCGAGGTCGGCGACGAGATCGGCGTGAAGCTCGACTCCGAGGGCTTCGGCCGCATCCTCGCCCAGACCGCCAAGCAGGTGATCATCCAGCGGGTTCGTGATGCCGAGCGCGACATCGTGTACGAGGAGTACAAGGACCGGAAGGGCGAGATCGTCAACGGCATCGTGCGCCGCTTCGAGAAGGGCTCGATCATCGTCGACCTGGGCCGTTCGGAGGCCGTGCTGCCCGCCAAGGAGCAGGTGCCGCGGGAGAACTACCGGCCGGGCGATCGCATTCGCGCCTACGTGGCCGACGTCAACAACCAGGCGAAGGGCGCCCAGATCATCCTGTCCCGAGCCAGCATCCAGCTGCTCACCAAGCTCTTCGCGCAGGAGGTGCCCGAGATCTACGAGGGCATCGTGCAGATCGAGTCGGCGGCCCGCGAGCCGGGCGGTCGATCGAAGATCGCGGTCGCCTCGCGGGATGGCGACGTCGACCCCGTGGGTGCCTGCGTCGGTATGAAGGGCAGCCGGGTGCAGGCCGTCGTGCAGGAGCTGCGCGGGGAGCGCATCGACATCGTGCCCTGGAGCCCGGATGCGGCGCGCTACGTGTGCAGCGCCCTCTCACCGGCCCAGGTCTCCAAGGTGATCATCGACGAGCCCGAGAAGACCATGGACGTGATCGTCCCCGACGACCAGCTCTCGCTGGCGATCGGCCGCAAGGGCCAGAACGTGCGTCTCGCCGTTCAGCTCACCGGCTGGAAGATCGACATCAAGAGCGAGGCGCGGATGCGCGAGGTGGCCGAGTGGCTGGCCGAAGCCGTGTCGGTGGTGCCGGGCTGCGGCGAAGTCGAGGCGGAGGCGCTGCTCCAGCAGGGCATTGCCTCCCTCGAAGACCTCGCCGCGACCCAGGTTGCCGTGCTGACGAACCTGGGCACGATCGACGAAGCCGGCGCCCAGGCGGTCCAGGAGAAGGCGGCCGAGCTGGCCGTGGTGAAGGCTGAAGAAGCGGCCCAGGCGGCGGCGGAGGCTGCGGCCCGCGAGGCCGAGGAGGCCGCGGCCGAAGCGGCGGCTCGGGAGGCCGCTGCTGCGGAGGCCGCCGCTCCGGAGGGGGCCGACGAGACTGTCTCGGAAGCCCCGAGCTCCGATGGAGACGACGCGGCTCGTCCACAGGATGGCGCTGAGGGCTGAGCCGCAGGCTCGCTCACGGGAATCGAAGGTAGACGCGGGAGCACATGGCGAAGGTCAGGGCCTACAAGATCGCAGAAGAGCTCGGCATCGAGCGCAACGAGTTCGTCGACAAGGCGAACGCGGCGGGCTTCGAGCTGAAGAACGCCATGGCGTCGGTCGACGACGAGACGGCACAGCAGCTTCGCGAGAAGCTCGGCGCGCGGTCCTCGGACTCGGTGACCGAGGCGCGCGTCCAGGGCAGCGGTCGCGCCGTGATCCGGCGCCGCAAGAAGAAGGTGGAGGAGGCACCGCCGCCCGAGCCGGTGGCGCCGTCCGAGCCGGAGCTCCCGGTCGCTCCGAGTGTCGAAGCCGAGCCGGCCGCCCCGGCCCCGTCGACGCCCGAAGAGGCTCCCGGCGAGGAGAAGCCGGAGGCCGAGAAGGCGCCGCCCGCCCCCGCGCAGCCGGCGCCGGCCGTCGTGCGTCCGGCCGCCGAAGCCGGTCCGCCCCGCAAGACGGGGACCACGGGCTCCGAGGCCGGCCCCGCCGGCGCCCGTACGGCCCGCCTGCGCAAGCAGTTCAAGGAGGTCGTGAACCTCCGCGAGCAGGAGCAGATCGCCCGCCAGGTCACGAGCCGAACCACCGGCCGGCCGGCACCCGTCGACCTGCGCTCCTTCCAGAATCCGCGCCGGCGCCGCCGGGACGCGCCCGCTGCCAAGCCCAAGGTGGCGGCGGCACCCGCGCCCGAGAAGAAGATCGTCCGCGTGCAGGGCGAGATCAGCGTGGGAGAGCTGGCCAAGCAGCTCGGCGCGAAGGCCGCCCAGGTTCAGGGCAAGCTCATGGCGCTCGGAACGATGGTCGCCGTCAACCAGACCATCGACGTGCCGACCGTCGAGCAGGTCGCCCTCGAGTACGGCTTCGAGGTCCAGGACGTGGGCTTCCAGGAGGCCGAGGTGCTGGGCGCAGAGGCCTCGTCGGGCGAGGCGCTCGAGCCGCGCCCGGCGGTCATCACGGTCATGGGCCACGTCGATCACGGCAAGACCTCGCTGCTCGACGCCCTGCGGCAGACCGACGTGGTGGCGGGTGAGGCCGGCGGCATCACCCAGCACATCGGTGCGTATCAGGTCACCCTCCCGCAGGGCACCCTGACCTTCATCGACACGCCCGGTCACGAGGCCTTCACGGCCATGCGAGCCCGGGGTGCACAGGTCACGGATCTCGTGATCCTGGTGATCGCGGCCGGCGAGGGGATCATGCCGCAGACCGTCGAGGCGATCGATCACGCCCAGGCGGCGGGCGTGCCGATCGTGGTGGCGGTCAACAAGTGCGACCTGCCCGACGCGAACCCGCAGATGGCGCGCCAGCGGCTCATGGAACACAACGTGGTGGTCGAGGACTTCGGAGGCGAGGTGCTGGCCATCGACATCTCGGCCAAGCAGAAGACCGGCCTCGACAAGCTGCTCGAGGCGGTCCTGCTCCAGGCCGAGCTGCTCGAGCCGAAGGCCGATCCGACGGTGCGCGCCAAGGGCATCGTGCTTGAGTCCGAGCTCGACAAGGGCCACGGGCCCCTCGCCACGGTGCTCGTCCAGGAGGGCACCCTCCGCCGCGGGGACGTGATCGTCTCGGACGTCTACTACGGCAAGGTCCGCACGATGCTCGACGACAAGGGCAAGGTCGTGACCGAGGCCGGTCCCTCGACTCCCGTGCAGGTGGTGGGCCTCTCCGGCGTCCCGGCGGCCAGCTCGAGCGTGCATGCGGTCGAGAACGAGCGCAGCGCCAAGGAGGTGGTGGCGCATCGCCAGGACCAGGAGCGCAGGGGCGTCGCCGCCCAGGCGCGGCCGCGCATCAGTCTCGAGGATCTCTTTGCCCAGGCCGAGGGTGACGGGCCCCGCGAGCTGACGGCGATCATCAAGGCCGACACCCAGGGCTCGGCCGAGGCCATCCGCGACTCGCTGCAGAAGCTGCCCAGCGACAAGGTGAAGCTGAACGTGCTCCACGCGTCCGTGGGGGGCATCACCGAGAAGGACGTGCAGCTCGCCGAGGCCAGCAGGGCGATCATCATCGGCTTCCACGTGCGACCGGATCCCAAGGCCCGGCGCGCCGCCGAGGCCTCCGGCGTCGACGTGCGCATGTACAAGATCATCTACGAGGTGGTCGACGAGATCAAAGCCGCGATGGCCGGCCTGCTCCCGCCCACGCTCAAGGAGAAGGTGCTCGGCCAGGCCGAGGTGCGGCAGACCTTCACGATTCCGAAGGTGGGCACGATCGCGGGCTCCTACATCACCGAAGGCCTGGTGCGCCGCAACGCGAACCTGCGCCTGATCCGGGATGGCGTACAGCTCTACGAGGGGAAGTTCGCCTCCCTCAAGCGCTTCAAGGACGACGCGCGGGAGGTGGCCACCGGGTTCGAGTGCGGCATCGGCATCGAGGGCTACAACGACGTCAAGGTCGGCGATATCATCGAGGCCTACGAGGTCGAGGAGCAGGCCGCCGAGCTCTAGCCCGGATGACTCACGGAGTCTTGACCCATGAATCGCGGGACCAGCGTAGCGCCCGCTCCATGTTCGTCGGAGCCGCCCGCGTGGAGCTCATGGTGCATGGCTCCCAGTCGCTCAAGCAGAAACGCGGGGTCGTGAAGTCGATCATGCAGCGCACCCGCAACCGCTTCAACGTGTCCATTGCAGAGGTCGGCGGACAGGACACCTGGCAGATCGCCGTGCTCGGCTTGACCACGGCGGCGAACGAGAGCGGGATCGCCCGCCAGAGGCTCGAGAAGGCCATCGACTTCATCGACGGGCTGCATCTGGCGGAGATCCTCGATCAGGAGGTGGAGGTTCATTGACGCGGAGGACGGAGAGGGTGGGTGAGCAGCTGCGGGCCGAGCTGGCGCGGCTGCTGCACAGCGAGATCACCGATCCGCGGATCGGCATGGTCACGCTCACCCGCGTGGACCTGTCGCCCGATTTTCGCAACGCCCGGGTCTACTGGAGCCACTTCGATCCGAAGCGAGAAGAGGGCGACACGGAACAGGGCGATGCCGAGGCG
>NYZB01000262.1 GCA_002687015.1 Deltaproteobacteria bacterium
GATGCACGAAACAGACACCCCACCTCCGCGCCGGACGCTGGGCGGCCGGCGGCGCGCGATCCAGAGCCCTCCCGGCACGGGCCCGGAGTGTTCCTCGCTCTTGGCGGCGGAACTCGTCTCTGCCGCGCAGACGCCTAGGGCGCGGCTTCGGGTTCGCCCACCGGCGTGGCCGCGTTGAAGAGCCGGTCCAGCGTACGGGCCGTACGGCTCTCGAGCAGCTGGAAGCCCTCGCTGGAGATGCCGGTGGCGACCCGGCCGCCGGGCCCCCCGAGCACCTGGTAGCGCGCCCGCCCGCCTTCCACGGCGACGGCCGCGCCGAAACCCTCGATGGAGACGATGCGGGCCTCGGTGCGGAGCCCCCGGTCTTCTTCGGCCGCCACCTCGCGCAGGGTGGCGAGGCCCCGCAGGAGGGTCTCGATCTCGTGCAGGTCGAGGTAGGCGACCGCCTCGTCGGCGGGGAGGCCGGGAACCTCGAGGTCGAAGCGAATGCCGAGGAGCCGCTCCGCCTCGAGCCCCGGCTCGAAGGCGCCGAGGCCCACGATCGTCAGCTGGCCCCTCTCGAGCGGGATGGGTGGCTGCGCCTGTTCGCGGGTCACCAGGACCCGGTTGCTCTGCTCGAGGTAGAGCCGCAGCTCGCTCGAGGTCGGTGCGGGGGGCTCGGGTACCTCGATGGCGGGCTCGTCGTCCTGGGCGCGGCTGGCCTGAGCGAAGGCGAGGCCCAGCGCCAGGATCGACGCCACGAGCTGGAGATGCCTCATCGGTGCCCCTTCAAGACGCCCAGCATGGCGTCGTGCAGGACCCCATTGCTGGCCACGACCGAGCGGCCGCCCCAGTGGGCCTGTCCGCCGGCCACGTCGCTGGTGAGCCCGCCGGCCTCCTCGACGATCAAGCAGCCCGCCGCGACGTCCCAGGGCGAGAGCTTGAATTCCCAGAAGCCGTCGAAGCGGCCGGCCGCCACGTAGCAGAGATCGAGTGCCGCACTGCCGTCGCGCCGCAGGGCCCGCGCCGCCTTCAGGAAGGATGCGAACTCGGCGATGTTGTCCTGCTGGCTGCGCCGCACGTCGTAGGCGAAGCCCGTGCACAGGAAGGCCCGGGAGAGATCGTCCTCGGTGGAGACGGCGATGGCACGTCCATTCATCCGGGCCCCCTCGCTGCGGACGGCCTGGTAGAGCTCGTCGAGCAGCGGGTCGTAGACGACCCCGATCCAGGGCTCACCGCGTCGCTCCACGCCGATCGACACACAGAAGCGGGGATAGGCGTGGGCGAAGTTCGTCGTGCCATCCAGGGGATCGATCACCCAGCGAAGATCGGCGCCCGCCTGCTCGCGTCCACTGCCCTCCTCGGCGAGGATCGAATCGCCCGGGCGCGCGTCTTCGATGCCCTCGACGATCAACGCCTCGCAGGCCCGGTCGACCTCCGTGACGAGATCGATCGAGCTCTGCTTCGTCTGGATGTCGAGCTCGGTGCCGTAGCGGTCCCGCTGGATCGCGCCGGCTTCGCGGGCCAGCCCGATCGCCAGCTCCAGGATGGGCCCGGCTTCGCTCACGCGTCTTCGTCCGGCAGCCTGAACAGCGTGCGCGCGTTCTCGGCCGTGCGGCGGGCGATCTCTTCGACCGGCCGACCCTGGCTCTCGGCCAGGACGCCGCCCACCTGGGCGACCCGTGCGGGCTCGTTGCGGCGGCCGCGGTGGCCTTCGGGGGCCAGCAGGGGCGCATCGGTCTCCACCAGGAGGCGCTCCAGGGGAAGCCCGGCGGCGACTCCGCGCAGCCCCCGGTCCCTCTTGAAGGTCAGGATGCCCGAGAACGAGATCCACAGGTTCGCGGCGATGGCGCGCCGCGCGAAGTCGAGATCGTGGGTGTAGCAGTGGAGCACGCCCTCGACCTGGCCGCGGCCCGAGGCCTGCCAGATGTCGAGCAGCTCCTCGTAGCCGGCCGGCTCCCGGTCGCGCGCGTGGATGCTGACGGGAAGGTCGCGTTCTCGGGCCAGCTCGACCTGTTCCGCGAAGACCTCGCGCTGCACCTCTCGCGGGGAGTTCTCGTAGTAGTAGTCCAGGCCGCACTCGCCGACGGCCACGACCCGCGGCGCCTCGAGCCAGGCGCGCAGCTTCGCGCGGCCGGGGTCGTCGAGCTGGTCCGCGTCGTGGGGGTGTACGCCGACCGTGGCGAAGACCCGCGCGTCCCGGCCGGCCAGGTCCACGGCGCGGGCATTGTGGTCCACGCCGTAGCCCGCGCCGACGGCGATCATCGTCTGCACGCCGGATGCGGAGGCGCGGTCCATCACCTCGCCGCGGTCTTCGGCGAACTCGTCTGCGGTGACGTGGCAATGGGAGTCGAGCCAGTGGAGCGGGCTCATGCGTCGGCCTCGGGAGATTCGATCCTGGGGAAGAGGGCGGCGCCCCGGGTCGTCGCGGTGCCGGCGGCCAGCTGGTCCCAGCTCGCGGCGTCGCCCGGCAGGCGCGCGGAGGCTTCGAGCCCGGTCGCGCCGATCCTCTCCAGGATCGCCCCGGCCGCCTCCGGAACGAAGGGCGAGAGCAGGAGGCCGATCGAGCGCAGGGCCTGGCAGCAGGTGTAGAGGGTGGTGGCCACCTCGGCCTCGCGTCCTTCCTGCTTGGCCGCCTTCCAGGGCGCCCGCTGGTCGAGGTACTTGTTCGTGGCGTCGACGAGCCGGAAGATCGCCTCGAGGGCGCGATGCAGCTCCATGGCCCGGACGCGCCGGTCCACCTCCCGCGCGGCCTCGCCCGCCGCGTCCTGGACGGTCTGCTCCAGCGGGCCGGGTTCGCCCGGCGCGGGGACGGCCGCGCCGCAGAACTTCGCCGTCATGTTGAGCGTGCGGCTCACCAGGTTGCCCAGGTTGTTGGCCAGATCCGCGTTGATGCGGGTCACGAGGGCTTCCTCGGTGAAGCTCGAGTCGAGGCCGAAGGACATGTCTCGAAGCAGGAAGTAGCGGAACGCGTCGAAGCTGTACTGCTCGCGCATCGCCAGGGGCGAGATCATGTTGCCCAGGCTCTTCGAGATCTTGCGGTCGTCGACGTTCCAGTAGCCGTGGACGTTCAGGTGGCGGTAGAGGGGCAGGTCGGCGGCCATCAGCATGCAGGGCCAGAAGACACCGTGGGGCTTCAGGATGTCCTTGGCCACCAGATGCTCCACGCCCGCCCAGCGCTCCTCCCAATGGGGCCCGTCCGGGTAGCCCAGCCCCGCCAGGTAGTTGATGAGGGCATCGAACCAGACGTAGCAGACATAGTCCGCATCGAAGGGAAGCTCGATGCCCCAGTCGAGGCGCGTCTTCGGCCGCGAGATGCAGAGGTCGTCGAGCCCGCTTCCCTCGCGGAGCATCGCCACCACCTCGTTGCGGTAGCGCTCGGGCCGGATCCAGTCCGGGTGCGCGTCGAGCTGCTCGGCCAGGGCCCCGAAGTAGCGGCTCATCTTGAAGAAGTAGTTCGACTCGGTGCGCTTCTCCGGAGCCCGCTCGTGGTCGCGGCACAAACCCTCGACCATGTCGCGCTCCGTGAGGAAACGCTCACAGCCGACGCAGTAGAGCCCCTCGTACTCGCGGAAGTCGATGTCGCCCTTCTCGTGGACGACGCGGAGGATGTGCTGCACCGCGCGGACGTGCTCGGGATCGGTCGTCCGGATGAAGCGATCGAAGGAGATGTCGAGGGTCTCCCAGGTCGACTGGAAGATGCCCGAGACCCGGTCGGCGAAGAGCCGGGGCTCGATCCCCTGGGCTGCGGCCGCCTCGGCGATCTTGTCGCCGTGCTCGTCGGTGCCGGTCAGGAAGAAGGTCTCGTCGCCCGCCAGCCGGTGGTAGCGGGCCAGGGTGTCGGCGACGATGGTCGTGTAGGTGTGGCCGATATGGGGCTCGGCGTTCACGTAGTAGATCGGTGTCGTGATCGAGTAGTGGCTCATGGGCGCCTCGTGGCGGCCGGGCGGCGCCTCATCCGAGCTGTGACTCGCGCAGCGCCAACAGGGCCCGCTCGGCCACCATCTGCGGGTTCGCATTGCGCTGGGCGAGGGCCTTGCGGCAGCCCTGCAAGGTGGAGAAGGCGCGCAGCTCGCCGTCGAGGTCGGTGCGCCCGGCCTCCGCCGCCGCCGCCAGCCGAGCGTGGAGCCACGAGGCCGCTGTGGCGAGCAGCTGGTTCGTGCCCGCCGCGGCGATGGCGCGGGGCCCGCGGTACTCCTCCGCCCAGTCGAGGAGCTGTGGCACCCCGAGCCGAGGGAGATCGTCGAGACGCAGGGCCAGCTCGCGGGCCTCCTCGTCGAGGGCGCCCGCCGACTTCCGCGCGTCGAAGGAGATGCGCTGGCAGCGCGATCGGACGGTCGCCAGGAGGCCGGCCGGACTCTGGGTGACGAGCACCAGGCTGGTGTTCCGGGGCGGCTCTTCGAGGAGACGCAGCAGCGCGTTCTGGGACTCCTGGTTCAGCCACTCGGCGTCGGCCACGACGGCGGCGCGATGTCCCTCCTCGGGCCCGCGCAGACGCAGGGCCGACTGCAATGCGCGCACCTGGCCGATCCGGACCCGCGTATCGTCGGCGCCGCGCTCGATCCAGAGGAGATCCGGGTGGTCCCCCACGTGCCGCATCAGCGGCCCCTTCTTGCCGGTGCCGTCCAGGGGGATCGGCTCACCCGGCGCCGAGCGCCGGCAATCCGGGCAGGCGTCGCAGGGTGCCCCGGCCGGGTCCCCCTGGCAGACCAGCGCTCGGACGAACTGAAGGGCCGCCGTGCGCGGGGTCTCACCCGGGCCCGAGAGCAGGTAGGCGGAGTGGATTCGGCCCGAGGCCAGGCTCTCCCGGAGCCCCTGAGGCAGGACGAGGTCGGCCATGGCCCGCGGAGTCTAGCGTTCCGTCCAAGAACGGCCGTGGCCTCGGGAGCCCGCAGGGGATCTGCGGGTAGCGCTCCAATTGGCCGGAATTCAACGGAAATTTCTCCACTCGGCAGAAACCCACCGGACACGCGCAGCTCGTGTCTCAAGTTTCCCAGGGAGCTGCCGATTCCCGGAATACCCGGACCGGAGATCGGTCCTTGGAGGGAGACAACCGATGGCATTCGGGCGTGGGCGCACCGAAGAGGAGACCCTGATGGGCGAGACGAAGCCGGCCAAGACCGGGAGCAACGACAACGGTGGGCTGACCGCCTTCATCGACCAGGGCTCGTCCTTCGAGGGCAAGCTCTCCTTCAAGGACACCGTTCGGATCGACGGCTCCTTCCGCGGCCAGATCGCCAGTGAAAACACCCTGGTGGTGGGCGAGACCGGCGAGATCGACGCCAACATCGAGTCCCAGACCGTGATCATCAGCGGCACGGTGACAGGCGACATCAAGGCCAGCCGCAAGATCGTCCTGCACAAGACTGCGGTGGTGCAGGGGAACCTCGAGGCCACCACCCTCGTCGTGGAGGAGGGCGCAAGCCTGAACGGTCAGATGACCATGAAGGTCGGCAGCAGCGCCAAGGCCAGCCCTCTCAAGTCCGTCGAGGGCGGTGCACCCAGCTGAGCCCCCGCGCTCCTGGGTTGCCGGCGAGCGGGTCGGCGAGCCAAGCGGGTCAGGGGTCAGCGGCGCGCGTGCATCGGCGTCGCCCAGGTCCGCTGACCGAGGGTGACGAGCAGTCCAGCCGGGCTGGCCTCGACATCCAGACCCGGCTGGGGAAGGCGAAGGTCGGGCCGGAAGGAGCCCTCGGGGCCTGGCGCCACGGAGCCGATGGCCATGGTGCCGTTCGCGAGCTCGAGCTGGCTCGCGGCACCGCAGCCGGCGCAGACCGCCTCGACGACTCTCCCGTGCAGCCAACGGCGCCCCGGCTGGTCGAGCCAGACGCCGAGATCGTGACGCTGGCCGCAGGTTGGGCAGGGCAGCGGCCGGAGGGCGGCGACCTCCACCGGGCTAGATGTCCAGCGGAGTCGGGTCGCCCGAAACCGGGACGACGGCGCTGACGGAGGGCACGGCCTCCCGGAGCAGCGGCTCGACGGCATGGCGCAGCGTGACGGCCTGCGCAGGGCACGTCGCGCAGGCCCCCTGCATCTCGAGCTTCACCGTGCCGTCCGCCCCGACGCCCAGGAGCTCGGCGTTCCCGCCATCTCGGAGCAGGCCAGGCCGCAGCCGGTCGAGGGCCGCCTCGAGGCGGCGTCGGGTCTCGTTGTCGCCGGTCATGGGAGGCTCATCGGCGCTCCCGCGGCCCGGCTGAACGTCGGGCTCGGGGAGGCTAGAGCCCGTCTCGGGAATGTGAAACGCGGGTCGGCCTTCCTCGGAGGGCCGGGCACGCTGGATATTCCTGAGACGGGCTCTAGCCTCCGCCCGATGCAGGTCATGGTGAAGCTATTCGGGTCGATCCGCGAGGCCACGGGAGCCGAGGAGCTGGCCGTGCCCCTGGCGGACGGCAGCCGGGTCTCGGCCCTGCGGAGCCTCCTGGTCGAGCAGGAGCCCGCCTTCGCCCTCGCCCATGGGGAGCTCGGCGAGCGCCTCCGCGTCTCCGTGAACATGGAGATCGTGACCGGAGATCCGCCGCTGTCCGACGGCGACGAGGTCGCCTTCCTGCCGCCCGTCGCCGGTGGCCAGGACGATCCGCCCGCCCGCTGCCGCCTGCGCGACTCTGCCCTCGACGTGGGTGAGGTGGTGACCCGTGTGGCCGGCCCCGACGTCGGTGGCATCGTGACCTTCGTGGGTACCGTGCGAAACGCCTCCCGGGGCAAGGACATCGAGCACCTGGAGTACGAGGCCTATCCCGGAATGGCCGAGCGGGAAATGGACAAGATCTGCGAGGAGGCGGCGGCCCGGTGGCCGGGCGCGCGCGTCGCCGTCGACCACCGCGCCGGCCAGCTCGAGATCGGCGACATCGCCGTCGTCGTGGTGGCCGCTGCTCCCCACCGCCCCGAGGCCTTCGCCGCGTGCCGCTACACGATCGACACCCTGAAGGAGCGCGTGCCCATCTGGAAGAAGGAGTTCGCGACGGACGGGGCGACCTGGGTGGACGATCACGCATGAGCGAGGCCGAGGAGACGAAGAGCGTTCATCGCCATCGCCAGAGTGCGCCCCGCAACCTGGTGGCCGCGGTGATCACGGTCAGCGATACCCGCACCCTCGAGACCGACACCGGCGGTGCGCTGCTGGTCGAGCTGCTCGAGAAGGCCGGTCACCGGATCGCCCTGCGACGCCTCGTGCCCGACGACGCCCAGGCGATCCGTGCCCGTGCCGGCGAGGCGCTCTCCCACCCGGAGGTGCAGGCCGTGCTGCTCACCGGGGGGACCGGGGTGGCACCCCGGGACGTGACGCCCGAGGCACTGGCGCCGCTTCTCGAGCGCGAGCTGCCGGGCTTCGGCGAGCTCTTCCGCATGCTGTCCTTCGAAGAGATCGGCCCCGCGGCGATGCTCTCCAGGGCCGTGGCGGGGATGGTCGGTGACAAGGTCGTGTTCGCACTGCCGGGCTCGCGGGGCGCCCTGCGGACGGCGATGACCCGCCTCATCCTGCCCGAGCTGGGCCACCTGGTGGGAGAGGGCGGAAAGCGGGGTCCGGCCTGATTCACGGCTCGCAGCGGGCGTGCCGGCATTGAAGAGCAACGTTCGCGCGGCCGATGAGAGCCAGGTGTCTCGCAGCCTTCCCCCTCTCTGCGGCGTCCTCGCAGCCGTCCTCCTGATCGGGGCGGGCGCGAGCCCGCCCGGGGAGCCGGCCGATCCCCCTGGAGCGGGTGCATCCGAGGGGGCCCGCCCGTCCGGTCTCCACCTGTGGGTCGATGGCCAGGGTCGCACGCACATCACCGACGACCCGGCTGGGATCCCCGCCGATGCCCGCCGCGCCCAGGACGTCGAACAGATCGGCGCCCTCTGGGGTGCGGGGGTCGTCGGGGCGCGTCTCGAGACGCCGCCCGGCGCCAGCGGTCGCGACGAGGACCGCCTGGTCCGGAGCCTGCGGGATGCGGTCGCGGACTTCGGACGCGGTGAGGTGGCCCGTGCGGCCTCGGCCCTGCGGGCGATCGTGCGGGAGGCCCCGGGCCGCCCCGAGCCCCACTTCTACCTGGCCCTGCTGGAGGGCGGGCGCGGCCACCTCGAGAAGGCCGAGGGCCACCTGCGCACCTTCCTCTCCCTGGCGGGCGACGATCTGGACGGCTGGCGGGCATCGGCGGAGCAGCGCCTCGCGCGGCTCGACGACGAGCGGCGCCTGATGGACACACCAGGCGCGGGCCCCCTTCGCCTCGTGGATCTCGAGCACGAGGCCTTTCGCATCCAGGCCGATGAGGCCCTGGTGGCGAGCGGCGGCAGCGACTTCGCCCGCACCGTGGCCCGCTACCTCGACGATGCCCGAGGCCTGGTCGGCGAGCGCATCGGCGCCTTCCCGGCCGAGCCGACGGGTGTCGTCTTGTACGGCAAGGCCGCCTACCTGAAGGCCCATGCCCATCGCTTCAGCTTCCAGACCGTCGGCTTCTTCGACGGCCGCATCCACGTCGTGTCGAAGGCGCATCCCGCCGGCGAGCTGCGCACGCTCCTCTTCCACGAGTACACCCACGCCCTGTTTCGCGAGCAGACCGGCAGCGACCGTCCCTTCTGGCTGAACGAGGGGCTCGCCGAGCTCTACGAGCGGGCGTCCCAGCGCCGCCCTCCGCTCTCCCGCGGCGAGCGCGCCAAGCTGAATCAGGCACTGGCCAGTGGCGAGTGGATCTCGCTCACGCGCCTGGCGCCGAGCTTCGGCGGCCTCGGCAACCGCGAGGCCCGGCTCGCCTACGCCATCTCCACGGCCGCGGCCGACTGGCTCGAGCGGCACAGCGATGCGCAGCAGCGGGCGACCCTCCTGCGACGGCTCGGAGAGGGTTGGTCCGCAGACGAGGCGCTGCGCGAGGCGGTCGGCCTCGACACCGCAGGCCTCGACGACGCGTTGCGCCGGGGTCTGCGCGGGCGCATGTAGGCGCGCTGTCCGCGGGCTCGCTGCTGTCTCCCGACCCCTCGTGCAACCCCGCTCCACCGGGTGGGTTGCACTCCGCGGCGCCCGAATCCTCGGGCGCCGCGGCGCCCGAATCCTCGGGTGCCTTCACTCTGGGAGACACACGTGATGAACGCTTGGAATCGATTTCGCCCGTTGGCCCTCGCTCTGGTGCTGGCCTTCTCCGCCACCGCGGCCTCCGGCATCGTGCTCAAGGGGCGCGGAGAGCTGCACGGCTTCGGCAGCGGCCTGGCCGTGCTCCAGATGCGCGGTGTCCTCACCGTGAAGGGTGGCGGGGTGCTCATCGTGAGTGAGGATGCCCGGGTCGAGACCCACGGCGTGGGTCGCGAGACCCTGCTGGGCGATGGCCGCATCCTCTACGAGGGCTTCGGCCGTGCCGTCGTGGCCAGCCCCAGGCCCACGCGAATCGAGATCGCCGGGGCGGGCATCCGCCTGCACGCCAAGGGCGCCGGTCGGGCGCTGCTGAAGGGATGCGGTGTGGTCCACACCGACGACTTCGACGGTCGCTGGGAGAACGAGATCGAGCTCGACTTCGAGTCGGACCAGTAGCCTATGGACCCAGGGGCCCCACTCCGGGTCCCGCTCCGCGAGCGGTGGCTGCACCGTTCGCGGGGCTCGTGGGCCGCTCCTCGCTACGCGAAGGGGTCGTCGAGGGTGCCCGCGGCCATCCCGCTCTCGTCCTCGAGGCGGGAGGCCTCGAGGATGATCTCGGTGATCGAGGCCTCGAGGCTCCGCTCGGGCGGAGCCAGGTCGGGCGCGAACTGGAAGCGGCCGTCCGAGACCCGCGCGATCGAGAGCGCGGCCTCCAGGCCGCTCTCCTTCTCGGATTCGGCGTGGACGATGCGGTTCCCTTCGAGCCAGACGGCCATGGCGCCGTCGCTCCCTCGCACGCTGAGTCGACCGCTCTTGGCGCCCATCTCGAGCATCTGGAGGACGGCGAAGAAGGGGATCTGGGCGAGGTCGCCCTCCAGGATCTGCGGCGTGGGCCGGGCAGGCGGAGTGGCCAGCATCGTGGCGTCCCCGCTCGGTGGCGCCGGGGTCTCACCGCGAGCGTCCATGAGGCAGTAGGTCACGCGGGCGTCACCGATCTCGATCTGGTCGCCCGGCTGGAGCACGTGCTCACCTTCCACGGCGGCGCCGTTGACGAAGGTTCCGTTGGTGCTGCCCAGGTCGCGCACGAAGACCACCTTGCCGATCCGACCGACCACGGCGTGGTGGCAGGAGGCCTGGGGAGAGGGCAGGGCCAGCTCGCAGGTCGGGCTCCGACCCAGCGTGACCTCCACGCCCGGGTCCAGGCGGACCGGGGCCAGGGGCGGCGCGAAGAGCATGGCCACGTCCTGCTGCATGTCGTTCGCGTCGGCCGATTCGGGCTTTCCCTTTAGGTGCAGCCCGAGAGCAGGTTGGGGCTTTCGTTTCCCAATCTGGGCAATGAGGAGCCGCCCGGCGCCTGCTCCCTGCCACATCGCCGAGCCGCAACACGGCACGCAGAGCCTTGGATTGGCACCGGATCGAGGCCGAGGAGACCCCGCGGCACCCATCCTGCAGCGATTCCGCGGTAGAGGGGCCCGATGGAGCCTGATCCATGCGTCTCGCCACCCATCCCAGAAGCCGATCCTGGAGAGCACGAGTGCTCTTGTGTCGCTGCCCATGATGGCCGTCGATTGCCATTCGAGCGGCAGCCCCCACGATTCGGGTGCCACGGCCACCCGCGGGCTTGCAGGCCAGAGGGCCACCGCCACTGGCCTCGCCGAGGGCGCCGTCCCCGCGGTGCCGGAGCCGGGTGGCTTCGCGCTGTTCGCGCTCGGAGCCCTGGTGGCACGCCGGGCGCTGCAGAGCCGACCCCGGAGCGCGGGCGCTCGGGGCTGAAGCCGGGGCGCCCTCGTTCAGGGGCGGGCATCGGCTCGGAACTCCGGGGTGGGAGAGGACTCCACGGGATCGCCGATCCTCCAGCCCAGCTCGCGCGCGGTGCCCGCGGGAACCTCGAGGACCCAGTCGATCGGCACGCTCGGCTGGTAGGTCGGAAGGGGAGGGCGCACCTCGTGGGGGACGTCGACGTGCAGGTCGACGATCCGGCCGTCCCGGATCCAGACGATGTCGATGGGGAAGTGCATGTCGGGCATCCAGAACGAGGGGCGGGTCGGCGGGGCGTAGGGGAACAGCATGCCGCGGCCGGGTGGCAGATCGCGTCGGCCCGACAGGCCGCGCCGCCGGAGGGCCAGGGTATCGGCCACCTCGGCGCGAACGCGGTGCATGCCGATCGTGACGTCCACCTCCGGGCCGCGCCCGGCGAGGCCCGCTGCGGAGGAGGGGCTCGCTGGGATCTGCGTGGCGGCGGCCGCGTCGGGCTCCGGCGCACGGCCGCACGCGGCGAGAAGAAGGGCCAGGCCCAGGGCCGTGGTGCGCGCGACCCCGCTCATCGGATCTCGAAACCGCGAAGGCCTTCGGGCGGCTCCTCGTTCACGAGGGCCTCGTCCACGTGGGCCCAGGAGGGGCCGCGCCGGCAGAAGGCGATCAGCTGCTCCACCCGTGCCGGCTCCCCCTCGAAGACCGCCTCCACCGTCCCATCGGGCCGGTTGCGGACCCAGCCGTCGACCGCCGCCCGGCGCGCTTCGTCCCGGGTTGAGGCGCGAAACGCGACGCCCTGGACCCGGCCGCGAATCCGCACTCGCCTGCGCACGGTAGCCTCGACCATCGCCGCCTAGAATGGCGAACGCCCAGCCATCGGGGAAGCCGGCCGGGCCCGTACGGGACCTCGAGTGGCACCTCCGAGAAACACTGAAACCCACTGGAGTGGAAGTGGAAAACGCCTCGACACCTCTGGCGCCGGCCCTCGCCCGCACGCTCTACAACGCGGCGCAGGCGGAGGGAAAGGCCGGCCCGGAGGAGCTCCAGCGGCTGGGCCCCGCGGTCGAGGCGGCACTTCGCCACGGGGGCGTGGCGGCCGCCCGGCGGGCGTGGCTGGCCCTGCGCTTCCTCGAGTGGCGCCCCCTCTGCGCGTGGCCTCCGGGCCGACCCTTCTCGCGCCTGGCACTCGAAGACCGGCGGGCCTGGCTGGCGAGACTGGCACGGGGGCCCCTCGGCTCCCGGGCCCTGCGGAACGTTCGCCACCTGCTCGCACAAGCCGCTCCGCCCACCGCCCCGAGCTCACAAGGCGGTCTGCCCCCGCGGTGAACTCGCGGGGGTGGGAGGCTACTCGTCGCCGGGGGCGTAGACCTCGAAGTCCACCACGTGGTCCTTCAGGTAGTCGCGCAGGCCGTCGACGATCCCCTTCTCGAGCTGCCGAACGCGCTCCCGGGTCAGCCCCAGCTCGTCGCCCAGCTCCTGGAGGGTGCGCTGCTCCTGGGCCAGCACGCGTTCGTTCATGATCTTTCGCTCGCGCTCCCCCAGCCCTTCTGCGAACGCCTCGACGTGCTCGAGGAAGGTGCGACGCAGGTCGGTGTCGGCCACCTGGTCCTCGACCGACGGCTCGGGCGCGGCGAGGAAGTCGCCGTAGCTCGCGCCGTCGCCCTCGTCACCACGCACAGGCGCTTCCATCGAGAGGTCGCT
Organism: Deltaproteobacteria bacterium; assembly: GCA_002687015.1. Lineage (GTDB taxonomy): Bacteria > Myxococcota_A > UBA9160 > UBA9160 > UBA6930. The sequence goes on from NYZB01000262.1 coordinate 12,464, forward strand.
GCTCGACAGGCGCTGCTCCATGTCGATCACGTCCTGCTCGGACACGTCCAGGCGCTCGGCCAGGAGCTTCGGCTGCACCTCGAAGCCCTGGCGCTCGAGCTCGCGCTTCTCCTTGCCGAGGCGGAAGAAGAGCTTGCGTTGAGCCCGGCTGGAGCCGACGCGCACGAGGCGGATGTTGTCGATCAGGTACTTGAGGATGTAGGCGCGGATCCAATACGCCGCGTAGGTCGAGAGCTTGGCGCCCGCCTCCGGGTCGAATCGCTCGACGGCCTGCACGAGCCCGACGTTCCCCTCCTGGATCAGGTCGAGGGTGTTGGCCCAGGCGCGCCGGTACTCCATGGCGAGCTTCACGACGAGGCGAAGGTTGGCGAGCACGAGGCGCCGGCCGGCGTCCGGGTCGCCGTGCTCGCGCCAGCGGATGGCGAGCTCGCGTTCCTCCTCCCGGCTGATCGGCGGGTAGCGACGCAGCTCGGCCATGTACCGCGTGAGGGGGTCGGCCCGGTCGACGGCCCGATCGGCGCTGGGCACCGGGAGAAGGGTGGCGTCCGTGGCCTCGGGTTGGATCCGACCCTCGGTCGCCTCGTCGTCCGGGTGGTCCTCGGGGGTGTCCGCGTTCGCGTCGAGCAGCTCGGCCTCGGCCAGCTCGGCCTCGTCGGAGGGCGTGGCGGTCGCGTCGGGATCCGGCGGACGGACGTCGTCTGCGCTGCGGGGGCACATCAGACCGCGAGGCTAGCAGCCTCGTGCCGGGCCCCGAAAAGCGCCGAGCGGGGTCGGCCGGGCCGACCCCGCTCGGCAAGCGGATGCTCGGGGACTATTCCTTGAGGCTTCGCACGTACGCGACCATGTTGTCGAGATCCTCGTCCGAGAGGATCGCCCACGGGGCCATCGACGGGTTTCCTCCGTAGGCGGCGGCGCCGTCCTTGATGACCAGCTTGAGGTCGATGTCCTCGCCCGGGGTGCCGTTCTTGTCGGCATCGAACTTGAAGTCGCCCACCGAGAAATCGCGGGGTGCCGGGTTCAGGGCACCGCCGGCAGGGCCGTCGCCCTTGCCAGTGGCACCGTGGCAGGCCGTGCACAGGATGTCGTAGGAGGCCTTGCCCGCAGCGGCGTCGGCGGCCCATCCGGGGCCGGCCAGCAGTGCGAGGAGCAGGGCCGCAGGGACGTACAGGCGGAGCAATAGGGTCATCTCGTCTCCATCAGAGAAGGGGTCTATCTGAATGGACGCGGATCGTAGGTGCGGGATTCACCGGCCGCCAGAGATCCCTGGACCCGGCCGGGTGCCCCAGATCGACTCAGCCGAGCTTGACGTCCTTCCAGCCGCGCAGGAGCTCCAGGACGGTGCGCACGCCGAAGCCGGTGGCACCGCGAGGCTGGAGGGACCCGGTGCGCTCGGTGTCGGCCACCGAAGCGATGTCCAGATGGGCCCAGGGCAGGTCCTTGTCCACGAAGTGGGCCAGGAAGGCTCCCGCCGTCGTGGTGCCCGCGTCGCGGCCGCCCGTCTGGCGCACGTCGGCGATCTGGCTGCGCATGTGGTCCCGATGCACGTCCCAGAGCGGCAGGGGCCAGAAGCGCTCATCGGTGGCCTCGCCGGCCTTGACGACGGCCTCGGCGAGCCGCTCGTGGGCCGAGACGACGGCGGCCGCCCAGGGGCCGAGGGCGATGGCGCAGGCGCCGGTCAGCGTCGCCAGGTCGAGCAGGGCCTCGGGCTTGAACTCCTCCTGCGCATAGTGCAGGGCGTCGGCCAGCACGAGCCGACCCTCCGCGTCGGTGTTGGTCACCTCGATGGTCTTGCCCGAGGCGCTGGTGAGGATGTCGTCGACGCGATAGGCGTGGCCGCTCGGCATGTTCTCGACCGCACCCACGATGCCCACCACGTGGAGCGGGATCTTGAGGGCGGCGATCGCCTGCATGGCGCCGATCACCGTGGCCCCTCCCGACATGTCGTGCTTCATCTTGACCATGCTCGTCGCGGGCTTCAGGGACAGGCCCCCCGAGTCGAAGCACACGCCCTTGCCCACCAGGCAGACGGTGGGCTTGCGGCGGGGCTTCGTGCCCTTCTTCTTGGCGCGCGGGGGGGGGTTGTGCTCCAGCACGATCAGACGCGGCGCATTGTGGCTTCCCTGGGCCACGGCGAGCATGGCGCCCATCTTCCGCTTCGAGAGCTCCACGCGCTCGAGGACCCGCACCTTCAGGCCGGCGGCGCGGGCCATCTTCGAGGCGGCCTTTGCGAGCGCTGCCGGCGTCATCACGTTCGGCGGCTCGTTCGAGAGGTCGCGCGCCAGGTTCTGGGCGTCGCCCAACGTACAGCCGCGGGCGAGTGCGGCCCGGGTGGCCCGCAGGTCCTGGCTCTTCTCGACGTGGACGACCAGGCCCGGATCCGTGGCTTCGTTCTCGTCCTCGTCGCCCTTGCCCTTGTACCGGTCGAAGCGGTAGCTGCCGAGTGTGGCGCCCTCGGCGAGGGCCTGGGCGGCGGCGGCACTGCGGCCCCGGCGGCCGCCCATCGGGAGCAGGCCCACCCGGTTCGCGCGGTGCTTCCGCCCGGCCTTGACGGCCGCTCCGGCGGCCTCGCGCAGCGCCGCCGAATCGATGGCCGACTCCTCCCCCATGCCCAGCAGGAGCACCCGGCTGACCGAGCCCTCCTGGGGGTAGAGCAGCAGGCTCTGGCGGGCCCGACCCTTGAAATCGCCTCGCTCCAGAGCGGCCGAGATGCAGCCCCCGAGCCCGCGGTCGATCGCGGCGACGCGGGACGGCAACCGCTGCCGCTCGGGGCCGAGCTCGGCCAGCGGCACCGCCAACAGCTCGCATTCGGCGGAGAGGGGGTTTCGGGTCGATGCGGTGACCTGCATCAGGGCTCCTTGGGTCGGTGGGCCAGCAGCCTTCGTCGGCATGACGGAGGCCTACGTTGATGCGCCGAGGGCGCTTTCCTAGACTGCATCGGCTCCGCTCTCGGGACACCAACGGACGGCAAAGAGAGGGGAGCCCACAACGGAAGGGCTCATAACGGATGGGGCTCATCCTCGCCGGGACGGACATGGGGGGACGTCTCGCGAGCCTCGACCTCTTCGACCTGGTCTGGCAGGCGTCGGGGGTCGTCCAGCTCGTCATGCTCCTCCTGGTCGTGGCCTCGATCATGTCGTGGGCTGCGATCGCCTTCAAGTGGCGCGAACTCAGCGGCGCCGAGCAGGATAGCGAGGGCTTCCTCGATACCTACCACGAGGGAGGGCTCGCGCGTGCCTATGATGCCGCGCGCCAGCTCGAGCGCTCTCCGCTCTCCGCGGTCTATCTCACGGCGCACAGCGAGCTGCAGAAGTTCAGCCGCTACGCGGGGCGCAATGAAGAAGAAGGGCTGGACGACGACCAGCTCCACAGGATCCACCACCAGATCGCCTGGGTGTCGGCTCAGGAGGAGCTGCGTCTCGAGTCCCGGCTCTCCTTCCTCGCCACGGTGGGCAGCGCCTCACCCTTCGTCGGTCTCTTCGGCACTGTGATCGGCATCATCAACGCCTTCACCGGCATCGGTGCGACCGGGAGCGCGAGCCTGGCCGTCGTGGCTCCGGGCATCGCCGAGGCCCTGATCGCCACGGCGATCGGTCTGTTCGCCGCGATCCCGGCGACCATCTTCTACAACCTCTTCGTGGCGCGGTTGCGCGAGCTGCACGCTGCGATCCAGCTCTTCGAGGACGAGCTGCTCGCAGACCTGAAGCGCACCGGCGTCGAAGCGGCCCTGGCACCCGCCAGGGCGGCTGAGGGCTGACCTTGGCCAGCGCACGCATGGGGCGCGATCACCGCCCCCTCTCCGAGATCAACGTCACTCCCTTCGTCGACGTGATGCTGGTCCTCCTGATCATCTTCATGGTGACGGCGCCCATGCTGCAGCAGGGCCTCGACGTGGATCTGCCCGAGACGACCACCCAGCCGCTGCGCATGCAGGACGAGCCGCTGATCCTGACGGTCGACAAGGAGGGCAAGTACCACCTGGCCTCCATCGAGGTTCCCTTCGAGGACCTGGGCACCAAGCTCACGGCCATCTTCGAGGCGACGCCGGACAAGGAGATCTTCCTGCGGGCAGACCAGGCGGCGCCCTACGGGGTGGTCGTGAAGGCGATGGCGGTAGCCAGGGCGTCCGGGGCGCGGAGCCTGGGCATCGTCACGGAGCCCGAATGAGGCCTGGAGAGCCGAGATGAGAAGGAGCCAGAGGGCCCGGACGAGGCACTGGGGGCTCGTGGAACCCGGGAGCGCCGGCAGGCGACTCAATCGCGAATGAACGAGACAGGCGAGGGAGGCGACCAGCGGCGTGCAGGCGGTCCTGGAAAGCTGGCAGGAGGAGCGTCGACGGCAATTCCGCCGTCTCGTGGCGATCTCCGCGGCGGCCCACGTGGGGTTCGCCATGGTGTTCTGGTTTTCGCCCTTCCAGCCCCGCCGTCAGGTGCTGCCCGCGGTCGTGCGGGTCGATCTCGTGGCGGTGGCTCCGCCCAGTGCGGCGCCGCGACCCGTCCGCAAGCTCCCCAAGCCCGCGCCCACCAAGGCCGCTCCCAAGCCCAAACCGAAGCCGAAAGCCAAGCCCAAGCCGAAGCCCATCGTGGAGAAGAAGGTGCTGCCCAGGGAACCCAGGGCCAAGCCGACGCCCGCACCGCCCCCGCCGCCCGAAGAGCTGAGCTACGAGGACGCGCTCGCCAAGCTGCGCGAGAGCGACACGAGTGCGATGCCCCCGACGCCAGCGCCAGCCCCGGCGATGGCCGCTGCCCGGCGGGGCCCTACGGGCGGTCCGGGCCGCTTGATCTCCGCAGCCGAAGCCGCCTGGCGGGAGCGGGCTCGCGCCTACGTCCTGCAGTCCTGGGTGCTCTCGCCCGGCTTCCGCAACCAGGCGCTCGTGACGGTCGTGGAGGTGCACGTGTCGAGTAGCGGAGAGGTGTCGAACCCGCGCATCGCCCAACGTTCGGGGAACCCCTGGTACGACGAGAGCGTCGAGCGCGCGGTGCAGAAGGCCGGGCCCCTTCCGCCGCCCCCGGAGGCCGGGCGATGGCAATTCCGCTTCAGCCCGAGGGACCTGCGATGAGCTCCGCAATCCGGCGCGGACGGGTGGGGCTCCTGGTCTCCGGCAGCCTGCTCGCAGCGACCGTGGCGACCGGCCAACCCCGCAGTCCCATCGATGTCTTCGATCCCCGGGACCGCACTCTCAAGGTGGCCGTCCAGCACTTCGCGCAGACCTCGGGGGGGGCTTCGCGGGTGGCGGACGAGCTGCACTCGAACATCCTGGGCGGGCTCAACTTCTCCGGCATCTTCACCGTCCTCGACGAGCGCGCGTTCCTCGGCCCGGTGAAGAGCCCCCGGCTCGGAGCTCGAGCCACGGTGCCCTGCTCGAGCTGGCGCCAGATCGGTGCGGATGCCCTGGTGCAGGGAGAGGTCCAGGCCAGCGCCGACTCCCTGAAGGTGCGTTTCCAGGTGCTCGATGTCTCCCGGGGTTGCCGCCGCCAGAAGAGCAACCAGTTCGATGCCAAGCGGAACCAGGCCCGCCGGGTGGGCAAGGCCATTGCGGACGATGTCGTGGCGGCCTTCACCGGTCGCCCGGGTGTCGCCGACACGGAAATCGCCTTCGTATCGAATAGAGGCGGCTCCAAGGAAGTCCACGTCATGGACGCGGACGGCCAACAGCTCCGCGGCGCCACGCGCAATCGCTCGATCAACTCCTTCCCGGACTGGTCGCCGGACGGCAGTGCCATCCTCTACACGACCTACCGCCACCGCAATCGACCCACCTTGTTCCTGCTGACTCGAGGGCGCAAGTCGCCGGGTCGCATCCTCCGCAACATGAAGGCTCCGGGCGCCCTGTATCGCGGTGTCTACTCGCCCGATGGAGGTCGGCTGGCCCTGGTGATGAGCAAGGCCGGCGCGACGGAGATCTTCACGATCGATCGCAACGGCGGGGGCCTGCGCAACCTGACCCGCAGCCGGGCCATCGAGGTCTCGCCGGCCTGGTCGCCCGATGGCCGGCGGATCGCTTTCGTCTCGGATCGAAGCGGCGCCCCACAGATCTACGTGATGAGCGCGGAGGGCGGGGCGCCGCGTCGCCTCACCTACAACGGCAGCTACAACACCTCGCCGACCTGGTCGCCCGACGGTCAGTGGATTGCCTACGAGAGCCGCGTGGGGGGCCAGTTCGACATCTGGCTGATCGACCCGGAGGGCAGCACGAACCAGCCGCTCGTGACCCACCGGCGCAGCGACGAGCACCCGAGCTTCGCGCCCGACAGCCGCAAGCTCGCGTTCAGCTCGACCCGGCGGGGCCGTGCCGATATCTACGTGGTCGACATTTCGGGTGCGAATCTCAGGCGGGTCACCGACCGGGGCGAGAACACGGCCCCGGATTGGGGCCCCTACCGCCGCTAGCAAGGGGGAAGGCATGAATCTTCGAGAGACGGGACGACGATGGCTGGCCGGGGGCGCCCTCGCCCTGGCCCTGCCGGCCCTGACTGGCTGCGTCACGGTGGCCGAATTCCGCAAGCTCGAGGACCAGGTGGTCCGGATGCGGGGATCCGACGGTGCCGCGGGCGATCGCGCGCGGGTCGCCGATCTGTCCGCCGAGATCGCCGAGCTGCGGCAGCGGATCGAAGACCTCCAGGGGCAGATCGAGGTCGGCGAGCACACCGCGAACCGGGCGCTGCAGGAGGCCGAATCCGCCCGCCGGGAGGCCGCCCAGGGGACGGCCCCCCCCGCCGGCGCCTACCTGGCCGCTCCGCCGAAGCCGGGTGGAGCGCCTCCCCAGGGCTCTCCCTACTCCGGTGCCGTGCCCTCGCCGGGCGCGAGCTATCCAGCGAGCACCCCGTCGGGGCCCGGTGGGTACCCCGCCCCGGGAGCCGTCTCGCCGCCCTCCGAGCCCGTCCCCGGTGCGGGCCTGGCCGCTCGACAGGAGCTCGATGCCTACCGCCTGGCCTACGACGCGTGGCGAACCCGCGATAGTGGCAGCTGTGTTGACCGGTTCCGGGACTTTCTGCAGACTTATCCGTCCTCTTCGTACGCCGACGCGGCCGCCTACTGGATGGCCGACTGCTACTTCCAGCAAGGGGACTACCAGACCGCAATTCTCCGCTTCGACGACGTGGCCAGCCGATACCCCAGCAGCGATAAGGCTGCGGAGGCGCTCTACCGACAAGGGGAGGCGCTTCTCCAGCTGGGGCCGAGCTTCGGCGGAGCGGCCAGAAAGGCATTCGAACGAGTGATCGAAGAGTACCCGGATTCCAAGCGGGCCCGTCAGGCCGAGCAGCAGCTTCAATTGCTGAGGGGTTGAGCGCGGCAGGCCGGCTCACACAATCCGATCAGCGAGACCACGACGACAGCCGTCCCAAGGCACGAGGGTGAGAGGTGAGAAAGAGGGAGCTCGACAAGTTCAGGAAGCTGCTCAACGAGCAGCGTGACCAGCTCGTCGGCAACGCCAAGCGTGCCGTGGCGGGAGAGATCCATCTCGACCCGGACGACTTCCCCGACGAGATCGACACGGCCTCGTCGGAGGTCAACCTGGCCTTCCAGGGTCGGCTGCGAGAACGGGAGCGGGGACTGCTCGCCAAGATCAACCTGGCCCTCGAGAAGATCGAGGACGGGGTGTTCGGAGAGTGCGAGAGCTGCGGCGAAGAAGTCGGCATCAAGCGCCTTCAGGCGCGGCCCGTGGCGGAGCTCTGCATCGACTGCAAGTCCGAGCAAGAGAAACTGGAACGCAACCTGGGGTAGGTGGATGTTCGCCGGGGTGAGCCCGCAGGCGCCGCCCTGGCTGCGTTGCGCTCGTAGGGGGGTTGCACGTCTGCTGGGGTGACTCCGCAGGCGCCGCCCCGGCTGCGTTGCGCTCCCCTCGACGTACGACGTGTACGCCTTCGGGTCGCGTCGCCTTGCCAGGACGGCGCCTGCGAAGTCACCTGAGGTTCGCGTTCCGGAGTAGGGCTGCGGCGTCGGCTGGGGTTCCCGTTCTGGGAGGTGTCTGGCGTGGGGGGGGCTGTGTGGGCAGACTCCCTTGCGATGTCGGTGGTGGAGACGGGCGGGCTCGTGGTGCTTGGGGTCGAGAGCTCGTGTGATGAGATGGCGGCGGCGGTCGTGCGCTCGGGTGGGTCCGGGAGCGCGGGCGTCGAGATCGTGGCGAGCGTCGTCGAGGGGCAGGAGGAGGTGCACCGGCCCTATGGCGGGGTGGTGCCGGAGCTGGCCTCGCGCGACCACCTGCGCACGGTCTCGGCCGTGGCCGAGGCGGCGCTCGCACAGGCGAAGCTCTCGCCCGGCGAGCTCGACGGGATCGCCGTCACGGTGGGCCCCGGTCTGCTCGGCTCGTTGCTCGTGGGCCTCTCCTTCGCCAAGGCCCTGGCGTACCGGCATGGGCTGCCCTGTGTCGGGGTCCACCACCTGGCGGGCCACCTGGCCGCGGCCGAGCTCGCCGAGCCGACGCTGCGGCCGCCCTACGTGGGGCTCGTCGTGTCCGGCGGGCACACGGCGCTCTACCGGATCGGCGACGGCGAGCCCCGGATCCTGGGCGAGACCCGGGACGATGCCGTGGGGGAGGCCTTCGACAAGGTGGCCAAGCTGCTCGGGCTTCCCTATCCCGGCGGGCCCGCGGTGGCCGAGGCCGCGCTCGAGGGCGCCCCCGACTCGACGCCCTTGCCGCGCCCGATGCTCGACCAGGAAGGGCTCGACTTCTCCTACAGCGGTCTCAAGACCGCGGTCTCGCTGGCGGTCCAGGCGAGGGAGCCCTTGACCCCCAAGGCCCGGGCGGACCTCGCCGCCTCCTTCCAGGCGGCCGCCACGGACGTCCTGGTCGAGAAGTCCCGCCGCGCGCTGGCCCGCGAGGGTCTCGGCCAGCTCGCAGTCGTGGGCGGGGTGGCGGCCAATCGGAGGCTTCGCGACCGCATGGCGGCGGCCGCGGCCGAAGACGGGTTCCACGCCGTCTTTCCGCCGAACGCCCTGTGCACCGACAACGCCGCCATGATCGCGGCCGCGGGGGCCCGGCTGCTGGCACGCGGCGAACGTCACGGCCTCGAGCTCACGGCCTGGAGCCGCGTCCCCCTGGCGGAGCGACCCTGGGCCCGGTCGTGACGCCCACCGAGATCCAGGCCCTGCTCGAACGCCACGGCCTGGCGGCCCACAAGGGTCGGGGTCAGAACTTCCTCCACGACGCGCAGCTGGCCGACAAGCTGGCCGCGCTGGCCGGGGTGGGCCCCGGCGATGCGGTCCTCGAGATCGGTACCGGGCTCGGGATTCTCACCCGCGCGCTCGCGGCCCGGGCCCGCCACGTGGTGACCGTCGAAGTGGACTCCGGCCTGGTGCGTGCCCTGGAGGCGGAGCAGAGCCTGCCGTCCGGGGTGGAGCTGCGCCACGAGGACGCCCTTGCGCTGGATTGGGAGGCGTTGCTCGGCTCGGCGCCGGGCCCGTGGCGCGTGGTGGCGAACCTGCCCTACTCGGTGGCCACGCCGATCCTGCGCCGGCTGCTCGACCTGGCCGGCGAGCTGGCCGGCTGGGGGGTGATGGTCCAGCGGGAGCTCGCCCTGCGCATCGCCGCCCCGGTCGGATCGGGCGACTACGGCTCGTTCTCCGTCCTCCACCAGCTGAGCGCCCGTATCGACGGCGCCCTCGATCTTCACGGGCGATGCTTCTACCCTGTTCCGAGGGTGGTCTCGAGATTCCTGAGCATGGTTCCGCGAGGGGACGAACGCCCGTCCCCTGACGAGTTGCGGGCGATCGAGGAGGTGGTTCGCGCGGGGTTCGCGCATCGGCGCAAGACCCTCGCGAATGCCCTGAAGCGCGCCGGCGGCCGCGACCCCTCCGTTCTGGCCCACGCCTTTGCCGCGCTCGGGATCGAGGCCAGGGCTCGGGCCGAGACCGTGCCGCCCGAGACCTGGCGCGAGCTCACGAGGGAGCTGCGAGACCACGGATGAAGATCGCCCTTCCCGAGCCGCGCCGCGATTTCTCGGTCCCGATCCGGGTCGAGCTGCGGCGGGCGGACGGAAGCGTGTGCCAGGAGTTCGCCGTGAATCTCTCGCCCAAGGGCCTGTGCATCCACACGCGCGAGCACCTCGCGGTTGGCGACAC
>NYZB01000263.1 GCA_002687015.1 Deltaproteobacteria bacterium
TCGACAGCGTGCGCGGCGAGGCTCCCGAGACCCTCTGGGTGACCCCCGGCGATCCGCATCCGAACGCGCGCGCAGACGAGCTGATGGCCGGGGCCATCCTCGGATTCCTGCGCGAGACCGGCCCGCAGCTCGCCCTGACGATGGCCGACCTGCGATGAAGCCTGCTTCCGACCCGCGCCCGGGGTGGCCTACCCTGGCACTCCGCCTGGGCCCGGCCCTCCTGCTGCTCGCCTTCGGCCTGCTGAGCCACGATCCGCGCAGTGAGGCTCGTTGGCTGGTGATCGCGAGCCTCCTCTATGGCTTGCCCCTCGCCGCGCAGCTGGTTCCCCGCACCTGGGTCCGGGTCTACGGGGCCTACCTGGGCGTCTTCGTCCTGCTGCAGGCCCTGCTCTCGACCCACTTCTTTCCCATCACCTACATCACCCATCGCCCCAACGTCGACATGATCCTGGACGTCCGCGGCGACAACCTCCCGGGAGTGCATGGGGAGCAACGCATCACCACCGATGCGAAGGGCTTCCGCACGACCCTGCCGATCGACTACGACGCTGACGAGCCCTACCGGATCTTCTTCATCGGGTCCTCCTCGGTCGCCCAGGACTGGATCGACGACCGGAAGACCGTCTCCCACCTGCTGCAGGAGAGCCTCTCCCAGACCCTGGGGCGCAGGGTCGAGGTGATCAACACGGGTGTGCCGGGAGTCCGCGCCGTGCACAGCTTCGCCACGATGCGCGAGGTCGCCCGGTATCACCCCGACATGTACGTGATCTTGATGATGGGCAACGACAGCCTCCTCCAGATCGCATCGCATTTCTACCGCGAGACCCCCAACCAGGATGAGGCCCACGGGCGCATCCTCATGAAGCCCAGCGAGGTGGAGCTGGAGCCGCTCCCGCGGGCCCGGACCTACACGCTCGAGAACACACTGCTGGGGCGGGCGATCTCCGCCCTGGAATCCGCCTTCGCGGCCCGCCGGGCATCTGGCGTGGCGGGAGGATCCGAAGCGGAGCCCTACTACGAAGTGAGCCACGGCCTCTTCTTCGAGGAGCAGCGCGGGTCCCTGTTCCGGGCCGACCAGCGCAGCTTCCGGCCCGAGGAGGTGAGCCCCTCCTTTGCCGAAGCCCTCCAGGGGATCGGCGCGTTCTGCCAGGACTCACCCGCCGCCTGCGTCGTCCTGACCCAGCCGACCGGCTATCGCCCGGGCACCGGCGACGCATTCAAGGAGCGCCTGTGGATGACCCCGATGTTCGCCTCCTACTCCTTGACCTTCGAGTCCATGGTCCACATCGCCCGCCTCTACAACGACTACTGGCTGGAGCTTGCAGAGCAGTGGAGCATGCCGCTCTGCGATCTCGAAGCCCAGGTCGAGCCGAGCCTCGAGTACTTCTACGACGACGTCCACTTCAATGTCGCCGGCTCCCGGAAGGCCGCCGACTACCTGCAGCGCTGTCTGGCGGATGTGATCCGCGGGGCGGCCTCGCCTGACTTCGAAGCGGGGAAGTGAACCCCTTCCCCCCGAACCACGACCCTACCTGTGACCGAAAAGGGAGAGACACCATGTTGACACTTGCAAGCGAACTCTGGGAGTTCATGCGCGTCCGCAAGCGGTTCTGGATGCTGCCCATCTTCGTCATGACGGGCCTCTTGAGCAGCTTGATCATGTTCAGCCAGGGCTCCGCCGTCGCCCCCTTCGTCTACGCGCTCTTCTGAGCAGGTGCCCTGCGTCACTCGTCGCCCGGCCGGTGGCCGTACTCGCGGTGGTCGAGGAAGACCGGCTTGCGGCCTTCGGCGCGCGCACGCACGGATTCCTCGAAGTTCTCCGTGGTGAGGCGCACGTAGAGCTGGGCATGGCCCTCGTGGTTCATGTGGGCGTGGAGGCCCCCGGCGTCGAGGCTGGACCAGAGCAGCTGCTTGGTGAGCTCGACGCCGATCTGGCTGTACCCGCTGATGCGCCGGGCGAGCTCGTAGCATGAATCGAGCAGTGCCCCGGGCTCGACGACCCGCGAGACGAGACCGATGCGATCGGCCTCCTCGGCATCGACGTCGCGACCCGAGAGCATGATCTCGAAGGCGCGCGAGGCGCCGATCGCCCGGGGCAGCAGATAGGAGAGGCCGAGCTCCGCCGAGGTGAGACCGTTGTTGATTCCCGCGGCCCGAAAGTAGGCCTGGGTCGAGGCGATCCGGATGTCGCAGGCCGCTGCGAGGCAGAGCCCCCCACCGATCGCCGCGCCGTTGATCGCGCCGATCACCGGTTGGTGCATGTCGCGGATCGACAGGATCACGTCGTCGAGCACCTTGAGGGCCCTCCTCGCGATGGCGGGCACCGTCAGGCCGGCAATGTGGGGGACGATTCCATCGTCCTTGTGATCGGCGCCGGAGCTGAAGCCATCGCCCGCACCCGTCAGGACCACGATCCGCGTCTCGTTGTCGAAGCTGATCTCGCGGAGGGTATCCCGCAGGGGGATCATCACGTCGAAGGCCATGGCGTTCATCCGCTCAGGGCGGTTCAAGGTGACCAGGGTGATCTCGGAGCTGGGCTTGCTGACCTGGATGAAGGACAAGGGACTCCCCTTCGGGCGATGGGTGGATTCGAGGGAATCGACACGATACCGCGGGTGCGTGCGGGTGAGACGACCCGAGCCCGAGAGAAGATCCGTCGGGCTCCCCCTGCGCTTCGTGACCCGCCTCTTTCTTCCCGTTTGCCCGCGCGACCCCACGGATCGAAGGTGCTAAGCCTTCGCGATCGCGGGGAACGACGGCATCCCCCAATCGGGCATCGGGAGGATCCATGGACGAGGGGAGCGGGGGCGTGGCGCCGAAGAGGGGCAGCCTTCGGATCTGGCTGGCGCTGCTCCTCCTGGCCACGACCGTCGGCTGTTCCGCGGAGCCCGAGCACGAGAACGAAGTGCACGTGCGGATGTACGACAACGCCTTCTCGCCGCCCCTGCTGCGCGTCCCCGAGAACACCCGGGTCGTCTTCGTGAACGCGGGACGCAACCCGCACAACGCCGTGGCCTCCGACGCCTCCTGGTCCACCGAGGAGGACTTCGGCGACCTGGTGATGCCGGCGGGCACCCGCGCGGTGGTGGAGTTCGGCGAAGCCGGGGTCAACCCCTACTACTGCACCTTCCACGGCACCCCGAATGGCATCGGTATGGCCGGCGTCATCGTGGTGGGCGACGTGGAGTACCAACCGACCGGGAGAGGAGAGGTCGAGCCCGTGAGCGAGCCCACCGGGACCACGCGACGGGTCCCGGGCGGCTACCCGACCATCCAGGCCGCGGTGGACGCCGCCTCCCCCGGAGATCTGGTCCTGGTGGCGGCGGGCGTCTATCGCGAGGAGGTGACCGTCACCACGCCCTCCCTCGTGCTGCGCGGCGTGGACCGCAACCGGGTCATCCTGGACGGCGAGTTCGTGCGCGGAAACGGCGTGATGGCGCTGGCCGATGGCGTGGCGATCGAGAACATGACGGCCCGCAACTACCTGCTGAACGGGTTCTTCTGGACGGGCGTCACCGGCTTCCGCGGCTCCTATCTCACGGCCTACAACAACGGCGACTACGGCATCTACGCCTTTGACTCCACCGACGGCCTCTTCGAGCACTCCTACGCCTCCGGCTCTCCGGACTCCGGCTTCTACGTGGGCCAGTGCAGGCCCTGCCGCGTGGTGCTGCGCAACCTCCTCGCCGAGAACAACGCCCTGGGCTACTCGGGCACCAATGCGAGCGGAGAGCTCTACATCACGAGCTCGGTCTGGCGGCGCAACATGGTGGGCATCGTGCCCAACACCCTGGACTCGGAGCTGCTGCCGCCGCAACGCGGTGCCACCGTCGTGGCCAATCTGGTCTACGACAACAACAACCGCTTGGCCCCGACCCATCCCTCCATGGCGAGTCTGCTGGGCAATGGCATCGTCGTGATCGGCGGCGCCGAGAACACCCTCGAACGCAACGTGGTCGCGGACCACGAAGGGCACGGGATCCTGATCACCCCGATGGTCCACGAGAACGTGTGGCTGGCGACGGGAAACCGCGTGCGCCACAACCAGGTGGTGCGCTCTGGGCGGGCCGATCTGGGCCTGGCCGGACCCGCCAGCTTCGACAACTGCTTCGAGGGCAACGACCACGAGACCTCGGCACCAGCGGGCCTCGAGATCTTCCAGGGCTGCCGCGGTCTGCGGCTGCCGCTGGGCTTCGACCTGGTGCAGTCGGCGGCCCTGTTGCTGCGGGCCCGGAGCGCCGGCCAGGGCGACCACCCCGGTGGCGACATCCGCGACCAACCCGTCCCGCCCGACCAGGCGCAGCTCCCGGGAGGGGTCGCCGCCCCCGTGCGACCGGCCGCCGCGGTCTTCGACGGTCTGGGCTTCGATCTCGCCGCCGCCCTGCCGCCGCCCGAGGCCGAGAGCGTCCTGGCCGCGTCCGCGACCGGCGTGGAGAGGGCCGGCAGCCTGGCGCGCCTCTCGGATGCCTGGGCCTACTGGATGTGGCTGGCGCTGGGCCCCATCTGGCTGGCCGTCGCACTCTGGGATCTCGCCAGGCGAAGCGGGCCAGGGGCCGTGCGCGCCGGCTGGGCGCTGGTGAGCCTCGCCCTGCCCTACCTGGGGCCCGCGGCCTACCTGCTCGCGGGTCGGCCCGTGCTCGCCCGTGGGCCGCGTTGGCTGTTGGTCGGGGGAGCCACGCTGGCGTACCTGCTTCTGTTGACGACCCATGCCCTCTGCCTTGCGGAGTTCTGAGGTGGCACTGCGACGGAGGGAGCTGCTTCGACTGGGGCTCGCGGGCGGTGCGGCGAGTCTCCTGCCCCTCTCGTGGCGCGCCCTGGCCGCGGAGCCCGGAGACGCGGGCGGCTCCCACGAGGGCTCCCACCGCCTTCCGCTCCCCGAGGCGCGCTCGGGCTATGGCGGGACGGCCGACCCGCCGGCCGGTCTCGGGCCCCATGCCCTGGATGCCCTGCTACGCCCACCGCCCGTCTCCACCGAGGGCGACCGGAGCCATGCGATCGAGCTCTGGATCTCCGAGCAGCCCGTTCACGTGGCCTTCGACACGACCTTCTCCGCGTGGACCTACAACCGCACGGTGCCCGGTCCGGTGCTGCGGGCCCGACAGGGCGACGCGCTGACAGTCCGTTTCCGCAACCTGGGCTCCCATCCCCACAACGTCCACTTCCACGGCCGCCACGACGTAAGCCAGGACGGGTGGCAGCAGGTGCCGGCGGGAGGCGAGGAGACCTATCGGCTGCGCGCCGAGCCCTTCGGCGTGCACCCCTACCACTGCCACGCGTTGCCCGTCTCCGAGCACGTGGCCCGCGGCCTCTACGGGACCCTGATCGTCGACCCGCCCGGGGGCCGCCCCCCGGCCCACGAGTTTGTGCTGGTGCTCTGCGGATTCGACCTCGACGGCGACGGGCACAACGAGCTGTACGCATGGAACGGCGTGGCCGGCTTCTTCGCGCGCCATCCCATCAAGGTGCCCGTCGGCGAGCTGGTACGGCTCTACGTGCTCAACATGGTGGCGAACGACCCCGTAGCGTCCTTCCATCTTCACGCCGAGACCTTCGACGTCTACCGCAGCGGCACGCGGCTCACCCCGGACGAACACTCGGACGTGGTGACCCTGGCGCAGACCGAGCGGGCGATCCTCGAGTTCCGCCTGCCGCGGCGCGGCCGCTACATGTTCCACCCGCACCAGATCCACATGGCCGAGCGCGGCGCCATGGGTTGGTTCGCGGCGATCTGAGCCACGTCGGCGTAGGCCCTGAGCCGGGCCGGGTTGGCCAGCCTGGCACGATGCCGCCGCTGCGCGGCTCAGCTGTCGAAGTGGATGACCTGCCTCGCTGCCTCGCCCTTGCGGAGCTTCTCGAAGGCATCGTTGACTCCCTCGAGGCCAATGCGGTCCGAGATCATCTCGTCGAGCTGGAGACGGCCGTCCAGGTAGTACTCCACGTACCGGGGCATATCGACCCGGAAGCGGTTGGAGCCCATCATGGACCCGAGTAGGCGCTTCTCCTGCAGCGTCACGAAGGAGATCGGCAGCTCCACCATCTCGCCGACCGGCACCACGCCGACCAGGACCGCGGCGCCACCCGCCTTCGCCATGCCCACGGCCTGCTGGACCGTGACGCCCAGGCCGATGCACTCGAAGGCGTAGTCGACCCCACCGCCGGTCAGCTCGACGACCTGCGCCACGGGGTCTCCGTCGGCGCCGTTCACCACGTCCGTGGCTCCCATCTTCCGGGCCAGGTCGAGCTTGAAGCTCTGGGTGTCGATGGCGATGATGCGCCCGGCGCCCGCAATGCGGCACCCCTGCAGGGCCGCCAGGCCCACGCCCCCGAGGCCGATGATCGCGCAGGTGCTTCCCGGCTCCACCCTCGCGGTGTTGAGCGCGGCGCCGAGACCGGTGGTGACGCCGCACCCGATCAAGGCCGCCTGGTCGAGGGGCATGTCCGGGCGGATCTTCACCAGGCCGCGCTCGTGGCACAGCATCTTCTCGGCGAAGGAGCTCAGGTTGGCGAACTGGAGGACCGGGTCGCCATCGCGGCTGATGCGCGGAGGGGCGTCGCCCGGCCGCATGGTCAGGGTGAACTGGTTGGCGCAGAGGTGGGGCTTGCCCGCCAGACATGCCGGGCAGGCGCCGCACCAGGCGGAGATGCAGCCGATCACGTGGTCGCCCTCGGCGAAGTCCGTCACGCCCTCTCCCACCATCTCCACGATGCCGGCGGGCTCGTGGCCCAGGATGCAGGGCGGCGGAACGGGGATGTTCCCCTCGAGAACGTGGAGGTCGCTGTGGCAGATACCCGAGGCCACGGTGCGCACCAGCACCTCGCCCGGTCCGGGCTTGTCGATGTCGAGATCCTCGATCTCGAGGGGCGCGTTGGTCTGGCGCATGACGGCGGCTTTCATGGTTCTCTCCTGGTTCCCGTTCGCCGGGATGGGGTAGGCGGAAGCGTGCGGGCGCAACGGATCCGGCGGAATGGATAGCACCCGACCCACAGCCTCCGCACGGCCGGATGCGGTGAGGGACCTGCCGTCGGGCTGCGGGCCCTAGCCCGCGTGGCTCCCGATCCCCATGAGAATCGCCGAATCACGCCGATCCGGATGGACTAGGATCCCGGGTACCGCAGAGGAGAAGGACCTTGAGTGAGAAGCTGATTCGAGTCGACATGAAGGACCAGAGCGTCGAGATCACGGATTTTCCCGAGGCGTGGCAGCTGCTCGGGGGGCGCGCCCTCTCCTCGCGCATCGTCCGCGAAGAGTGCGATCCCAGCTGCGACCCCCTCGGCCCCGACAACGTCCTCGTGCTGGCGCCGGGCACCCTCGCGGGGACGGCGGCGCCGACTTCGGGGCGGATCTCCGTGGGCGCCAAGAGCCCGCTGACCGGCGGCATCAAGGAGGCGAACTCCGGGGGCAACCCGGGCCAGCACCTGGCCAAGCTCGGCTACCGCGCGATCGTGGTGAAGGGCAAGCCGGCGGATCCGGACAAGCGCTACGGGCTCGAAGTGGATGGATCCGGCGCGCGGATCGTGGAGCGGAGCGACCTCAAGGGCATCTGGAACTACGCCACCTGCGACGCGCTCGCCGAGACCTACGGCAAGACCGCCTCCTTCATCACGATCGGCCCGGCGGGTGAGCAATGCCTCTCCGGAGCCTCGGTGGCCACCACCGACGCGGACAACTGCAATCCCGCCCGCCATGCGGCCCGCGGCGGACTCGGCGCCGTCATGGGGGCCAAGGGCCTGAAGTTCGTGTCGGTGGATCCGGGAAGGGCCGGTGTCCGCAAGCCGGCCGATCCCAAGGGCTTCAGCGCGGTGGTGAAGGGCCTCGCGAAGACCTCCCTCGAGGGCGAGCAGGCCTTCAAGCATGGCACGAGCACGATCGTGCCCACCGCCAACGCCATGAACACCTTCCCCCACAAGAACTTCCGGGAGGGTCAATCGCCTCACGTCGCCGACCTCGATGGCGCGAAGATCGTCGCCAACTTCGAGAAGCGCGGTGGCGGCATGCACAACTGCTTGACGGGCTGCATCATCAAGTGCTCGAACATCGTGAACGACGCCGAAGGCGAGTACGTGACCTCGGGCCTCGAGTTCGAGACCATGACGCTCCTCGGCTCGAACATCGACATGACGAGCTACGAGCAGGTCGCCGTGCTCGACCGCCTCTGCGACGACGTGGGCCTCGACACCATCGAGACGGGAGCCGCGATCGGCGTGCTCATGGACGCGGGCCGGCTCGAATGGGGCGACTTCGAGGGGGTCAGGGCCCTCTTCCAGGAGATCGCCGACGGCACCGAGCTGGGCCGAGCCATCGGCGCGGGCGCTGCAGCCGTCGGACGGCTGACGGGGCACGACCGCGTACCCGTGGCCAAGGGACAGGCCTTCCCCGCCTGGGATGCGCGCATCATGCGCGGCGGCGGCGTCACCTACGCGAGCAGTGCCATGGGGGCCGACCACACGGCGGGCCTCGTGGGGGCCTTCGGGCTCTCGGACGAGGACACCGCGCGCGCCTCGCGACACGAGCAGATGCTCATGGCCCTCGTGGATTCGACGGGCTTCTGCATGTTCATCAAGCCGTCGCCCGACGAGACGCGGGAGTTCTTCGGCGCCTTCTTCGGGCGCGAGGTGAGCCGCGAGGAGATCGGGCAGTACGCCTGGCAGGTCCTCCTCGACGAATGGGCCTTCAACGAGGCAGCGGGCTTCAAGCCGGAGGACGACGTCTTGCCGGCGATCGCCTGCGAGGAGCCCCTCGGGCCACAAGGGGCGATCTTCGACATCTCCGCGGAAGCCATCGCCTTCGTGAAGACGTGGGAAGAGCTCGGTGACGACTTCTTCTCCAGGACCGGAGTCGCCTGAGGCGCAGCGGATGGCGATCCGCCGACACGGCGGTCAGAAGGGCAGCTCGGCGGCCTGGAGTCCGACCAGCTCCTCGAACATGGTCCGACACGCCGCTTCGTCGGGCGGTGAAGCCGGGTCCTCGAGCACGGCCTGCAAGGCGAAATCGCGATCGCCGGTCAGCGCCGAGCGGACGATCAGGTCCTGGAGGGCGACCTGCGTGGCGATGTACCCGGCGATCGGCTCGACGACCGGCGGCATGCGGTCCGGATGGATGCCGTCGGCGTCGACCTGCGCGCCCACCTCGACGATCGCGCCCTCGGCGACGTTGGGAAGGAAGCCGCGGTTGGGGACGTTCACCGCCCTCACCCACCGACGCACGCCCGTCCAGAGCGCGGCGAGGATCGGCACCACCTCCTCGAGGCTGTGGCCCATCCGGTGGATCGGCACCGGCAGGCGGGTCTTCGCGACCCAGGTGGTGAGCCCTTCGATCACCTTGTCGATCCGGGCGAATTGATCGACGTGGGCGGGGTGGTGGCCCCCGACCTCGTGGGCGAAGGGCAGGTACTCCCCGATGTGGCTGTCGACCGAGCAGGGGACCACGCCGTAGCTGCGCACCATGTGCGCGACCAGCGGGGAGTAGAGCTGGTCAGCCAGCATGGCGAGCACGGGACGGTGCTCCGTCGCGGCCGCGAGACGCGTGAGCGCCGGGCCGAAGTCGAAGATCTTCCTGGCGAAGAGGGCCCGCACCGCGGGGAGGAGGTCCTCTCCGGTCTGCTCGTCCACCATCTCGGTGAAGAAGGTGAAGTGGTTGATGCCCGAAGCCCTGGCCGCGATTCGCGAGGGGCGGATGCGCAGCAAGCGGGCGATCCGAACGATCCCGATCGGCATCTCGTGGCACATCCCGACGTTGCGAACGGAGGTCCCCTCCTGGATCGCCAGGGTGACGCGGCTCATCGGGTTCGAGAGGTTCACCAGGAAGGCGTCCGGGCAGTAGGCCTCGATGCTGGCGCAGATGCTCAGGGTGTTCTTGATGCTGCGCAGCGAGTGGAAGACGGCCCCGGGCCCGCCGTTCTCGCCGTTGACCTGCGTGGCGCCGTAGCGCCGCGGGATCTCGTAGTCCTGCCGCCAGTAGGGGAAGCGGCCGTGCTCGGCGCTGGAGATGCAGAAGTCGGCCCCATCGAGGGCCTTGGCCGGATCGGTGGAGTGCTCGAGCAGGATCGGGCGACCGTTGGCCTCGTTGAGCCTGGCGGCAAACCCAAAGGCGCGCAGGAGCCGCCTCTCGTCGATGTCGTGGAGCACCAGACGGCTGCCGGCCAGCGCGGGAGTGTGAATGACGTCGTTCACCATGGTCGGCCCGAACGACAGCCCGCCCGCTCCGACCAGCGTGATCCTCGGTTGGCTCATCGGGTCTACGGGTTTCGGCTCGCTTCCCGCCAGCTGAGGGCGCACCCGATCATGCCGAGCAGCAGGGCCAGCACCAGGCGCGGATCGCCAAGCTGCATCCACGGATCGATGGGGAAGGCGATGGTCTTGCGCATGGCCGCGACCTTGAACTCGTGGGAGCCCGCAAAGGCCGGATCGGACGAGATCTCGAGCATGTCGCGCCGGCTGCGATAGCGCATGCCGGCGCCCGTGGACCACGCCTCCATTCCGTCGGCGTTCATGATGTCCATGGCCGCACTCGCCGCCTGGCCGTAGATCACGGGATGACAGGCCCGCGCGAACAGGGCCGGGGTCATGTACTCCATGTACCTGGCGAGCACCTCGTCACTGGTCTCGCCGGGCTCGACGCCCTCGATCTGCAGCGGCGTGTCGTACATGTCGATGACGTTGACCATCACGAAGTCGTCGCCGGTGTCCTCCTCCATGAACTTGCGGAGCATCGCCAGCCTCTCGGGCGAAGGGGCTGGCTCGCGGCTCTCGACCAGCGCCATGTAGTGCTCGATCTCCTCTTCGGTGAGGGGCCCTCCGAAGGAGGTGTACCAGCTGAAGAAGAGTCCGTAGAGCCCGGCCAGAATCAGCCAGATCCATCTCGTCCGCGTCATGTTCACGACTCCCAGGTCCCGGCGGCGGGATGTGAGGAGAACGAGCGGCCCTCTCTGGGTACCGCTGATGCGAGGCCTCCGGCCGAGCGCCTCGGCGCCGGGCAGGCCACAATATTGGCACCTACTCTGTCAATTGTCGATCCGATCGACGGATCCTCACAGCCCCACCGCGGCGCGAAGGATCGGGATCCGCGACATCAGCCAGGTGAGCAACAGGGACAGCGCGAAGACGGGCACGACGACGAGCACCACGCCCAGGCCGTTCTCGAACCCGATCGCGGTAAGGCCCAGCTTGCGAAACGCCACGATGAGCATCGGATGCCACAGGTAGATCCCGAGTGTCAGCGGCGCGACGCCGGCGACCCACCGGGCGATGAAGGCCCCGCGCCCGCCCCCATGGCCTAGCCCGGATCCCGTGCGAGAGGCCAGACAGAAGAGCGCCGCGGACATCAGGATCACGTTGGGGCTGAGGTACTCGTACATGTAGAGCCCGGGCCGAGAAGCGCCGTAGGCGCTCATCAGCTGCTGGCTACCCACGATGGTCGCGATGGCTCCGACGCCGAAGCCGAGCCACAGCAGATCCGACGAGACGGCGATGGGTGCCAGACGACGGAGCTCGTATCCGAGCATGTAGTACCCCAGATAGGGGACGAACATCGTCGCCACCGTGGCCGGCAGGTGCTCCTCATCGATCGCGAGTCGTAGATCCCAGAGACTGGTCAGCACGAGGGCGAGAATGGTGACGCCCCACCGGAGCTCCGTGCCAGAACGCGCCACGTAGGAACGCAGGATCGGAGTCACGGCGTAGAGGCCGATCACCATGAAGAGGTACCACATGTGGTACCAGGGCCGGCCTTCCCAGAGGAGCTGGAGGGCCTTGGTGGGAGTCAGGGGCCGGCCCAGGGCGAGGGTCAACGCGAAGTAGGCCGCGGACCAGAAGAGAATGGGGACGAGTATCCGCCGCACGCGTTTCCGAAAGAACCCAGGTACGGACTCGCGCCGCTCGGGGTCGAGGAGCAGCGCTCCGCTCACCATGATGAAGACCCCGATGCACCAGCGCGAGAGCGAGTCCAGGAGGTTTGCCGCGTGCCGCTCCAGAGAGGTCAGGTCCGGCAGGTAGACCACGGGCGCCGCCGAGACATGAACGACCACGACGGCCAGCGCAGCCGCCACCCGGAGCAGGTCCAGCCATGCCAGATTCTCCCGCCCCTCGTTCATGCGCAGCCGACCTGCCCCCGGTTGTCTTCCACTCCCAAGGTAGACCGCCGAAGCGGGCGATGCCCTGCTCCACGCGGAGCTGCGCGGACGCATCCCCTGCGGCGGATAGGGTCGCGGTATACTCCTCGAGGCGGAGGCGACGCGTGCCTGCAATCCACGCGAGGTACAGACCCGCGGCGAACCCGGACATCGCGCTCGGCGAAGGGGCGTCGAAGCCGAGGCGAGGAATCACGATGCACGGCTTCGGAGGGATCCTCGCGATCGTGATGCTCCTCGGGGCGAGCGCGCTGCCGGCCAGCGCCGAGACCTACGATCTGGTGCTCCGGGGCGGGCGCGTGCTCGACCCGGAGAGTGGCACGGACGCGGTGCTGAACCTCGGCATCCGGGGCGACCGGATCGCTGCGATCCGCGCCGAGCCCCTCTCGGGTCGCGAGGAAATCGACGTCACGGGCCACGTCGTGGCGCCGGGCTTCATCGATCTCCACAGCCACTCGCCCACCCCGATGGGCCAGGCCCTCCAGGTGCGCGATGGCGTCACCACACAGCTCGAGCTGGAGGCGGGAGCGTTCCCCGTCGAGCGGTACGGCAGCGAGATCCAGGACGCGGCGCTCGAGAACTTCGGCGCATCGGTCGGCTATGGCTCCGTCCGGGTCGAGGTGATGATGGGAGTGCGGCGCCCCCATCTCCTGACCCCAACGGTCGAGCTGATGGGTCTCCGGGGCTATTGGACCACCTTCCGCTCCCTCTTCGGCGAGGTGCGCGATGTCTTCGAGAAGCCGGCTTCGGAGGCCCAGCTCGCACGCATGCGAGGCCTGCTCGAGGAGGGACTCGACGCAGGTGGCCTCGGCATCGGCCTGCCCCTCGACTACTTCAGCGAGGCGGCGACCACCGCCGAGGTCCGCATGGTGTTCGAGGTGGCGGCGTCTCGCCGTGCACCGATCTTCATGCACCTCCGCCGCGGCGTGAACGGAGACCCGGCGGGGCTCCTCGAGGCGCTCTCCCTGGTGAGGGAGACCGGCGCCCCACTCCACGTCTGCCACATCCAGCACAACGCGATGCGCAACACCGACCGCTTCCTCGCGGAGATCCGCAAGGCCAGGCGGGAGGGTTTCGACGTCACGACCGAGATGTTCCCCTACAACGCCGGCTCTGCGACCCTCTCCTCCGCCGTCTTCGGTCGCGACTGGCAGAGCATCTTCGACATCAGCTACGAGGATGTGCAGTGGTCCGCGACGGGAGAGCGTTTCGACCGCGAGATGTGGGAGGAGTACAGGGAGAAGTACCCGGAGGGCCAGGTCATCCACCACTACGTGAAGGAAGAGTGGACGCGTCGTGCTCTCGTCGAGCCCGGCGTGATGGTCGTGACCGACATCCTCCCGATCGAGAGCCCCGACATCAAGTCGGCGCCCCATGGCGGGAGCTTTGCAAGGGTCCTCGCGCGCTACGTACGCGAGGAGGCGCTCCTCGACCTGGGCACCGCGGTGGCCAAGATGACCCTCCTCCCGGCGCGTCGCCTCGAAGGCGTGGCTCCTGCCTTCGCCCGCAAGGGAAGGCTGCGCGTGGGCGCGGATGCCGACGTCACCGTCTTCGATCCCGACAGGGTGTTGGATCGCACCACCTACGCGGATCCCTTCGAGCCCTCCGAGGGTATTCCCTACGTCATCGTGAACGGCGTGGTGGTGGTGCGCGACGGTGAGATCGCGGAAGGCGCGTCACCGGGGCGGCGACTGCTGGTCGGAGCCGCCGGGGAGTAGCGACCCCCCGGAGAGAGCCCGCGCGAAGGTCGGCGGTCAGTCCTCGGCCACACCCTTCGGCGCTCGCTGCTTCATGAATCCGAACATGTAGCCGGCGACCCGACGCATCTGGATCTCTTCCGCGCCCTCGGTGATGCGGTAGCGGCGGTGGTGTCGATAGATGTGCTCGAAGGGCTTGTGGCGCGAGTACCCGAGGCCGCCGTGTACCTGCATGGCCCGGTCCGCGGCCTCACAGCAGAGCCGATTGGACCAGTAGTTGCACATCGAGACCTTGTCCGAGACCGAGAAGGCTCCGTAGGTGTCCATCTGCCAGGCGGTCTTGTGGATCAGCGCCCGCAACATCTCGCACTGCGTCTGAAGCTCGACCAGGGGAAACTGGATCGCCTGGTTGACCGCCAGAGGCTTGCCGAATGGCTTTCGGCTCTTCGCGTACTCGACCGATTCATCGATGCAGAACTGCGCGGCGCCGAGGCTCGAGGCCGCCTGGCGGATGCGATTCTCGTTGAAGAAGTGCTGGACCACCCCCAGTCCGCGCCCTTCTCCCCCGAAAATCGCCGAGTTCGGGACCTTCACGTTCGTCAGCGAAACGTGGCCGTGATCGGTCGGCATGTTGAAGGTCCACAGCATCTCTTCGACCTCGAAGCCGGGGGCGACCATCGGGACCATGAACGCGGTGATGCCCTGTGCATCACCGGCCTCGCCGGAGGTGCGCGCGAAGATCAGGTCGTAGGGGGCACTGTGGATGCCGGTATTCCAGGTCTTCTCGCCGTTGATGCACCACTGGTCTCCTTCGCGAACGGCGACCGTCTCCATGTGCGTGGCATCCGAGCCGTGGTCGGGCTCGGTGATCCCGAATGCAAAGGAGCGGCGGCCGGCCAGGATCTCGGGAATCCACTCCGCCTTCTGCTCCTCGGTGCCGTACTCGATCATCAAGAGCAGCCCGACGTTGTTGCCCACGATCGAATGCTCGGTCTGCAGGTCGCAGTGCAGACCCAGCCCCCTGGCCGCGAGATGCTCGCGGATGATCGCCATGTCGAGATTGGTCCCCTCCTGGCCGCCGTACTCCCTGGGATAGGGGTATCGATAGTGACCGGCCTCGTCCGCCCGCCGGCGCGCCTCTCGCAGCAGGGCCTCCCATTGGTGGTCGGGCAGACCTGCACGATTCCAGTCCGTGCGTGCGTCCTCGCGCCGGTGGTCGAAGAAGCGGATGTTGTCGTCCTGCTCCTCGAGAGGCTTGATCTCGCGCTCTATGAAGGCGTCGATCTCGTCGAGGTAGTCGGCCAGTTGCTGGGGGATGTCGAAATCCATCCTGATCCTCCTGAACGCGTGGTGCGGGCGAGAGTGCTCTCGCGTGATGCTACCCATACTGACCAGAACCCCAACGTCGGGCCGGGCTCCGTGTATAGCGCTTCCGCCGGAGGCAGAGCCCGGGGTGGGCTCGACCCTGCACATCGGATCTGCTCTGCGTTCGGTCAATGACTCGCCCGCTGCGGGCTCCATGGCCCCCGACATCTACTCTGCCGGATTCCAGGAAGACCGCTTCCGGGCTCGTCACCCATCGGCACCGGTAACCGCGACCCGACTCAGCGGAAGCCCAGAAGAGCAGCTTTGTCGAGTGACTGCTCCCCCGGCAAAGCCGGGGGCATCAGGTGAGCCGCTCAAAGCGGCTGGACGGGGCCGCTGCGCGGCCCCTGGCGCCCCCCTACGGGGGGCA
>NYZB01000264.1 GCA_002687015.1 Deltaproteobacteria bacterium
CACGGGCTCCGACGAGCTGGGCCTGGAGGTCGCCCGCCACGTCGAGAGCCGCGGCGCGGTGCTGATGGCCAACCACGGCCTCCTCACGGTGGGCAAGGACCTGAAGCAGGCCTACAAGGTGGCCTCCCTCGTGGAGCGGACCGCAGAGATCGTATGGGGCGCCCGCGCGCTGGGCCCGCTGGTGCCGCTGCCCCAGGAGACCCTGGACCGCTTCGCACCCATCTACAAGCTGATGCGACAGCGCTAGCCGCCGGCGGTTCCTAGGAGCCCTAGGCGTGGGTGGGCGGGCGCCGGTCGGCCCAGGGGCGCGCCACCTCGAGCTGCGCGGCGACGCGCAGCAGCAGGTCCTCCCGACCGTAGGCCGCCACGAGCTGGACGCCGATCGGCAGGCCTTCCTCGCTCCAGGCCAGGGGCAGGGAGATGGCCGGTTGGCCCGTCACGTTGAAGGGGCTGGTGAAGATCGTGTATCGGCCGAGTCGTTCGAAAAGCTCGTTCGGCGGCACTTCGGGCGCCATGACGCCGAGCCGCGGTGGAGGCGCCGGACTGGTCGGGGTGACGAGCAGGTCGAGACCCTGCGCCCAGGGCTTCTGGGCCTCACGGGCCCAGGCCCAGGCACGTTCCTCCGAGGCGAGGTAGGCGCTGGCGGTCATCCCGCGCCCGATCTCGGCCATGACGCCGTTCAGCGGCTCGACATCTTCCGGGCCGATCGGTTCGCCCAGCACCTCCGACCAGCGCTCGAGATCCCGCGCGACGCCCGCGGCGATCCATGGGCCCAGCTCGAAGCTCCCACCACCGGGCATCTCCGCCGCGTCGACGTCATGCCCCAGCTCGGCGAGCAGCCGGCCGGCATCGCTCGCGGCTGCAGCGCATTGGGGGTCGGCGGGACCCAGCGCGGTTCCGGTCACGACGCCGACCCGCAGGCCCTGGACCGGCGCCCCCACTTCTTCGGAGAAGGGCCGCGGCGGCGGAGGCGCAGTATAGGGATCCCCGCAGGCAGGCCCCGCGATCGCATCGAGAACGGCCGCACTGTCTCGCACGCTTCGCGTCACGACGTGCTCGTGGGTCAAGGGCCCCCAGTACTCGCCGAAGTCGGGCGCCAACGTGCCCCGCGCGCGACTGGGCTTCAAGCCCACCAGGCCGCAGAAGCTCGCCGGGATCCGGATCGACCCACCCATGTCGTTGGCGTGCCCGACCGGCGCCAGACCCGCGGCGACCGCAGCAGCGGAACCTCCGCTCGAACCGCCGGGAGAATGGTCCAGGTTCCAGGGGTTGTGGGTCGGGCCGTAGGCGCGCGGCTCGGTCGTCACCGACATGGCCAGCTCGGGAGTATTCGTCTTGCCGACGAAGACGAAGCCCGCGGCGCGGAAACGGCGGGCCAGCTCGGTATCGCTCTTCGCCACGAAGCCCCGTTCCTTGAGAGCCACCATTCCGGCGTGGTAGGGATCCCCCTCGGTGTGACAGACCGCGTCCTTCACCAGGAAGGGCACGCCTCGAAAGGGGCCGTCGGGGAGCTCACCCGCCGCGCAGGCACGGGCCTTGTCGAAGAGGGGATGGATCACGGCGTTCAGATCGGGATTGCAGCGCTCGATGCGCCCGATGGCCGCCTCGACGAGCTCCTGGGGCTTGACCTCGCCCTGGCGCACCAGAGAGGCCTGGGCCGTGGCATCCAGGGTCGAGAACGAGTCGGTCATGGAACCTCCGGTCGGCCACGCTAGCTCAGGCGCGATCACGCTGGAGACAGAAGCCGTCGGAGTGCAGCCAACAGGAAGCCCTCGGCGGGTGGGTGCTCCGATCCAAGGTCTTCACCTCCCGAGCTCCACCAGCTCCGAAAGCCGCGCGCAGCCGGCGCTCGCCCGGCACCGTGCGGGCCCCCGCGCAGTGATAGATCCCGACCGGTGACACGAAGCGGGCCTCCGCCTGGGCGGGGGAGGAGCCCGCCGTGACGAGCAGCATCTGGCCCACGCCGATCGGCCCACTCGGCAGCGAGACCGTCAGCGGCACCAGGAGGCGACCGCCCGGCCGAAGGCCGTCGAGCCAGGGGGGCAGCAGCTCGGTCGCACCGGCGTTCACGAAAATGGCGTCGAAGCTCGTCTCGGGGATGCCGTCGTCCTCCGCCAGCCTCACCTCGACCTGGGGCCAGGGCCGGAGATTCGCGCTCGCCCGCTCGGCCAGGGAGGGCTCGACCTCGAGAGCCGTCACCCGACCGGTGGGCCCGACGACGTGGGCACCGAGTGCCGTGTAGTAGCCCAGGCCACAGCCGACGTGCAGCCAGTGTGCGGCTGGCGCGAGACCCAGGTGGTCGAGCCAGCCCGCGAGCGAAACGGGCTCGCCGTTGTTGAGCCCCCGTTCGGCATCGATGGCCACCAGGACCGGCGCATAGAGCGGTGACGGGTCGGCGTCGGGTGTCTCGGTGTAGCCGTCCCCCGCCGCGGGATCCCTGATCTTCCAGGGCCCGTCGCCCAGGAAGGCCTCCCGTGGCACCGTGGCCAGCGCCTCCACGAGGGCGGACGAGGTCAGCGATGCGCGCTGGGCCACGTTCTCGGCAAATCGCCGCCGCAGGGAGGCCAGGTCGTGCTGGACCATGCGGGCGACGGTACTGCGGGTGGCGCATGCCTCCCAGGGACGCGACGATTCGCGCCGATGCGCGAAGGTACCGCTCGCTCGCAGGCCCCGGCCCCCTCGGCACTCCCGGAACACCCGCCCGGGTTCCCGCCCTTCCGGCCCCGCGCGCCATGGTGGGGCGCGGACCTCCAGACCCTTCGAAACGTCCTGCGGCCCATCGGGCTCCCGCGCGCACCCGTCCACGAGCAGCGCTTGAGCCTGCCCATGGCCGATGGCAGCGGGGACCGGCTCGCCGCCCTGCTGGAGGAGCCCGACGGCGACGCCGACTCGCGACCGCTCGTCGTCCTGATCCACGGCCTGGCGGGCTCGGAGGAGAGCGCGTACCTGATCACCTCCTCGGCCCACCTGCTGAGTCAGGGCCATCGCGTTCTCCGGCTCAACCTGCGCGGCGCCGGACCCTCGCGGGCGACCTGCCGGCTCCAATACCACGCCGGTCGCAGCGAAGACCTGCGTGACGCCCTGCTCGCACTCCCGGAAGAGCTGACGCGCCATGGCGTCATCCTGGTCGGCTTCTCTCTTGGCGGCAACATGCTGCTCAAGTTCCTGGCCGAGTTCGGCGGGCTGTTCCCGATCCGGAGGGCCATGTCGGTGTCGGCGCCGATCGACCTGGCTGCGGCCTCGGAGCGCTTCCTCGACCCCCGCAATCGCCTCTACCACCTGAGACTGCTGCACAGCATGAAGCAGGAGAGCCTCGAGGAGGGCGCGCAGTTCAGCGACGAAGAAGCGGCAACCATCCGGGATGCCCGCTCGATCCTCGAGTTCGACGAGAAGATCGTCGCGCCCCGCAACGGCTTCGCCGACGCGGCGGCCTACTACGCCGCCTGCCACGCACGGCAGTTCCTGGCCGAGATCCGCGTGCCCACGCTCGTCGTCCACGCGCTGGACGACCCGTGGATTCCCGGGGACGCCTATGCCAGCTACCCCTGGGAGAAGAACCCCCACCTCGTGCCGTTGCTTCCCTCGAGCGGTGGGCACGTGGGCTTCCATGGCAGGGGGTCGCGGGTGCCATGGCACGACCGCTGCCTGGTGCGGTGGCTGGAAGAGCCGGCCTGACCCCGCTCCTCCGTCGGCCTCGGCAGCCGACCTGACCGCGCCTCTCAGTCGGCCTCGGCGAAGAGCTCGAGCAGGGCGCGGTGGACGATCCCGGCCGTCTCGGGGCCGGCGGAGACGATCTCGCCGTAGGTCTCTTCTTCGGCCCCCTCGAGCCAGGGAGCCTCGTCGTCCCAGTGGCTGCGCGGGATCAGGTAGCCGAGGGCGTCGTTCGCCAGGTTGACCATGAGGTTCACGCGGCCGCCCATGGCATCGCGGAGGGGCGGGACCTCCGCGGGCTCCAGCTCGAAGTCCGCACCCGGCAGCTGGGTCACCCCGCCGATCGCGAGTTCGGGATAGAGCTCCCCCGGGATGGCGGCCAGCCAGACGTCGCCGAGGGTCAGCAGGCCGACCTCACTGTCGGTCGCAATTCCCCTCGCCCAGCGCAGGTCGCGATCGAGCAGTCCGATCACGGATCCCAGGACGAGCGGCAGGTTGGCGATCGGAACCGTCACCGTCCGTCGGTGGATGCCCAGGATCGGGTCCTCCACCGGAACGAGCCGGCCTTGCTCGGCAGCGCGCCGGACCGCGCGTGCGATGGCATAGCCCTGGGCCCGCGCCTTCTCGAAGGAGGGCGTGGCCACGGCCTTGCCATCCCGCGGATCGACGACGGGGGTCGACGGCAGGGTCGTGATGAGGCCACCGATGTTCCCGGTCAGCCAGAGCGTCGTGCCACCGAGACCGGGCTCCCAGAGGCCGTCGTCGTAGACCAGGCCGCGGCTGATCCCCTCACGGGCATAGCCGGCCACGTCGGCCGTGAGGAACAGGTTCTGATCCCAGAGGATCTCCACATGAACGCCGAAATTCACGATCGTCCCGATGACGCTGTGGTCGGCGCGGCGCGCGACCAGGATGCGCAGGGCGTCATCGATCACCCGGGGCGGACGCGTGTCGTCCAGGCCGAGACGTGGCCCCATGCCGGGGACCTCGCCGGCATCGAGGCGGGCGGGCTCCCGTGCGGCATGGGCCCGCTCGAGGGCGGCGATCATCCGGGTCCAGAGACGCTCGTGGGTGCCCTCGGCGAGACCACTGCGAAAGCGGCTGGCCCCCCACAGCCCCTGGGTGTCGGGGCCCTGGTGGTTGTGGGTCGCGTGCACCAGGAGGTAGTCGAGGCCCAGCTCCGCCGGGAGCCGCGCGCGTAGCTCGCGCGCAAAGCCGTTGGACAGGCCGACGACGTCGGCGGCGACCAGCCCTACCTTGCTCGTCCCGTCATCGATGACGACAGCCACGGCGAAGAGCTCGTCGTGGATGCCGGCCGCCGGACGCCCGTTGTGGAAGCCGGCCATGTGGACGGGGTCGAAGCGGCCATTTCCATTGCCGTCTTGCCAGGGCTCCTCGGGGGAGCGGCGACCGTCGCCGTCCAGGTCCGTCCATGCGTCGGGCACCGGCGGGGTGATGACCTCGCGGGCAAAGCCCACCTGCAGCTCCGCGTGCGCCGCGCCGGCCGAAAGGCCGAGCGCGAGGAGGACCAGCCAGACGGCGGCGCCCTTCGGGCCCCGGAAGGGGAAGCGACGCATCACGGCTCAGGCCCGGACCGCGTCGGCTGCTCCCCCATCGATGGGGATGTTCGCCGCGTTGACGTAGGCGCTGAGCGGGCTGCAGAGGAAGGCCACGAGTGCGCCCACCTCTTCGGGCCCGCCGATGTGACCGGTGGGGTTGGGCATGAACTCGTCGAGCATCAGGCGCTCGACCGAGGGCCAATCCGTGCGGAGACCGCGGCGCTCGGCCCGGCGCGTGAAGCTCTCCACGACTTCGGCGGTGGCGACGATCCCCGGGCTCACGCAGTTGACCGTCACGCCGCTGCCCGCCACCTCCTTGGCGAGGCTGGCGGTCAGGTTCGGAAGGGCCGCCTTCGAGGCGTAGTAGTGGGGCATGCGTGCCGCCGGGCGCACCGTGCCGACGGTGGCCACGAAGATCACCCGGCCGAAGCCCCTGGCGCGCATCCCCGGTACGAAGTGCTGGACCAGCCGGACCCCGGAGAGCACGTTCTTCTGGTAGAGGTCGATCCAGTCCTCCGTCCCGCTCTCCCAGCTCCCGGCCTCGGCCACGCCGTAGTTGTTCACGAGCAGGTCGACCTCACCGCACTGCTCGGCCACGGTCGCGGCTCCGTCGTCGCAGCGGATGTCGCCGTGGACGGCGCGGGCCTTCCCCCCGCTCGCGCGGAACTCGGCCGCGACCTGCTCGGCCGGCCCGGACTCGAAGCCGTGCACCAGCAGCTCGGCACCCTCGGCCGCCAGCACCCGGGCGATCCCCGCGCCGGTCCCCCGGTAGCTCCCGGTGACGAGGGCGATGCGCCCTTCGAGCTCGAGATCCACCTGGCGCGTCCTCCATCACGGGGTGAGCACCACCTTCAAGACGTCTTCCTCCCGGGCCGCGAACACCTCGTAACCCTTCACGCCGTCGCAGAGGGGCATGCGGTGGGTGATGATCTCGGTGGGGTCCAGACGGCCCTGCTCGATCAGGGGCAAGAGGCTCTGGACGTGGTTCTGCGGCGTCACGAGACCGGCGCGAAGGGTCATGTTCTTGGCCATGACGCCGCTCATGATCGGCAGCGGGACTTCGTCCGCTGGAATGACGCCGACCACCGAGACCCGGCCGCCGTGGCGCACCACGTCGATGGCGTCGCGCACCAAGGCGGGCACTCCCACCGCCTCCACGGCCGCATCGGCGCCTTCGCCATGGGTCAGCTCCAGGACCCTCTCCTTCAGATCCTCACGGGAGGGATTCACCGGAATGCAGCCGCGCTCCTTGGCCCGGGCGAGCCGGCCCTCGTGAAGATCGACGGCCACGACGGCGGCAGCTCCCCGGATCTGGGAGGCCCGCTGGGCGAAGGTCCCGACGGGACCGCATCCGAACACGACGACGACGTCCCCGAAACCGACCTCGGCCAGCTCCGCGCCCATCGTGCCCGTGGGCAGGATGTCGGTGACGAAGAGCGCTTGCTCGAGCCCCAGGCTCTCCGGCACGCGGAACAGGTTGATGTCGGCCCAGGGGACCCGAACTCCCTCGGCCTGCCCGCCGGGGAGCAGGGGGTTGCCGAACACGTTGGTGTAGGGGCCGGCCGGGGCAAGGGTGGTGCAACCACCGTAGAGCTTGCGGCTGCAGAAGCTGCAGTGCCCGCAACCGGCGGTGCAGGAAACGACGACGCGATCGCCCTTCCGGAAGTGGGCGACGGCAGAGCCCACATCCTCGACGATGCCCCCGAACTCGTGGCCCATGGCGAAGCCGTCGACCGGAAGGGACTCCCCGTGCCACAGGTGCAGGTCCGAGCCGCAGATGGCCGTCTCTTCGACGCGCACGATGGCATCGTGGGGGTGCTGGATCGCGGGATCGGCGACCTCCTCGACGCGGAAGTCGTGCTGGCCGTGGTAGATGATGCCCTTCACGGGAGTCCTCCTCGCTTCGGCTCGCAGGGTACCCCGGATCCACCGGACCGGCGCCGTCGGCGGGAGCATGGGGGTGCGATAGGATCCGACTCCCTGACGGAGCCTGGCCAGCTGGCGCGCAGTGGCCAGCGCGGCGAAGGAGTGGACGATGGAACTGGGATCGCTCGGCGTCTGGTACTTCACGGAGACCATGGATGCCCCCCAGGCGGGCGAGTTCGCGAGCCGATTGGAAGGGCTGGGCTACGCAGCGCTGTGGCTACCCGAGACCCTGGGTCGCAACCCCTTCGCCCACGCGGCCTATCTGTTCACGCAGACCGAGCGACTCGTCCTGGCCACCGGGATCGCGAACATCTACCACCGCCATCCCGGGATGACGAAGCAGTCCCAGTACACACTTGCCGAGCAGTCGGGAGACCGATTCCTGCTGGGGATCGGCGTGAGCCACGCACCCCTCGTCGCGGGGGTCCGCGGGCTCGAGTACGGCAAGCCGGTCGCGGCGATGCGCGCCTATCTCGAAGTGATGGAGGCCTCGCCCTACTCGTCCGTCCCGCCCGCCGCGACGCCCAGGACCGTCATCGCGGCGCTCGGTCCGAAGATGCTCGCCCTGGCCGCCGAGAAGGCCGATGGCGCGCATCCCTACTGGACCACGCCGGAGCACACGGCCATGGCGCGCGAGATCCTGGGCCCGGACAAGATGCTGTGCGTCGAGCAGAAGGTCTGCCTGGAAGTGGACCGCCAGAAGGCGCGCGAAGCGGCGCGCCAGGCCCTGGCCATGTACGCCGGTCTGCCGAACTACGCGAACAACTGGAAGCGCCTGGGATTCGACGACGACGACATCGCCCACGGCGGCAGCGACGCGCTGATCGACGCACTGGTCGCCTGGGGAGACGAAGAGGCGATCCGTGATCGCGTGAAGGCCCATCGGGACGCGGGCGCCTCCCACGTGTGCATCCAGCCCTTGAAGGCCGGCGGGGCGCCGGGAGAGGTGGACTGGAAACTCCTCGAGGCCCTCGCCCCCAGGGCCTAGGAAGCGCCCGGGGTACTGCTAGGATCCGCGCCCGTCGTGATCGTCATCGGCCTCACGGGAGGCATCGCTGCCGGAAAGTCCACCGTCGCCCAGGCTCTGGGGGAGCGGGGCGCCCACGTGATCGACGCGGATCGGCTCGGGCACCGCGCCTACGAGCCCGGCCGCGAGGCCCACCGACAGGTGGCCGAGGCCTTCGGCGCGGAGGTCGTCGCCCCCGACGGGACGATCGACCGCAAGGCGCTGGGCGCCAAGGTCTTCGATCGCCCCGCCGAGCTCGAGAGGCTGACGGCGATCGTGTGGCCAGAGATCCGGCGCCTCGCGGAGGCGGAGATCGCGGCGGCCCGCGCGGAGGTCGTCGTGCTGGAGGCGGCCGTCCTGCTGGAAGCCGGCTGGGAGGATCTGGTCGACGAGATCTGGGTCGTCGTCGTGGAGCCGGAGGTCGCCGTGGCGCGCGCCGTCGACAGGGGCGGGCTCGATGCCTCGGCCGCACGGGCGCGCATCGACGCACAGCTCTCGAACCAGGAGCGCAAGGCCCGCGCGAATCGGGTGATCGACAACGGTGGCGACGAGAGCGCACTGCTGCGCCAGGTCGACGAGGCCTGGCGTGCCGTCACCGACCCAGGGGCAGCGTGATGATCCTCGACCTCCACGCCCACTCGGTGAAGTCGGACGACGGTCGAGCGAAGGTCCGGAACTACTGCCAGTGGATCCGCAAGAAGGAGATCGGGATCGATGGCTTCGTGCTCACCGAACACCGGCAGTTCGACCGGGAATCCGACTACGGTCCCCTGGCCGCCGAGTTCGATCTCGCCATCCTGAAAGCCAGCGAGGTCGAGACCGAGTACGGCCACGTGCTCGTCTTCGGCGTCCGCGAGCCGCTGACCCATGCCCTCGACTTCGCGGACATCCGTCTCCCCCTGGCCCGGGTCCTCGAGGAGAGCGACCGCCACGGCGCGATCGCCGTCCCCTGCCACCCCGGGCGCACGCGGGTGGGGATGTGCGCCCACGTCGAGGCCCTCGGCGTGCCCACCGGCGTGCGGATCCTCGAGGTGCTGAACGGGGGCAGCCGGGGCCGCGAGGATCAGGCGGCCCAGGAGCTGGCCAGCGCCCAGGGCTGGCTCGGCATCGGGGGAAGTGACGCCCATATCGTGAGCCACATCGGGCGCTGTGCTACCCGATTCCCGGGGCCCATCGCGGACGAGGGAGACCTCGTGGAGGCCCTGCGTGCCGAGGAGTTCGAAGCGATCTCATGGAAATCGACGACCTGAAACGAGACTGGCTGAACCTCGACTTCGACGAGCAGAAGTTCGAGCTCCGGGCGGACCAGATGCTGGACTTTGCCAGGGCGGTCGGCGAAACGGCGCCACGCTTCACGGACCCCGACGATCCGGACTTCCAGGCCCCGCCCACCTTCACGGCGCGCTTCCATAGCCGGCGCCTCCTGCCCGACGAGTTCCCCAGGATCGGCCTCCCCCTCGACGCCGGCAAGGCGGTGATGCCCCAGCACCCGCTGCGGGCGGGCACCGAGCTGGTCGGCCGCAGCCATCTCCACGAGATCTACGAGAAGACGGGGCGCTCGGGGCGGATGATCTTCCTCGTGGCTCGCATGGAGCTCTACGAGGGCGAGAAGCTCGCCTCGATCGTCGACTCGCGCATGGTCATTCGCGAGAAGCCGAACCAATGACGAGCCGGCGATTCTCCGACGTGGAATTCGGCGAGGACCTCCCGCCGCTGACCCCCGACACCAGCATCCCCAACGTGACCACCTTCGTGAAGGCCGCGGGCATGCTCAACGAGCGCTTCACCGACCACGAGGCGGCCCGCAAGCAGGGCCTTCCAGGAGCCATCGTACCCGGCATCATGAGCCAGGCCGTCATGGCCTCCATGATCCACCACTGGGCCCCGGAGGCCCAGGTCGAGAAGATCGACACCGTCTTCCGCGCCCCCGTCCTCGTCGGCCACCCCCACACCGTCACCGGCGTCGTCACCGACATGGACGACGACGCCCACACCGTCGAGATCGACCTGACCCTCGAGAACGAAGCCGGGGAGACCCGCGTCCTCGGAACGGCAACGGTCCGATTGCCCTGACGCCGCCGGCGCTCCCTTGAACCGCCCACGGCGCTTTCGGAGCTTTCCTGAAGGGGGGTGATTCGCGCACTTGGGATGGTGTCCCGGGGCATGCGGGTGGAACCGGGCTGCTGAGCGCCCTCGGCGAGGTTGGAGTGCTCGTTTCGCGCCTCGTGCTCGTTTGGGCGGGGGTCCGGAAGGTTGGTAAGGGGGGTGGTGCGCGTGGCTGGGGCTTCGTCTCGGGGCGTGTGGGCGGGCCCGGGCTGCCGAGCGTCCGGCGCGGGGCGTGGGGGCTTCGTTGGAGGAATGTGGACTGGCCGAGAGAAAGTGCTTGACTGGACTTAAAGATCGCCTTATTCTACACCATCATGAGTCGTCGGCGCCCCCAGCAGCTCGAGCTCAAGCACTACGGCTGGGGCGGTAAGCGGCCCGGCGCTGGGCGCAAGCCCGGGCCCAACCCCCGCGTGCGGCACCTCTCCCGGGCGGCCCTCGCCTCGCGGCATCCCTGCCACGTCACCTTGAAGGTGCGGCCTGGGGTGCCGTCGCTTCGTGCTGTTCGGCTCGTGCGGGAGGTCGAGAGGTCCTTCTCACGGGCCTGTGAGCGGGGGGACTTCCGGCTCGTCCACTACTCCCTCCAGGCGAA
>NYZB01000265.1 GCA_002687015.1 Deltaproteobacteria bacterium
GCCACCGCCGACGACGTCCTCGCCGAGCAGGATCACGTCCGGATCGCTCTGCATCGCGATCTGGAGGGCCTCGTTGATGGCGCCGGCGACCGAGAGAGTGCGCTCGCTCATGGGGTCTCCACGTAGACGTCGGTGAGAACCTCGCTGACGTCCGGGAAGGGGGCCTGCTGGGCCTCGTCGACGGCCCGCTGGAGCTCGCGCTCGACCTCGCCGTCGACCTCGCGCAGCTCGTCGGCCGTGACCAGGCCAGCCTCGGTGGCGTGGGTCTCGAAGCGGTCGAGGGGATCGCGGTTCTGGATCCAGTCCTCGGCCTGCTCCTTGGAGCGGTAGACGAGGGGGTCGCCCGCGAAGTGGCCCAGGAACCGGTAGGTCTTGCACTCCAGCAGTGTGGGGCCTTCTCCCGCGCGGGCCCTCTCCAGGGCTCGGGCCGTCTTCTCGGCGACGTCGAAGAAGTCCATCCCGTCGGCGATCTCGCTCTCCATGGCGTACGAGTGGGCGCGCTCTGCGATGTCCTTCACGGGCACCACGAACTCCGTGGGAGTGAACTCGCCGAAGCCGTTGTTCTCGACCACGTAGACCACGGGCAGCTTCCAGTTGGAGGCCATGTTGAGGGACTCGTGGAACTGGCCCTGATTCGTGGCGCCATCCCCGAAGAAGGCGACGGCGACGTGGTCGGTCTTGCGGATCTTGGCGGTCAGGCCCGCGCCCGTAGCGAGCGGGATTCCCGCTCCCACGATGCCGTTCGCGCCCAGCATGCCCTTGTCCATGTCCGCGATGTGCATCGAGCCGCCCTTGCCCTTGCAGGTGCCCGTGGCACGCCCGAAGAGCTCCGCCATCATGCCCTTCACGTCCACGCCCTTGGCAATGCAGTGGCCGTGGCCACGGTGGGTGGAGGTGACGATGTCGTCGTCGCCGAGCTGGCTGCACACACCGACGGCGACCGCCTCCTCTCCGGCGTAGAGGTGCAGGAAGCCGCCCATCTTGCCGGCCTGCACCAGCTCCGAGAGCTTCTCCTCGAAGAGACGGATCATGCGCATGCGGCGGTAGGCGCGCAGCAGCTCGTCGTGTTGTAGCTCCATGGGTCCTCCGGGGCTCGTGCCCGAAGGCGCATGCTACTTCCGGTGGGCGCGCCTCGCGAGCGTCGGCCGGGAGCAGGCTGTCGGCCTCTCCCCCGCGGTACCCTCCCTGCCGAGGGAGGTGCCGCGTGGACGCGATCGAAGCCATGGAGACCTGCCGGGCCATCCGGTACCTGAAGCCCGACCCGGTTCCCGAGGAGCTGCTGCGCCGGGTCCTCCACGCGGCGACGCGCGCGTCCAACCCGGGCAACAGCCAGGGCTGGGACTTCGTGGTCCTCCGGGATGCGGCGAAGAAGAAGCGCATCTGCGAGACGCTCGAGGAGACCATGGGGCCGGCCATCGACGCGATCGATCCCGGCGACGACCCGGTCCAGCGGCGCGTGCTGGCCGGCGCCTCCCATCTGATCCACCACCTTGATCGGGTGCCGGTGCTCGTCTTCGTGTGCGGCCGACCCGTCTACCCCCCCGGTGCCCCGAGCGAGCAGATGGTCTGGTCGGCTCTCTACCCCGCTGCCCAGAACCTGATCGTCGCCGCGCGCTCCCTCGGGCTGGGCTCGACCTTCACCACCTTCCATCTCGCCGGCGAGGCCGTGGTGCGCGAGACCCTCGGCATTCCGCCCGAGGTGCGCATCGCCGTGACGATCGCGCTCGGCTATCCGGATCGCGCCTTCGGCCCCGTGGCCCGCAAGCCGCTCGACGAGGTGCTCCACTGGGACCACTGGTAGGGGTGGAGAGGAGCGCCGGGTACACTCGCGCCATGGCCGCCGATCCGATCATCGAACGCATCCTGCGCGCGCGCGTCTACGAGGTGGCCCGGGAGTCGCCCCTCGAGTCGGCGCCCGCCCTCTCGGCGCGCTTCGGAGAGAGGGTCTGGTTGAAGCGCGAGGACCTGCAGCCGGTCTTCTCCTTCAAGCTGCGCGGAGCCCACAACAAGCTCGCCGCCCTGCGTCCCGAGGAGCTGCGCAGGGGCGTGATCGCCGCGTCCGCCGGCAACCACGCCCAGGGCGTGGCGCTCGCGGCGGCCCGGCTGGGTGCGGCCGCCACGATCGTCATGCCGCGCACGACGCCCTCGATCAAGGTGGGAGCCGTGGCGGCCCTGGGTGCGGAGGTCGTGCTGCACGGAGATGGCTACGACGACGCCCTGGCCGAGGCGACGCGCCTGCAGGCCGCTCGCGCCCTGGCCCCCATCCACCCCTTCGACGACCCGGACGTGATCGCCGGGCAGGGGACGATTGCCGTCGAGATCCTCCGCCAGCACCCCGATCCCATCGATGCGATCTTCGTGCCCGTGGGTGGCGGCGGCCTGCTCGCCGGCGTTCTCTCCTACGTCAAGTTCCTGCGCCCCGAGACCCAGGTCGTGGCCGTCGAGCCCGACGATGCGGCCTGCCTGGCAGCGGCCCTCGAAGCCGGCCGGCCTGTCCCGCTCGATCGCGTGGGCCTCTTCGTGGACGGCGCTGCCGTGCGCCAGGTCGGAGACGAGCCCTTCCGTCTCGTGGCGGGCCGTGTGGACGGGGTGGTGCGCGTGGGGATCGACGAGGTGTGCGCGGCGATCCAGGACCTCTTCGAGGACACCCGCGTGCTGGCCGAGCCCGCCGGGGCGCTGGCCGTGGCCGGCATGAAGCGCTGGCTCGAGGAGAAGGGAGAAGGGCAGGGCCGAAGCCTGGTCGCGATCCAGAGCGGCGCCAACATCAACTTCCATCGCCTGCGCCACATCTCCGAGCGAGCCGAGCTCGGAGAGCGCCGCGAGGCGATCCTGGCCGTGACCATTCCCGAGCGCCCGGGGAGCTTCCGCGAGCTCTGCGCGACGCTGCGGGACTGGAACGTGACCGAGTTCAACTACCGCCTGGCGGACCCGAACGAGGCCCACGTCTTCGTCGGCCTCCAGCTCGGCGACCAGACCCGCGCCAGCGTTGCCGGACGGCTCGAGGCCGCCGGGTACCCGGTCGTCGACATGACCGACAACGAGATGGCGCTCCTGCACACCCGCTTCATGGTGGGTGGCCGGGCCCCCGATCTCGCGGGCGAGCGGCTGCTTCGCTTCGAGTTCCCCGAGCGGCCGGGAGCGCTGAGTCGCTTCCTCGACCTGATGGATCCCCGCTGGAACCTCTCGCTCTTCCACTACCGCAACCACGGCGCCGCCGTGGGGCGGGTCCTCGCTGGCATCCAGGTACCCGCCGACGAAGACGCCTCCTTCCTGGGCTACCTCGCGGAGCTCGGTTACCCGTGGATCGAGGAGACCGGAAACCCGGCCTACCAGCTCTTCCTGCGCTGAGCGGTTTACCGCTTCTTTACACCAAGGTCCCTTCCAGGGGGTAGGCTCGGAGCGTGATGGACCTGCGCATCTTCCAGCTCCTTGCGCTCGGCTCGCTCGTGACCTGGGGGGTCCTGGGTCTCGATCTGGAGATCGTGCCGCTCCACGGGCTTGCGATCGTGACGAGCGCGGTCGCGACCGAGGCCCTGGGCCGGCGTTGGCGCGGCGAGCCCTTCGATGCGAGCAGCCCGATCGTGACCGCGCTCTCCCTGACCATGCTGCTGCGGGTCGCCCATCCAGGGCTGGCCGCGGGCGCGGCGGTGCTGGCGATCGGGAGCAAGTTCCTGCTCCGGGCCGGCGGCGGCCACTTCTTCAACCCCGCCAACTTCGGCATCGTGGTGCTGCTGCTGGCGAGCGAGGGCGCCTGGGTCTCTGCCGGCCAGTGGGGCCACGCGGTGCTCCTCGGCCTGGCCATGGCGGGGGCCGGGCAGTTCGTGATCCACCGCGCGGCACGCAGCGACGTCACCTGGGCCTTCCTGCTGACCTGGGCCGGTCTGCTCTTTGGGCGCGCCCTGTGGCTGGGCGACCCGTGGGCGATCCCCTGGCACCAGCTCCAGAACGGCGCGCTGCTGATCTTCGCGTTCTTCATGATCTCGGATCCGCGCACCACGCCTCGCGCGCGCCCAGCCCGGGTCGCCTTCGCGCTGGTGGTGGCAGGCCTGGGCTTTGCGCTGGTCTACGGCGCCTACCTGCCCAACGGCATGCTCTACGCCCTGTTCGCCGCGGCGCCACTGGTGCCGCTCCTCGATCGTTGGCTCCCGGGTCCGGTCTTCCACTGGGCCCCTACGAAGGAGGTCGCTGACCATGCGCCGCATCCCGGTCCCCTGGCTGCCCATTCTGTGGGTCTCGCTGCTCCTCGCTGACACGGCCGCCGCCTTCTGCGGCTTCTACGTCGCCAAGGCCGATACCCAGCTCTGGAACGAGGCCTCGCAGGTCGTGCTCGTGCGCGATGGCGACCGCACCGTCCTGACCATGGTCAACGACTTCAAGGGGGACCCGACGGAGTTCGCCCTGGTGGTGCCCGTGCCCACCTTTCTGGAGCGCGAGCAGATCCACGTGGGCGACATGGCGGTGATCGACCACCTGGATGCCTACACCGCACCGCGTCTGGTGGAGTACTTCGACGAGGATCCCTGCCGCCGGGTCGACTACGAGCTGGGAGTCCCCAGTGCGAACATGATGGCGGCGGCCCCCTCGGGCGGGGCCCGAGCCAAGTCGCTCGGCGTGACCATCGAGGCCTCCTACACGGTCGGCGAGTACGACATCCTGATCCTCTCCGCCAAGGAGAGCGCGGGCCTCGAGACCTGGCTGCTCGAGAATGGCTACAAGCTGCCCGAGGGGGCCGGGCCCGTGCTCGGCAGCTACCTGAAGCAAGGCATGCGCTTCTTCGTCGCCAAGGTGAACCTGGAGGAGCAGGCCAAGAGCGGCTTCCAGAACCTCCGGCCCCTGCAGATCGCCTTCGAGTCGAAGAAGTTCATGCTGCCGATCCGCCTCGGCACCGTGAACGCGAAGGGCGCCCAGGAGCTCTTCGTCTACACCCTCACCCGCACGGGCCGGGTCGAGACGACGAACTACCGCACCGTGCGCCTGCCCACGGGCATGGACCTGCCGGTCGCGACCAAGGAGCGCTTCGGCGAGTTCTACAAGGCCATGTTCGGCGAGCAGGCCCGGCGGGAGAACGACGAGGCGGTCTTCCTCGAGTATGCGTGGGACATGAACTGGTGCGATCCCTGCGCGGCGGACCCGCTCTCCCCGAAGGAGCTTCGCAAGCTCGGGGTCTTCTGGGTGGACGACCCGACGGCCGGAGCACCCGGGCCGGGGCCCGGGATCGTGGCGCCGTCGCCGCGGCGTCGGCCCGGGCCGGGCCAGGCCCGCGACGTCTTCGTGACCCGCCTGCACGTTCGCTACGACCGGGACCACTTCCCCGAGGACCTGCGCTTCCAGGAGACGGGCGACCGCACCAACTTCCAGGGCCGCTACGTGCTGCGGCACCCCTGGAAGGGCAGCACCCAGTGCAAGCAGGCCGACACCTACCGCGCGGGCCTGCCCGGCCGCTTCGAGAAGGAGGCGCAGACCCTGGCGAATCTGACGGGCTGGGCCATCGACGAGATCCGGGGCTGGACGGGCGGGTCCAAGCCAGCCGAGGTGAGCGAACCCCAGCCCTGGTGGAAGCGGCTCTGGCCCGAAGGGTGACGTCGGTCACTCCCCTGGTGCCCGAACGCTGCGAACCTGTGGAGACGGGAAACCAGGGCCGGTGTCCAGCATCCCACGACGGGGGCTCCACCCGCCCCATCGAAGGAGATTCCATGATCCGGATCCAGCGTTCCGCCCGCCGCCTCGGCATGGCCGCCGCCGTGGCCGCCATGCTCGCCCTGCCCATGGTGGCTACGGCAGACCACCACGAGGAGGCCGGGGACAATCCCTGCGCCGAGAATCCCTGCGCAGAGAACCCTTGTGCAGAGAACCCCTGCGCCGAGAACCCGTGCGGAGAGGCCGAGAACCCCTGCGGCGGCGACTAGGCCAGAGATCGCATCCGGTAGGTGGCGGGGGTCTGCTCCCGTCGCCTACCCGGCGTGCAATTCCTCGATGAAGGCTCGTTGGTCTTCCGGCGAGGCAAAGGGGAAGGTGCAGAAGACGCGGTCCACGGTGTCGCCGAAGCGCTTCTTGAGCTCGCCGGCGATGCGGTGGGGCTCGGTCACCACCGCAAAGGCCTCCAGGATCTCGTCGCTGATGCGGCTGCCCATCTCGTCCCACTGGCCCTGCTTCGAGAGCGCATTGAGCTCGGCCTGTAGCTCGCCCCAGCCGTGCATCTCGAGCACGCCCTTGTAGGCGGGCGTCGACCCGTAGAAGGCGATCTGCTTGCAGATCCCGCTGCGCGTGGCCTCCCAGGCCTTCTCGTCGGAGCCCGACACCACGAAGGCCGGGTAGCTGACCTCGAAGTCGCTGCGCTTGCGGCCGCCCGCCTCGAGGCCCCGCTCGATGGCGGGCACCGTGACCTCGCTCAGGTACTTCGCGGTGGTGAAGGCGTGGACCAGCATACCGTCGGCGGTCTCGCCTGCGACCTCGGTCATCCTGGGCCCCACGGCCGCCAGCAGGACGCGCGGCGGGCCGTATGCGTTGTTGGTCGGGGTGAACATCGGGGTCATGAGCGTGTGGGTGTAGTACTCGCCCCGGAAG
The DNA here is from genome assembly GCA_002687015.1 of Deltaproteobacteria bacterium. Classification (GTDB taxonomy): domain Bacteria; phylum Myxococcota_A; class UBA9160; order UBA9160; family UBA6930. The sequence goes on from NYZB01000265.1 coordinate 6,565, forward strand.
GCCAGGGGCTGGCCCTCGTACCAGCAGTCCCAGATCGCGCGCATCGCCAGGATGAACTCCCGCATGCGGGCCGCCGGGTGGGACCACCCCATGCTGAAGCGCTTGGTCACGTGGGGCTTGATCTGCGAGCCGAGGCCCAGGATGAATCGCCCCTTGGAGAAGGCCTGCAGGTCGTTTCCGATGTTGGCGAGCACCATCGGGTTGCGGGCGAAGGCCACGGCGATCGAGGTCATCAGCTCGATGCGCTCGGTATGCTCGGCCGCCAGGACCAGCGGAAAGAAGGGGTCGTTGCTGGTCTCGGCCGTGATGGCTCCGTCGAAGCCCTCTTCCTCCAGTCTTCGCGCGGTCGCCGGCACCTGGTCCAGCGTCGTCATCAGGCCTGCATCCACCTTCATGTCATTCTCCGGGCTCCCCCGCCGGCAGCAGGGTAACCCGGTCGGTCTGGACTAGCCTCCGCGGGCATGGAAGCTCCCCTCGAAGGCGTGCGGGTGATCGACCTGACCCGGTATCTGGCGGGGCCCTTCTGCACGATGCTGCTCGGGGACTACGGGGCGGACGTGGTCAAGGTGGAGGCCCGCGAGGGCCGGGAGTTTCGTCCCGCCGGCAGCCCCCGGGACAGCTACTTCTTCCTCTCCGCCAACCGCGCGAAGCGCTCCATGACCCTCGACCTTCGACAGGAGGAGGGACGCCAGGTCCTGCTGCGTCTGCTCCGGGAAGCCGACGTCCTGGTGGAGAACTTCCGGCCGGGCGTGATGGAGCGGCTGGGCGTGGGTGCCGACGACTTGCTCGAGCGCTTTCCGCGCCTGGTCTACTGCGGGATCTCGGGCTTCGGACGGACGGGACCCTACCGGGATCGCCCCGGCTTCGACCAGATCGCCCAGGGCATGAGCGGGCTCATGAGCTTGACCGGGACCGAGGAGAGTGGTCCCACACGCTCGGGCATCGCGATCTCCGATCTCCTGGCGGGGGTCTTCGCCTCCCAGGGCATCCAGCTGGCGCTGCTCGCTCGCGCGCGTACCGGTCGGGGGCAGCTCGTCGACACTTCCCTGCTGGAGGCGACCCTGGGCGTGCTCACCTGGGGCGCAGGCATGTACTTCGAGCGGGGCGCCCACCCGGGCCCGGCCGGTCAGCACCATCCCCTGGCCTCGCCCTACGGTCGCTTCCGCGCCCGCGACGGCTTCTTGAACATCGCCGCCGGCAACGACGCCATGTGGGGGAAGCTCTGCGAGGTGTTGGGCCACGGGGAGTGGCGGGAGGACCCGCGCTTCGGCGACGTGGGCGCACGCGTGCGCAACCGGGCCGAGCTGACGGCGGAGATCGACGCGGCCCTGGGCGAGGCCGACGTCGCGACCTGGGTCGAGCGCATCAATGCAGCCGGCGTGCCCTGCGGCCCCGTGTGGGACCTCGAGCAGGTCTTCTCGGACCCCCACGTCCTGGCTCGGGACATGCTGCAGCAGCTCTCCCATCCCGAGGTCGGCACATTCCGAACGACCGGGCTCCCCGTGAAGCTCTCGGCGACCCCGGGTCGGATCGAACGGCGTCCACCGCTGCACGGCGAACACACTGACGAGGTGCTCGCGGAGGCGGGCTACGACACCGAGGAGATCGCCGCGCTTCGCGACGCCGGAGTCGTCTAGGCGGGGTTCGCCCGCGGTAGACTGCGTCTCGCCAGGGCCGAGAGGAGATCGATGAAGTACGGAGTCACACTCGGGGCGCTCCACCCCGGCCTTCACGGCGAGGCTGCGGAGCTCGCCGACCGGCTCGGCTTCGAATCGGTGTGGATGCCCGAGCACCTGATCTTCCCCGAGGACATGTCCGGCTCACCGCATCCCGGCGACGACGCGCCCCCCGTGCCGCCGACGACCCCGGTCTACGACGCCTTCGCCTGGCTGTGCTGGATCGCCGGTCGGACCGAGCGCATCCGGCTCGGCACCCACGTCTACCTGCTGGGGCTGCGCCATCCCTTCGCGGCGGCGCGCGCCGTGCAGACCCTCGACATCGTGTCCGGAGGGCGGGCCGAGCTGGGCATCGGGGCGGGCTGGCTGCGCGAGGAGTGGGTCGCGGCCGGGCTCGACCCCGCCACGCGTGGCCGCCGCCTCGACGAGGCGCTGGCGGTCTGCAAGCGCCTGTGGACCGAGAGTCCCGTCGAACACCGCGGCGAGTTCTATTCCTTCCCCCCCGTCGTCTTCGAGCCGAAGCCCATCCAGAAGCCCTGGCCGCCGATCTGCGCCGGGGGAGAGTCGGAGGCCGCCCTGCGCCGCGCCGCCCGGCAATGCGAGGGCTGGATGGGCCTCGGTCATACCCTGGAGACCGCCCCCGCCCTGATCGGGCGCCTGCGCGAGCTTCGCAAGGAGCTGGAGCTCGACCACGAGCCCTTCACGATCAGCCTGGGCGGGCAGGTCCGGAGCCCGGACGACGTCGCGCGCTGGGAGGCGATCGGCGTCGACCGGCTGATGATCGCCCCCTGGCGCCGCTCGCGCGAAGCCCTGGACGGCCTCCGACGCTTCGCCGACACCTTCCTCCAGTCCGGGCGTCCCGGGACCTGAGGATCAGACCCCGCAGGAATCCGGGGCCGACCTCGACTCCATCCTACCGGGGGCGAGCCTGCGCTTGCGAGCGACGCTCGTGATGCCCAGCACCGCTGCACCGAGGAGCCACGTGCTAGAGGGCTCGGGGACGAAGCGAAGGTGCAGTCTCGATGGAGTCGCGGTTCTCGATCGGACATTGAACGACGGTGCCGAGACCACGATCGTGGTGGCGGCGACCAGCGAGAGAAACCCATGGCCTGTCGCTCCCGTGGCTAGGTCGAACGAGCCCGTTATCGTCACGTTGGGTAGCGGTAGGCCCCCACTGGTGAGTCCAGTGGCGATGGCCTGGCCAAGGGTCCACTTCTGGTTGATCACGGTGACGTGGATGCCGTAGTGGCCGGTGGTAGCCGTGCCCGCCGCACCGGTGGCTACGGGGATCGCGATTGCGCAGAAGCCGAACAGGTAGGCACACACGTGGACGCTCTGGACGCCACCGGTCAGGGCGCCGCCCGCCGTCACGCTGAGTGCGCTGTGGTTGCTGAATTGGACGGTGATGGAGCTGATCGGTGACGTCGTCGGCGGGGCGACGGTCGCGGTGCCGGTCAGGGCAGGGCCGCCACCCCAGGTGCCCATCTGGGCTGTCGAGGTGCCATGGGTCTGGGGAACCGCGCCTGCGGTCATGACGCCGAGGACGCTCCAGTGGTGCTCGATCTCCACTTCGACCAGCTGGCCCGCCTGGGCGCTAACGGTCCACAGCAGGGCCAGGAACACGAGGAAGGAGTTGCGCATGATCCGGTTCCCGGCCGCCCGCCATGGATGCCTTCGGCTACGGCTGGCAATTTCGCCCTTCCCAGGCTGCTGGCCAGCGTATCACGACGGGGGCGTCTCGTGGCCCGGCCCGTAGTAGCTCCCGGCCACCGGCGCTGCCCCGCGCGGGGAGCCGTCGTCGAAGCGGATGTCGATCGTCTCGCTGTCGCCCTCGGGGACGGCCCGATAGACCTCGAAATGGAGATGGGGGCCCGTCGTGTAGCCCGTGTTTCCGCTCGTGCCGATCCGTTGGCCGGCCTTCACGTGCTGCCCGACCGTCACCAGGGCTCCCTTCGACAGGTGCACGTAGCGCGCGATCGTCCCGTCGGGATGGGCGATGCTGACCCGGTTCGCCTTGCCAGCGAGGCTCTTGCGGCGGGCTCCCCGTGTGTACTCGTCGACGACGGACGCGACGATGCCCTCGCGCGCGGCCAGGATCGGCATCCCCTTGGGCATCTTGAAGTCGTAGGCGACCCGCCCGCGGTGGCTGAAGCCGCCGTTGCCCCGCTGGGTGAGTCTGCGCGGGGCCGGGCCGCCGAAGGGAATCCGGTAGCGCGCCGCCTCGTCGTGACGGGGACCGGGGTCGCCGATCTGGTAGCGAAACCGGAACCTGTAGTGGAAGTCGCGGGGGGAGGTGGGGATCGCGACGGCCAGCTCGAGGGCCGCGCCCGGGGGCACGAGCCGGCTCAGGGTCTCGGCTGGCTCCGCCTTCATGGCCTGGAGCTCCAACGAGAAGTCGATCCGCGTCGGAACGGCGAAGTCGTGCCGCCCGACGAAGCGGGCACCCCCGCCCGAACGCCCGACCGTGTCGATGCAGACGCCGTGGCTGCAGTAGGTCGTGGCCAGGGCTGGAGCTGCCGGATGGCCCAGGAGAAAGAGCAGAGCCGCGAGCAGGCATTGGAGCGCAACGGGGGTTCGCTTCATGGCCGCCCACTCATGGCCGCCAGTATAGACGCGCGGTCGACCCGGCCTAGCCGTCGCCCAGCAGGTGCTCTCGCCAGAATCCGTCGGCATCCGAGAAGCTCCGGCGTCGGGCCTCCCAGTGGCCGCCGATGTGGGCGCCGCGGATGGACGCCTTCTCGAAGCTGGCCTTTCGCTGGCCGGGCTCGCCGACCTCGTGCTCCCGGCCGTCCGAGCCGGTGAAGAACATCCGACCGTCGCCGGCGAGGGTGATGCTCTTGCGACCCAGGCGCACAGCGTCGGCGAGCCAGGTCTGGGGCTCGATCGAGTCGAAGGAGTGGTGGGCTTCCGGGTAGGAGCACAGCTCGATCCGGCCGCCGCCCGC